>CAMLMY010000097.1 GCA_946481345.1 uncultured Gilliamella sp. | reverse complement strand
CCAATAATATTGAAGATGCAATAAAAACAGGCTTGGTAGGGTGTTATTATTTAGACCAAGGTTATCTACCTGAAAAGCGCCAAGCAATCGGTCAGGTTTTGGCACTATATGATAAATATTGGGGCGATAAGCTAAAGTTTGGTTTTTTGGATGGAAACCCCAACCAACTGCATCCTTATCAAAAATTCAGTATAGATAAAAAGCAAGATCTTATTAATAATTATGCATTAGATGTGTTGAATTTTTATTGGAGTAACGTTGATAATTTGGAGTTTGTTCCAGAATATCTAATTAAAACTTTTTCAGAACCAGAGTGGTATGAAAAATTACATCAAGAAATAAGCTATGTTCAACTCTATTTACCCATATCCGAACTTAAAGAGTTTGGCGTAGAGCAGTTAATAGCGTTAAATCAACAGATCAGCGAAATATTACAGCCAATGCATGGATTTTTTGGATTGGGTATCCAGCATAGTCATGAGTATTACGATTATCAATATTTAGAGTATGAACTGGCACATCAGTTTTTGGGATTAGATATTTCTAATGTTGAAAGTGATTTGCGTTTTCGTAGTGGTTTTAAATGTATTAACTGGTTAACCATATTCAGTGACCAACTTATAGCCGATAAATTAGGTAGCCTTGAGGCGCTAAAAGAGCGTAATAGTGATAACGAGATCCGTTTTTATCCTTACGCCGGAGGCGTGGTTGTTCGGGCAGGTGAAGTACCTGAGTTGGGTGATGTAGCAAGAAATCCCTATCCTAAGCACTATGTTAATGTTAATGCTTTATTGAAACCCGCACGAGCCCCAGAGCTTGGCTCATTGGGTTTTGGTTCAATTGATGGTGAAATTCGTTTTAATGATCGAACCTCAAAAGAGTGGCAAAGTCGGTTTGATGATGTTGAAGCAACGGATATTGCAGTAAGTCATGAGCCACAATCAGCGGAAGTTATTAATATGGATTCAAAAGTTCGAATTAGCATTCAAACCGGTCAATTATGCCCACATACGGGCGTTTATTCTGCCCAGATCAATGGCAAGATTGAGTATCGGGAGTTAATCCAAGGTCATAAAGTTGAGCCATTTATTGATAGTGAAACTCAACAAGTCCATAACGATGTAACTTGGCAACTGTTACGTCGGGAAGATGGTGGCAATGTCTTTCGTGATTAACCCAAAGCAGAGCAATTAATGAAAAATAAATTACAAAAGTTATTAGATGAATATCAGGAAAACTATAACAGATTTACCTATGGTCATTATTTGGATCCCAATAATATTGAAGATGCAATAAAAACAGGCTTGGTAGGGTGTTATTATTTAGACCAAGGTTATCTACCTGAAAAGCGCCAAGCAATCGGTCAGGTTTTGGCACTATATGATAAATATTGGGGCGATAAGCTAAAGTTTGGTTTTTTTGATGGAAACCCCAATCAACTGCATCCTTATCAACAATTCAGTATAGATAAAAAGCAAGATCTTATTAATAACTATGCTTTTGAAACATTAAATTTTTATTGGAGTAATGTTAATAATTTAGAGTTTGTTCCAGAATATCTAATTAAAACTTTCTCAAAACCAGAATGGTATGTGAAATTACATCAGAACATAACTTATGTTCAACTCTATTTACCCATATCCGAACTTAAAGAGTTTGGCGTAGAACAATTAATAGCGTTAAATCAACAGATCAGCAAAATATTACAGCCAATGCATGGATTTTTTGGTTTAGGCATCCAGCATAGTCATGAGTATTACGATTATCAATATTTAGAGTATGAACTGGCTCATCAGTTTTTGGGTCTAGATATTTCTAACGATGAAGACGATGAACACCTTAGAGAAGGTTTTAAATGTATCAACTGGTTAACCATACTCAGTGACCGACTTATAACCGATAAATTAGGCAGTCTTGAGGCATTAAAAGAGCATAATAATGATAACGAGATCCGTTTTTATCCTTACGCAGGAGGAGTAGTCGTTCGGGCAGGTGAAGTGCCTGAGCTGGGTGATGTAGCAAGCAACCCCTATCCTAAGCACTATGTTAATGTTAATGCTTTATTAAAACCCGCACGAGCACCAGAGCTTGCCTCATTAGGTTTTGGCTCAATAAACGGTGAAATTCGTTTTAATAATCGAACCTCAAAAGAGTGGCAAAGTCGGTTTGATGATGTTGAAGCAACGGATATTGCAGTAAGTCATGAGCCACAATCAGCGGAAGTTATTAATATGGATTCAAAAGTTCGAATTAGCATTCAAACCGGTCAATTATGCCCACATACGGGCGTTTATTCTGCCCAGATCAATGGCAAGATTGAGTATCGGGAGTTAATCCAAGGTCATAAAGTTGAGCCATTTATTGATAGTGAAACGCAACAAGTCTATAACGATGTAACTTGGCAACTGTTACGTCGGGAAGATGGTGGCAATGTCTTTCGTGATTAACCCAAAGCAGAGCAATTAATGAAAAATAAATTACAAAAGTTATTAGATGAATATCAGGAAAACTATAACAGATTTACCTATGGTCATTATTTAGATCCCAATAATATTGAAGATGCAATAAAAACCGGCTTGGTGGGGTGTTATTATTTAGACCAAGGTTATCTACCTGAAAAGCGCCAAGCAATCGGTCAGGTTTTGGCACTATATGATAAATATTGGGGCG
>CAMLMY010000096.1 GCA_946481345.1 uncultured Gilliamella sp. | reverse complement strand
CATCTTGCCCTAACTTAGCCGAATGTTTTAATCATGGTACCGCCACTTTTATGATCTTAGGAGATATCTGTACACGACGATGTCCATTTTGTGATGTTGCGCACGGACGACCATTACCTCCAGACCGCGAAGAAC
The DNA here is from genome assembly GCA_946481345.1 of uncultured Gilliamella sp. Taxonomy (GTDB): domain Bacteria; phylum Pseudomonadota; class Gammaproteobacteria; order Enterobacterales; family Orbaceae; genus Gilliamella. Next base: position 2,735 of record CAMLMY010000096.1, on the reverse strand, counting down.
CGGTTAAACTCGCTCAAACCATTCAAGAGATGAAATTACGTTATGTGGTAATAACTTCGGTCGATCGTGATGATTTAAAAGATGGTGGAGCTAGCCATTTTGCAGACTGTACTCGCGAAATTCGCGCATTAAGTCCAAATATTAAAGTTGAAACGCTTACACCTGATTTTCGTGGTTGTATCGATGAGGCTGTCGAAGTATTAAGTGATAATCCACCTGATGTATTTAACCACAATTTAGAGAATATTCCGCGGTTATATAAAAAGATACGCCCTGGAGCCAATTATGTAGGTTCACTTAAATTATTATCGGCATTTAAAGAAAAACACCCAGATATTCCGACAAAGTCAGGTTTAATGGTTGGACTTGGTGAAACCAATGAAGAGTTAATACAGGTTTTAAAAGATTTACGAACTCACGGCGTAACCATGTTAACACTGGGTCAATATTTACAACCAAGTAAGTATCACTTACCCGTCGAACGTTATGTTTCACCAGAAGAATTTGACGAACTCAAGCAAATTGCCTTAGGTATGGGATTTACTCATGCGGCCTGCGGACCATTTGTTCGATCCTCTTATCATGCTGATTTACAAGCGATGGGAAAAGAGGTGAAGTAAATAAAAACAGTTACCTTATAAAGGTTGCTAATGAACAATGATAAGATAAGCGTTGATACCATTTCATAAATATCATCACTTATCCCTTAAAATTAGATCTGATTTGGAAAAGCAACAACAAAAGCAGTCACATTGGGTTTACCGATTAAAACAAGCTGCTTTTTTTTGTTTTCTTGACTATATTCAACCGCTAATGCTAAAGATAACCAATAGGCACAGTTTCTAACTGAACCTATAGAAAAATCGACATCAAAAAAATTATTTAATTTAAATTGAATATCAGTCAGATGCGTCATAATCGATTTATTCTGTTCTTCTGATACTTGGCTTGTCCAAATACCATCATAATCACTTTGATTATCTTCTCCCCACAATAGTGCTTTATCAAGAGTTTCCGTTAATGTTGAAGTTTGTTCACTGCGATGAACTTTTACGGTTCGAGCTTTAAAATCGGATAATAATGGATCTTCTATTGCTTCTTCTCCTGCAAAAAGAATAACTGAAGCAAATTCACCTTCATTTTCGGTTGGTGATTGAAAAAGGTGGGCATTTATCACCAACAATAAATCACTATCATAATCGCTATTATCTAACCATGATTCGATAAATATGGTGCTTGTTGCCGGATCGTTAATTTCAAAACTGGTTGGTTTAACAAATTTACCAAATGTTTTAAGCCATATCCTTTCTAACTCATCAGTTGTTATTCGCGTATCAATAAATATACGCACATGTAATTTAAGTTGTGATGATAATTGATTAAGGATCAGTTGATAATCAGGTAACCAGTTATTAAATAACAATTCAATCCTTTTGGGCATATCACTTGGATAGATATTTCCAGGAACGGTTAAGGAACCATATTTAAAAAATAGACCATTATTACCAACTGGTTTTGTACTTAAGGAGAGTTTACTTTCGGCAACGCCTACACCATTTCCATATTTACCATGACTGGTTTCAAGAGAATGGCTAATAACATATAATCCTCTTTTTGCAAACTCAATCAGGTGTTGATGCTCCCTTTCACAATTATAATTCCATTCTTCAATATAAATATTATTATAAAATCGTATATATATTTTATATACAAAACAAAAAGACCATAATAAAAATGGTGTTATACCTGAGCAACAGATAAACCAAAAATCAGATATACCAAAAAAGTAACCATAACTGAGTGTAGCGATAAATCCGATAAGGAAAAATATTATAAGCAGTGCAAGCCAACGCCATAGTTTGATTTTTCCTTTTTTGGGCAATGGTTTGGGTAAGGATTCAAAATCAATAGCCATCAGCTTTTTCCTACTTCAGGCAGTGAAGAGATTAAGGCACAACCACAGGCAGCATGATGTCCATCTAAGGCGATTTTTTTGCCCTGATCTTTCATTGTTGCTTCACCTTCAACAATTGGGTTTACTCCATGTTTATGTATTGGACAACTGACAAGATCGCCAACACGTGCAATTGGTTTTCCACATACTTTTATCGTTGTTGATCCAGTAATGACTTTACCACCATGATCTGTATCATCCCCTAATCGAATGACGCCTCGATACTTACTCATTTCAAATCCTTGTTTATACTTTCTTTCATCAAAATTTTATAATAGTACATTATTTAACATCGTATTATTTATCTTCAATTATAACCTAACAAATCACCACTATAATATGTTTCGTTACATTTAATTTTATGAACATCATTGAAGTTAGATAAATATTTCAGGTAATTTTACTTATATTTGTATATAAAATCCATTTAACTTCTACTATTTATTTATCACCATTTTGGTTCTATCAACTCACTGATTTTAATTATTATATTTTAATACTAACTTATCAATATAAAGAAATGTTAATTTGGTGCTTTTTGGTTATAGTTATTGCGACTAAAAAGGAGATTTAGCTAAATATTACGGTTATTAATTGGATAATTTTTTATTGTTTATCCGTTAATTATTTTCCAGAGGGTTGCAAAACTCGATAAGATGACGATTCTTGATATATATCACCATTTTTTTCTTTCATATAAGGTAGCGTTTGAGTGTATATAATATCTGGCAAGCGTACGGAAGTAGAACCATATAACGCTTTAAGTTTATCTTGATTGTTA
>CAMLMY010000095.1 GCA_946481345.1 uncultured Gilliamella sp. | reverse complement strand
GGTTTAGATGGTGGTATTGATGGTTTAGTTCATCTTTCAGATATTTCTTGGAATATGCCTGGCGAAGAAGCAGTTAAATCTTACAAGAAAGGTGATGATATCGAAGCGGTTGTGTTACAAGTTGACGCAGAACGTGAACGTATCTCTTTAGGTATTAAACAACTTGAAGACGATCCATTCAGTAGCTTTGCAGCTAACTACAAAAAAGGCACAATCGTTAAAGGTACTGTTACTGCAGTTGATGCTAAAGGTGCAACTATCGAAATCTCAGAAGGTATTGAAGGCTACTTAAAAGCACAAGATATCTCTCGTGAACGTATCGAAGATGCAACGACTGCATTAAAAGCTGGTGATGAAGTTGAAGCTAAGATTGTTAATATCGATCGTAAAACTCGTGCTATTTCTTTATCAATTCGTGCTAAAGATGAAGCTGACGAAAAAGAAGCACTTGCAGCGGTAAATAACACAACTACTCAAGAAGATGCATCATTTACTAACGCAATGGCGGAAGCATTTAAAGCAGCATCAAAAACTGAGTAAAAAATGTTTATGTAAAGAGTAAAGAGGGCTTGCCCTCTTTTTCTTTTGTAGTATAAAATGAATTGATTTTATGCCGCGCAAAAATTAATTAGGAGTGACCATGAACAGATCAGATTTAGCAGAAAAAATAGCCAACTGGCGGGCGCACCTTCCTGTGCAGCTAGTTGATGATGCTGTGAGAGATATTATCGAACAGATCGCGTTGGCTATGGAAAGTAATGATCGTGTTGAAATTCGAGGTTTTGGTAGTTTCAGTTTGAATTACCGAGCCCCACGTAAAGCAAGAAATCCTAGAACTGGTGGTAATGTTGAAGTTAAACACAAATATATTCCACACTTTAAACCAGGTAAAGAGTTACGTGAAAGAGTAAATAATGCTGCTAAAGCATAATATTTAAATATTATCATTCATAAAGCCTTTGATTTCGATCAAAGGCTTTTTATTTCACTGCGATTTAATCTTGGCATCAATAATTTACTTACCTTACTACTAAAAATCTTTTCTTAAGATTGCAATTCGCTGGTTTATCAAGTCAACGTCACTGTTGCTCTGATAAATAACAATATTCCACAATAAACTATCAAATAAACTTATTATCCTAAAATTATTCTCACCTTATTAATAAATTGGAAGCTAACTTCAAAATTTCAAGATAGATTATTCTGATCAATTAATCATATGATAAGTTGACTGCTCTATAAAATGAATCTTGTTAGGTTTATGCGACGATTATCACTTGATTTATTGGCAATCATATTTTCGTTAGGCTGTTTGCCATTGATGTTTTTACCTTCACTGCTCTGTGACGATCAATGGTATATGATAACGTTGATATTGATTATTGCGATTTTAATTGCTCCATCTAAATTTCAAAACTATATTACTGTTATTACTGTATTTTCTATTAGTTTTTTATGGTCCGTAGCGTATTCTAAACAATATTTAATAAAAATTGAGCCATATATCGACAAAACGATTGTGGTAAAAGCAAGAGTTGAAGGTATAAACACTCGTGTTTCTACTTCGCCAACCGATCTTTATTATGTAAAAATTGCAATCAATGACGATTCTCAATCTTTTTTATATCCTAAGGTAACAATATCGGTATATTGGGATCAACAAATTAAACCAAAAGCAGGACAAATTTGGCAATTAACCTTAAAAACAAAAGTAGTACATGGTTATTTAAATGAAGGAGGATTTGATAGCCAACGTTATGCCATAGCTAATCGTAGCCTTCTATCAGCAAAATTAATTCAGGCTGAGTTACTTGAAGATAATTTAAGTATTCGGCAGCTAATCGCTGATCATTCGTTACCTTACATTGATCGATTTACTTATCGAGGTATTTTACTCGCATTAGCTTTTGGTGATCGTAGTCAAATGGTTGATGAGCATCGAATTATTATGATGCAAACAGGTGTTGCCCATCTAATGGCTATATCGGGTATGCACATTTTATTGGTTTTTGGACTTTGTTGTACTTTATTAAAAATTTTGATGTTTTTTATTCCTCAGCGTTTTATCTACTTTTTTATCCCAATAATAATAGCATGGCTAGCTGCACTATTTTATGCATGGTTAACAGGACTTAATCCTCCTGCATTACGAGCCATGTTAGCATTATCTATTTGGATATATTTACGTTTTAAAAACAGTCAAATCAGTGCTTGGCAAAAATTAAACCGTATCGTTGCGTTATTATTACTTTTTGATCCGCTAATGATTTTATCAGAAAGTTTTTGGCTATCTTGTTATGCAGTAACGAGCTTAATTTTTTTATCTGACTGGCTACCTCTACCTAAAGTTATAAATAATAAGAAACGCTGGTATTGGATAAGATTGTTACATTTACAATTTGGTTTAATCTTATTAATGTTACCGATTCAATTGATTATCTTTCAAGGTATCAGTTTGGTATCTTTGTTAACAAACTTAATTGCTATTCCTGTTATTACATTATTGACTTTGCCCTTGATTATTTTTGCCCTGTTCTTTAGTGTTAGTCATTGTATTCATCTTGCTTCATGGTGTTGGTTTATCGCTAATAAATCGCTTGAATGGCTATTTGTTTGTTTAGATAAATTAAATCTGGTATGGCTTGATATTTCCGCAGATTTTTATCTATTAAGTATTTTCGGTTGGCTAGCATTTGTTATTGTACGTACTGAATTATGGCGACGTTTTGGGTTAACCTTATTAATCATTTTAATGATACTTTGCACACCCCTTTTTAAACAGCAGGAGGATTATTGGCGTTTAGATATGCTTGATGTTGGGCATGGGTTAGCAATTGTGATTCATAATGGTAAATCAGCAATTTTGTTTGATACGGGGGCTAAATGGGAAAAAAGCTCCGCAGCAGAG
>CAMLMY010000094.1 GCA_946481345.1 uncultured Gilliamella sp. | reverse complement strand
CACTTGAGCAAACGGGTTTTAACCGCTTGGTGATTGCTGGTGGGGTAAGTGCCAACAAAACATTACGTAATAAATTAGCTGAGCTGATGGCACAACGTAAAGGTCAGGTTTACTACCCTCGCATAGAATTTTGTACAGATAATGGCGCGATGATTGCCTATGCAGGTATGATTCATCTAAAACAACAACAGTATAGCGATTTAGCAATTAATGTCCGACCAAGATGGCCGTTAAGTGAGCTAAATGTGTCATAATATCATTGATTAATGGTTGGTCTGTTATTGGTTTTAAATTTTTTTAGGGAATGATTTTATTAAAGTGGGAATTTTTCCCACTTTTTATGTGACTAGAAAACTAAAATTAATTTTGGCTAATTGTAGTTTGATCATCTGAACGATTGTTAAGATCATCATCTTTATTTAATGCTAACTTTTCGATGTTTCGGTTAATATTAAATAAAACACATATTAATTCAAAACCAATTCTGGCTGAAATAATTCCAACTACAAGAGTAACAATACCGCTAATAAGCGTAAACATTCCACCAAAAAAGCTGTATTGAAAACTTGCAAAACTAGCAAAAATCACACCCAGTCCGCCCAATGCGATAAAAACTAATGTTATCCAATAAATAACAGTAATGAATACTGGAGTGATCATTTTCTTGAAAAAGAAAAAGTCAGCTAGTGAAAAATTCTCAGAATTTATTATTTTTTTCATTTTATTTCCTTAATTAAAAATTATTGATGATTAATACTTTTAATTTAGATCAATAGCGTATACATTTAAGAATAAATCTACCAATAAAGCAATATTTTTATCATATAAAAAACTTTTGAGAAACTACATGAAAACTTTTATCCCCGGCAAAGACGCTGCCCTTGAAGATTCTATTAACTATTTTCATCAACAATTAGCTAACTATAATTTAGAAGTGAAAGAAGCCTCTTGGCTTAACCCTGTGCCAAATGTTTGGTCTGTTCATATTCAAAACACCGAATGCCCACTTTGTTTTGCCAATGGTAAAGGCGCAAGTAAAAAAGCTGCGTTAGCGTCAGCGCTAGGCGAGTACTTTGAACGATTATCGACTAACTATTTCTTTTCCGATTTTTATTTGGGTGAAAGTGCAGCCAATGCAGATTTTGTACATTATCCAACCGAAAAATGGTTCCCAATCCCTGAAGATGGGCTTTTACCTGAAGGATTATTATCTGAAAAATTGCTTGAGTTTTACAATCCCAATGACGAATTGACGGCTATGGATTTAATTGATTTGCAATCAAGTCATCCGCAACGAGGCATCTGTGCTTTACCTTTTGTTCAACAGTCAGATCAAAAAAAAGTTTATGTGCCTGTCAATTTGATTGCTAATTTATACGCTTCTAATGGTATGTCTGCTGGCAACACCCGTAATGAAGCTCGAGTACAGGGGCTATCCGAAATTTTTGAACGTTTTGCCAAAAATAAAATTATTGCTGAGGCGATTAGTTTACCGCTTATACCAACTGATGTGATTAATCGCTATCCTGAGGTATTAGCAGCAATTGAGGCGCTAGAAAAAGAAGGATTTCCGCTTTACTGCTTTGATGCGTCTCTTGGTGGGGAATTTCCAGTAATTTGTGTCGTGTTATTTAATCCTCAAAATGGTACCAGTTATGCGTCGTTTGGAGCACATCCTAATTTTGGCGTTGCCCTTGAAAGAACCGTTACTGAGCTGTTGCAAGGTCGCAGTTTGAAAGATCTTGATGTGTTTTCGCCACCAAGCTTTGATAACGATGATGTCGCAGATTTGAGTAATTTAGAAACACATTTTATCGATTCAAGTGGTTTAATTTCTTGGGATCTATTTAATCAACAATCTGATTATGAATTTGTGGATTGGGATTTTTCTGGAACCACCGAACAGGAATTTGCAAACTTAATGGCGATTTTTAACCGCTATGAAACCGAAGTATTAATTATGGATTATGAGCATTTAGGCGTCTATGCTTGTCGAATTTTAGCGGTTGGAATGTCAGAAATCTATCCACCAGAAGATTTGTTGTTTGCCAATAATAATATGGCGATTCATCTTCGAGATCTGATTTTGTCATTGCCTTATGAAAAGCTGACTGCTAAACAGTATCTGAATATTATTGAACAATTGGATGAAGAAGGCTTAGATGATTTTGCCCGAGTTCGTGAATTGCTCGGTATTGCAACTGGATCGGATAATGCTTGGCTAACGTTACGTATTGGTGAACTTAAAGCGATGCTGGCATTGGCAGCAAAAGATTTAGAGCAAGCCCAAGCTTGGATTGATTGGACGGTTGAAATGAACGAGTCAATTTTTACCCCTCAACGCAATCATGCTTATCGTTGCTTACAAACATTGGTTAATTTTATTCTTGAGCGAGATAAAAAACAGTTCAACCATTATCAAGATGCATTTTATAAAATGTATGGTAAAGAGTGTGTTGATGAGATGTGGCAATATGCCAATGGCGAAAAAACGTTTTTTGGGTTAGCTGATTTAACCATGACGGATAAATCATCCAATAATAATTTGCAACAATTCGCGATGCATCAAAAGTTATTGGCAGTGTATCAGAAGTTACATCAAGCTATGTTATAAATTTCCAATTGTTAAAGTGGTTCATCTACTTTTGATATTATTCCACCCATAAAGCGGGTGGAATAGACTATTGTTTAACCCTGCCTAGCAAAATCTCCAGCTTGCTTCACTAACTCTTTACTTGGCGTAACGCCTGTGTATAACACAAATTGCTCAAGTGCTTGTAATACTGCTACATCTGCACCTGAAATAATGGTTTTATTAAGTGATTTGGCAAATTTTATCATAGGAGTTTCTACGGGCAGAGCAACTACATCAAATACAATATCGGCATTTTCAATCATTGATTGTGGAAA
>CAMLMY010000093.1 GCA_946481345.1 uncultured Gilliamella sp. | reverse complement strand
AATTTCAAAATTGCCATCTTCACGAAGTATTCCCCGAGTTACACTACCATTATTGGGAAAATTAATATCATGAAGACCGTCACTCTGGTTCCAATACTTAATTGCCAGAGTTTTTAAAAAATCACCATGGGAGACTAACAAAACTCTCTTCTCATTTTTAGTTAGTTCATGAAGAACATTGATAGCTCGCACCATTCGTTCGTCCAGCTCTTTTTTATTTTCAGCTAAATGACGTGGATCGGCCTTTTTGGTTGCTTCGCGAAACTCATAAATACCAACTTGATTGATAATTTTAGTTACATCTGTCTGTGGTCCAACACCTGCTGCTAGTGCAACCTGTCTCCATGTGTCCTCAATATCATCACCTTCAAAGGAGCCAAAAAATACTTCTCGAAATTCAGGTAATTTTTTAATTTTACCGATTTCTGAAACTTGATTGGCATCTTTCATCAAGTGAACTGTATCAATTGCACGTTTTAAATCAGAAGAATACATATTGTCAAAACGAACTTGACTTAAAGCTCGCGCAGTAATCTTCAGATCATTAATTCCTTTAACCGTTAAGGGAGAATCACACCATCCTTGAACCTTGTTTAACTGATTAAACATTGTTTCGCCGTGGCGGACAAAATAAATTTCTGTTGCCAATTTGCATTCTCCTTCCTTTATAACGTGTTTTAAACTATAACATATATGCTTTGTAAAAGAAATACCCAGCTTGAATAAAAGCTAAAGTTGCAATAAAGATGCGGATATATTTGGCCGGAACCTTGCGCAAAATGTCCATCCCCAAATAACCACCAATGAACATGCCGATAGCAAGAGGAATGGCCTGCAGCCAATATATTCGCGAGGTAAAAATAAAAACAATTAGTGCTACCAGATTAGCCAGGCCGCAGATGACATTTTTGATTGCATTAACGACAATAAACTTTTCATCAGTAATATATGTTAATAAAACTAGCACAATTACTCCACCAGCTGCTCCAAAATACCCAGTGTAGATGCCCATCCCTAATAATGCAACAATATAAAAAATCTCCTGCCAAAGTGGTCTTTTATGCGGTTCTAAACTATGATGCTTACCTGAAACAATTACCATAACACCAGAGCCAGCAATAAAAATTGGTACCACTTTTTCAAAAACACTAGATGGAAAAGCTAACAATAAACGACAGCCAATTAAAGAACCTACAACCGTAAATATCGAGTAAAAGGCAACTTGGTGCCAATGTCCTTTAAGTTCCTTTGTCGAAGAAATAGTAGAACCAATACTAGTCCAAATCAAGGCAGCATCATTTGTGACGTTGGCGTAAACTGGTGGAATACCAACTGCTAGTAATACCGGATATGAAGCAAGAGAAGCCATTGAAGCTACTGACGACAACAACCCACTGGCCACGCCTCCAATTAAGATAAAAATCACTGAAAAAATAGCTGCCATTCAAATTAGCTCCCTTTTAAAAGTTAATTTCTATTATAATGCTCTTGCAAAATAATTTAAGCAGGTATTTTAATTCTGACCAATTGTCTATTTAATAATGAAGTTTGATTTAACAAATTAGTCTCTAACTAATAATTACTGAAACATTATAGTTTTTGCACGCAAAAAGAATTAACTTTAGTCGATAATAAAGCCAATTCTTCTCTAAAATAAATATTTTGTTTTAAATTCATCTCTCAGTTTCTTAAGTTACTTTAATATCCTTTCTTACTCAACAGATACGAGTAACAAGTTGGAATCAAAATAACTATAATAGTGACGGATATAACCGTCCAATACATTTCCCAATAAGAAGTTAGAAGCAGAATAATGCCGCTGATAAAAAAGATCCATCCGGCAAATCTGTGTGTTTTACGCCAATTTTCCGTATTATTCAAAGTCCATGGTAATTTAATGCCAACGACATGATTGGGACTAACTTTAGGCAGATAATTACCAAAAATAATAAAGAACAGTCCCAAAAAAGCACTAAGCATAAAGGAGCCTTTTACTTTATGACCCAGTGCATAGGCATAAAGTGACAGATTTACGATATTAGTAATAACAGGAACAAGCCAAAGGGTAATATTAACTATCTTAAAATCAAGATTTTTGGTTTCTTTTTGATTGTGTAATATAAAAAAAACCATTACTTGAAGCATAATTCCCAAAAAAGGCAGACCAATAATAACCCATAATTTATTGCTAAAAGCATTTGGCATATCAGTCATCCCAAAGTGTGTGGCCATTTTTTGCGGCAAACGATTATATAAAAATGCTCCGGTCAAAATTGGAAATAAGATTAGCAGAAGCGAGATTAATTCTGTTTGACGAATACTATTCTTTTTCATCATGATCTCCTTTCAGATCAACCAACCAACCCATAATTTCTTCTATAATAGAAGTATTTAGCGAATAATAAATAAAGTTTTTTTCGTGTTCCTCTTCAATTAAATCAGCCTTTTTCAGCATATTAAGGTGGTAGGAAATAGTAGCTTTAGTCATATTAAAATGATTAGCAATATCTCCTGCCGACATTGGTCCATTTTTTAAAAGCTGCAATATTTTGCGACGCACTGGATCTGACAAGGCCTTAAAACTAGACTCAAAACTCACATTAGTTTCTTTTCCTTTCTATTTAGACAAATATCTAATTAGATATTTGTCTAAATAGTATCACAATTTTTACAAAAAACAATAATTTTTAACATGTTAATCAAAAATCCTTGAACTATAGTAAAAATAATAAAACTATTCAGGTGGCTGTGTGAGAACTCAGAAAAATTATGAGTAAAAACTTGTTCATAAATATTTGTCTTTAATTTAGCTTAGCTAATCGTTATAATGCAGAGGGTTAGTTAATGAAAGGAAAAGTACACTTGGCAAAATATGAAACTTTAATTTTTATTCTTGAAGGAAGCTTATTAAACGAAAAAGTTGCAGAAC
>CAMLMY010000092.1 GCA_946481345.1 uncultured Gilliamella sp. | reverse complement strand
TTATTAAATCAATTTAAGTAATAAGGAATAAAACTATGCAAACTAAATTTACAACATCACAACTGGGAGTACCTTTATCAGAACTACCAGCAGGAACAGCGTTTATGGAAGTATTAGAAAGCGGTAACACTATTTTCATGGTTTTAAACGCGTCACATTTAACAGGAACTATTAACCATAAAGAGTTTAAAGATCAGCAATTTGCAGATTTGATTTTTTATTGTCGTGTGGATGGAGGTTCTTTAGGCTGCATAAAAAAAAGCGATGCAAAAGAAACATATGTTTATCCAGTTCAACCTGTTAACGGGGTTTTAGAGTTTAGACCTTAATGCGAAGAGCTAGGCTGAATAAGCCTAGTAACATACCAACATCGAGTATTATTTATGAATGTACTATCACTATTTGACGGTATCAGTTGCGGTCGAGTTGCTCTTGAACGTGCAGGAATTCCAGTCACAAACTATTACGCAAGTGAAATTGACAAATACGCAATACAAGTTAGTCAAAAAAATTACCCAGATATAATTCGCCTGGGAGATATAAATGAATGGGAAAACTGGCAAATTGAATGGTCTAGTATTGATTTGATTTTAGCCGGTTCTCCTTGTCAAGGTTTTTCTATCGCTGGCAAACAACAAGCATTTGATGATAAGCGATCGGCACTATTTTTTAGATTTGCAGAAATACTCTCACATGTTCAATCTGTTAACCCTAACGTTAAGTTTTTGTTAGAAAATGTATGCATGAAAAAAGAGTATCAAAATGTTATCACGTCAGTTGTTGGCGTTGAGCCGGTACTTATTAATAGTTCGTTAGTATCAGCATTGCATAGAGAGCGGCTTTACTGGGGTAATATTAATATAACAATTCCCAAAGACTGTACGATATTTCTAAAAGATATAATTCAACCTGAATCCGAAATTGATAAGATTTTTTATTTTACTGAAAAATCATACCAAAATGTCCGCAAAATAGAGGATAGAGCAAAACTAAACGGATTAGGATATAAAAGCGGAATTGTGGAGGATATTGATTTTCCCACCTCTAAATTTAAGTGTTTAGATGCAAATTATCACAAAGGTTGTGATGGTAAGCGCTCAATGTTCCGTGTCGGTAATGTATGCCGAATGGCTACACCAATCGAATGCGAACGTCTGCAAACACTAACCTACAACTACACAGCGGGCATTAGTAACTCACAACGTTACAAATGTCTCGGTAACGGTTGGACGGTTGATGTTATAGCTCATATTTTGAAATCATTAAGGGAAGATATTTAAGGTAATAATTATGAAATATAATTTAATAAATGGTGATTGTCTCCAATTAATGGAGTCAATCCCAGATAATAGTATTGATATGATACTATGCGATCTTCCGTACGGTATTACCGCATCTAACTGGGATAAACCCTTAGATTACTTAAAATTATGGGGACATTATGAACGGTTGATAAAATCAAATGGAGTTATTGCATTATTTGCTAGCGGTCAATTCACTTATCAACTAATCAAATCTAACGAAAAACTATATCGTTATAAATGGATTTGGCAAAAAACAAGAAGAGGTAATTTTGTTAATGCTAATAATCGCCCGCTGACAGCATATGAAGAAATTTGCATCTTTTCTAATGCAACAACAGCCAACGGATCTAAAAATAAAATGCGATATTATCCGCAAGGGTTGATACCAACCAACAAGATAAAAAAAATGAATAATAAATTTGGGTCTATTGCTGGAGCAAGACCTTCACATAAAACGGTGATACAGAACTACAAAAACTATCCATGTGACATATTACAATTTAATTCAGTTTCAAAACCAATCCATCCTTCTGAAAAACCAATAGACTTACTGGAGTATTTAATAAAAACATACACAAAGGAAGATAATATAGTTTTTGATAGTTGTATGGGAAGCGGTACAACCGGCATAGCCTGTTTAAATACTAAACGTCAATTTATCGGTATGGAAAAAGACAAGAAATATTTTGATTTAGCAAAAGATCGTATTGAACAACACCGCAACTTTTATGCAGGGATATAAAGGAATAGATATTGATGGTTAATTTAATTCAATCTGACACACCAAAAAATGATAAGGATTATTGGAGAACACCCCGCAATTTACTTGAAGATGCACTAACACTATTAAATGTGTCCTTTTTCAGTGTTGATGTCTGCGCTAAAAATTCTGATACGTCTATAGTATTGTCAACCGCGTATATTGATGAAGATATCGACGCATTAAACCCTAACGTTAGGTGGGATGAACATTACATTCATAAAGGAGATAGAGGGTATAACAAACATTTACCAATGTTTTGCAATCCTCCGTTTTCTAAAAAATGGGAGTTTTTCCAAAAGGCAGTTGCACAATCAAAGTTATCAGGGCATAGCATTTTAATGGTCATGCCATACACACCTGCTACTCGTGCGTGGCATGAAAATGTACATGAACAAAATTGCATTATTTATGTTCCTGACGGTAGATATCAATATCTATTACCTAACGGACAAAAACATAATGGTGGTTGCAGTTTTGAAACATGTTTAATTTTGATTGTCCCCTTTAAATGCGGGAATGTGATTATTAATTACAGAAGGGAAAATTCGTACAAACTCGCAAAAATAGTTTAATTGAAGTTATGGAGGAATATAAATGAATATAAACGATAAATATATGACGTGGGATGAAGCGTGTGCTTCTGTTGATAGATGTAAAACAACTGTTTGGAGATGGGTAAAAAAAGGAGCATTCCCAAAACCAAAATATAGAGAAACTGATGCGCTATTTATTGGCTTTGATCGTGACGAGGTAGATTACTATTGCAAAACAGGGGGAATCATGCCAGACAAACTAAAAGAGTATTAAAAATAAGCGCAATTTGCGCTTTTTTTTTGCTTTCTGTATGAATAACACTAAAAACATAACTTAAGCAGTAACTAAAGCAGTGATTTTTTAAGGGGGATTTGATTTAAGGTTAAGTGATTGATTTTTATGGCGTCCCCTACAGGATTCGAACCTGTGACCTACGGCTTAGAAG
>CAMLMY010000091.1 GCA_946481345.1 uncultured Gilliamella sp. | reverse complement strand
AAGGGCAGCAAATAAGTGAAAGATTACCGTTTATTTTTAATTGATCTTGATGGCACCATTTATCGGGGCAAGGAAACTATTGCTGCAGGTGTTCGCTTTGTTAAGCGCCTTGAACAAGCACACAAAAGCTATATTTTTTTGACTAACAATACTACTCGTACACCACAAATGGTGGTGGATAAGCTTAAAACTCATGGCATTAAAACCGATGTTGCGCACATTTATACTCCTTGCATGGCAACGGTAAGTTATATTTTAAACCGTGAAAAGAAGCGGCAAAGTAAAATCGGTATTTATATAATAGGTCAAATTGGTTTATGGCGTGAATTTTTGCAAAATTCTGCTTTTGAAGTCACTGATTTTAATCCCGAATACGTGATTGTGGGGATGGATACGGACTTGACATATCATAAAATTCAAGTGGCTGCTACTGCAATTAGGAACGGTGCTACTTTTATTGGGACTAACGCAGATTTAAATTTGCCTAGTGAAAAAGGTTTATTGCCCGGTAATGGTTCTCAGTGTGCGATGATTGCGGCTTCAAGTGGCCATAAACCATTTTTTATCGGCAAGCCTTCTTCCGTGATTATTGATATGCTGTTAGCTAAACTACAGTTTTCTAAAGAAGATGCACTTTTAGTAGGTGATAACTACGATACTGATATCAAGGCGGGTTTTAACAGTCATGTTGACCAATTACTGGTAACGACGGGTATTACAAAATTGGCTGACATTGAAGGCAAAAGGCAGCCGACAATTTTAGTTGACAGTTTGGATCAGGTTAAATTATGAGCAAAAGAAATAATATATTAACTATTATTTATCATTTTATTTTTGCTATTTCTACTAGTGTGGTGACAGCTCTTGTTGCAAGTTGGCCACTGTTATTCGTATTTGTATTAGTACAAAAAACAAATAAAACAGTCAATTTATCGATTGAACAAGTGATGAATAGTTATAATCAGTTGTTGTGGTACCTCATTTGGCCATTTAAGCGTAAGCTGCACATGCGTGATTTCCATACGTCTGCAATGGCTGCCAGGCATTTTGCTGATGTCAAAAAATTATTTGTTTTGGCGATCGTTGCCTTCTTGTGCTGTTTAATCATATATTTTTGGTGTAAAAGACAAAATCAAAAATTTTTGCGCTTAAATAAGGTTTGGGCGTTATTATTTTTACTATTGCCGATTGCCGTTTTACCGTTTGCTTTGGCAAATTTTGATAATTTTTTTATTACATTTCATCATTTGTTTTTTGCTGGCAGCAATACTTGGCTATTTGATCCCGCTACAGATCCGATTATTAATGTGCTCACAGAAGGCTTTTTTGCTTCCTGTTTTGCAATTGCCGGTATTGTCTATGAATTGTATTTTGCTGATAAATTATTACAAAAATAAAAAGGAGTCCTTAATGGAACTCCTTTTTATTTTTAATTCGTTTTTTTAACGATACTATAAAAATCGGCAGAACCGAGATTATAATTATTGCAAGTATTAACATTGAGAAATGATTTTTGACAAAAGGAATGTTGCCAAAGAAGGCACCAAGTATTGTGAACAAACCACTCCAAAATATTCCGCCAACTACGTTATATAAGGCAAATTTACCATAATGCATGTTACTTCCACCTGAAATGAAAGGGACAAAAGTTCTGATAAAGGGGATAAATCTGCCAATAACAATAGTAATTGGTCCATGTCGCTCAAAAAAGTTTTCAGCTGCCGTCCGATTTTTTTGATTGATTAATCTATTAAACCAGGTATGTTTAGAGCCTTGTCTAACCGACCAGGCACCTATTTCATAATTACAGGCATCGCCTAGTATTGCTGCCAGCAGCACTGCAAAATAAATCCACCAGATATTTAAATTATATGCAGGATTAACTGCTAAAGAACTGGCAGCAAAAATTAATGAATCACCTGGTAAAAAGGGAAATATAACTAATCCAGTTTCGATAAAAATAATGGCAAAGATAATCAAATACGTCCAATTGCCAAACTGATTGACTATTTCAATCAAATGGTGATCGATGTGCAAAATAAAATTGATTATTGTCATAAACATCTCCTAAATGCTGGTTGAATGTATTGTTAAGGTCTTTTCAGGGAAAAGCTTACGCATAATTGTAGTAATTGCAATTTGTGCTTCTCCAAAGCCCAGACCAATAAGTGGGACTCGGCCAGAATAAGTAGTGACATCGCCTATTGCATAAATACCAGGTACATTGGTTTCCATAGAGCGAGAAACTTCTATTTGGTTATTAACTAAATTAACACCCCATTTTTTTACAAACTGATTATTAGCTCGAAAGCCATAGCCAACGACTATTTGATCAAATTGCTCGTCAGTAATATCGTTACTTCCAATTTTTTTCAAGCTAATATTAAGTTGATTATCTCTAATTTCAATTGATTTAGGAAGATAAGGGGTCTTTATTTCAACATTTTTTAAACTTTTTAGTTTGGTGACACTTGATTCGAGACCGCGAAATTCATTTCTTCTATGAACTAGTTTGATCTTTGCAGCTGGTTGGTTTGCTAATTCAATTGCCCAGTCAAGAGCTGAATCACCACCGCCGAAGACACCTACTTTTTGATGAGCAAAATCTTGGGGATTTTTAACATAATAGTGAATCCTTCTTTCAATCTCCTCATTTGTTTTCAGTGGAAATTTTTTTGGACTGAAAAATCCAGTCCCAGTGGCAATAATGACGCTTCTAACAGAATAATCCTCATCGATAACAAACGTATTATTACTTTGCTTAATGGCTCTAACGGGATGATTTAAAACGAATGTTGTATGTTCTCTAGTATCATTTTGTAATTTGGTAATTAGTTCATGAGCTAATATAGAATTGTAAGCTGGTATATCCAAAATTTCTTTAAAGGGATAAAGTAATTTTGGTTGCCCTCCAACCTCAGCTAGTGAATCAAAAATTATTGTATTTAGGCCATGAAGATGAGCAAAATTGGCGCAGAATAATCCTACGGGACCTGCTCCTATAATTGCTAAATCAAATTTTTTTATTTTGAAAACTCCCCTCTAAACGTTGATATGACAACTTTATCATGAATAAAGAAGATAGTCACTCGAATAATTTGCAAAAAAGACTTGCAAAAAAGAAAAATACTTGCTAGTATTAATAACTGTCG
>CAMLMY010000090.1 GCA_946481345.1 uncultured Gilliamella sp. | reverse complement strand
TGACGGGTAAACTTGATGAGAGTTTTGAGCAATTAGCATCATTGCTCGAAAAATCCATTAAATTACAAAAAAACCTTAAAAAAGCAATGCGGTACCCTGTGTTTTTATTATCGGTAGCCATAATTGTAAGCTTAGTCATGTTATTATTTGTTTTACCAAAATTTGCTGATATCTATCATGATTTTGATGCAGAGCTTCCTTTTTTTACTCAGTGCATTATTGATATTGCTGACTATCTGCAACAAAGCTGGCAAATAGGGTGTATGATTTTAGTAGGGAGTTTTTTTGTTTTTCAACGTTACGTTAACAAGCAATACCGTAACAAAATTGAAATCGCCTTAATGAAAATCCCTTTTGTTAATAAGATCATTCAAACAAGCTGTTTAACTCAAATTTTCCAAACAATTGCGATCACTCAAAAAGCCGGAATTCCGTTATTGGCGGGTTTAACCGCTGCGGCTAATGCTTCTTACCATTGTATTTATCGTAATAGTATTTTACAAATCATTTCGGGCATTGAGCAAGGGCACTCATTCAGTCATGTTTTACATCTACAACCCTGTTTTCCTAACTTGTGCCGTCAGTTAATTCATGTCGGTGAGCAATCTGGTACTTTAGATCTGATGTTAAGTCGTTTAGCCCTTTATTATGAAGTACAGAATCAAACATTGATAGAAAATCTATCCCAAGCTTTTGAACCTTTATTGATGTTAGTCTTGGCTGTGATCATTGGTGGTTTAATAATTGCTATGTATTTACCGATATTTCAACTCGGAGAAGTAATTCACTAATGATAATGCTTATAGTCATATGTCTAGGTCTTTGTGTGGGTAGTTTTATTAATGTTGCATATTGTCGTTTTGCTCCATCACAAACATTATCAGTTTATCTGAAAGAAATAAGCTTGCAACGTTCAAAATGTCCTTGTTGTCAAACGAGATTAAACGTTTGGCAATTAATTCCAATTGTTTCTTGGCTCATTTTAAAAAGGCGTTGTTATTACTGTCAAAGCATCATTTTATTCAAATATGTTGCTTGGGAATTGCTGGTCGCTACTTTATTTTTAGTGATTTATTTGCATAAAGGCCTCAGTTATCAGAGTTTAATTTTAATGTTTCTGAGTTGTTATTTTTTATTGTTGGCATCCATTGATTTTAAATACTTTTTACTGCCTGATTTTTTTACTCAACCTTTGATGTGGGCAGGATTAATTGCAGCCTATTTCAATATAACAAACATTAGGTTAGATGACGCATTAATTGGTATTTTATGTGGTTATCTTTTACTTAAATTACCTGCTATTTTGTTTTATCTGATTTCTAACAAACAGGGATTAGGTGGAGGTGATATAAAACTACTTGCAGCTCTAGGTACTTGGGTTCCATATCAATTACTTGCACTATTATTGATAATTGCCTCGCTACTAGGTATGTTCTATTATTTTTTTCAGAAGAATATTCTGAAAAAACAGTCTTTGACGATTATTCCATTTGGTCCCTTTTTATTAATTTCGGGTTATTGTCTCTGTTATTTTTGTCAAGAAATTTCAGGTCAACTATACGTTTTAGTCAACAATTTGTAGGCTTATAACTGTTTCAGTTTCACGATATAACTAAAATCAATAATCTTAGTAAAAATAGTTATTTTCATAAAAGATGAAATAGCAGTATAGTAATGAACATTTATACTGACTCAGTTAAAGACGAGAATCAATAAGGAATTTATAATGAGTACTATCAATGAATTGAAATCAGATATGATCACTTGGCGTCATCATATCCACGCCCATCCAGAAACCGCTTTTGAAGAGTTAAACACGACAAAATTTATAATCGAAAAACTGAAATCTTTTGGTATTAACGAACTCTATACAGAGTTTGCACCAACGGGTGTAGTTGGTATTATTAAAGGTAATAAAGATGGTCGATGGATTGCTTTACGAGCTGATATTGATGCATTAGATATTATTGAAGAAAATAAAATTACTTATTGCTCAACAATACCGGGTAAAATGCATGCTTGTGGTCATGATGGTCATACTGCTACATTATTAGGAACAGCCAAATATTTAAGTGAACATCGAGATTTTGCTGGAACAGTAGTTGTCATTTTCCAACCTGCAGAAGAAAATGAAGGTGGGGCGCGTGTTATGGTGGAAAATGGATTATTTGAACGTTTTCCAATTGAAGCTGTGTATGGTATCCATAATCAACCTAATATGCAACTTAACCATTTCTATGTAACCCATGGCCCAATGATGGCATCCTATGATGTTTTTGAAATTAAAATTACGGGTGTCGGTGCCCATGCAGCAGCACCTCATTTAAGTAAAGATACGATTTTAACCGCAACTCAAATTGTTAATGGTTTACAGAGTATTGTAAGCCGTAATGCAGATCCACTCAGTTCATTAGTGGTCAGTGTAACTCAAATACACAGTGGCGATACTTGGAATGTGATACCGCAACAAGCCGTTATTCGAGGAACAGTCAGGACTTTCGATGCAAAAATTCAAGATATGGCTGAAAATCGTATTAAACAAATTGCTACAGGTATTGCATCCACATTTGAAGCTAAAGCTGAGGTAGACTATCAAAGACGTTATCCTGCTACTATCAATTATGCGAAGCAAGCAGATATCGCCATTAAAGCAGCTAAAAACGTGGTCGGGGAAGCCAGTGTTATTATTGATCCAAATCCATCAATGGGTGCTGAGGATTTCGCTTTTATGCTAAAAAAAATACCCGGTGCTTATGTGTGGTTAGGTGCGGGGCAAGGTGCTAATTTACATAATCCAGCTTATAACTTCAATGATGAAGTTTTAACAACGGGTGTTGAATATTTTATTGAAATAGTCAATCAAGAATTGGGAAAATAAAAATTAATATTAGTTAATCTATAATTTGTAAAAATACTTAAATGATTAAACAGTTAACCAATTAATAATATTTTTTGGTTAAATGTTTGACGAATATCATTGAAAGAATGTTTGGCTAATTGAGACAATAAGAATTGGTCAAACAAAAGTCGATATTAATTAATCTATAATCTATAATCTATATAAATATTAAAATAATTAAACAGTTAACCAATTAACAATATTTTTGGTTAACTGTTTGACGAATATCAATGAAAGAATGTTTGGCTAATTGAGACAATAAGAATTGGTCAAACAAAAGTCGATA
>CAMLMY010000089.1 GCA_946481345.1 uncultured Gilliamella sp. | reverse complement strand
CCACAGGTTAACGCTAATATTCCTTTTGCTTTAATGGCTGAGCCAAGATAGGTTGTTAATGTTTCATTTTTAATTTCTTCAAAAACCTGCTCATAAGTTATATCTTTATAGTCAGAATAAAATTCTGGATAACGCTGATAACTTAAAATACGTTGTTGCAAGCGTTTATCAGCCTCTGAACTGGCTTTGGCTTCCGCCTCTTCCAGTGTTGGCGTTCGGGTATCTTGCTTAATGAAACTTTGTAAAATAAATTCGCCTAATTGCTGCTGACTTTGGGTGCTTAACAAGCGGTTATAGATCGTTAACAGCGGATTAATTGGATCTTTTAATTTGAACGCTAAACAGATCCACCACTTAATAATTAGTGAATCTACTTTATCACCATTTTGCCAAGTTAATGTTGGTATTAAGTTAAAATCAAACCAATCAAGTCCGGCAGGTATTTTACCTTTTAAGCCTTGTTGGGCATCCGCCAATAACTTTTTCGGGGTTAAGTGCTGACTAATGTCTTCACCCATTTTTTCCAATGCTACCAATATCGCCGCTTGTACTGTTTTGCATTTCTCATTTTTTAGCACAGCATTTAATGCATTAATTGAGCTTTTTTGTCCTAACTCAGCCAACCAATTAGCTGCGGCAACACGTACCTTTTGTTTCGGAGAAGATAAAGCTTGTTCAACTTGAATATGTATATTGGGGATCGGTTTTAAAGCATCTTGCGCTGCATATCGTACTTGATTATCTATATCGGGGATCAGTCTTAAGATAAAATATGGTTGCTCTTGTGTATATTTACTTTCGTTTAAAGCTAATTCAAACAGGTAAGCGACATATTTCGCTGGAATCGTTGGAAACATCTGTAATATTTTTATGGGATAAGCTTTATTAATAAAATAAGCTGTTTGTTGAGGAGCCAAACCCAATGCTTCATCAATTAAAAATTCATTTTCAGCAAAAAAAGCCCATAATTTATAGGGTTCATTCTCATAAATGTTATGAAAATAATCACTAGATAAAAACACCCAAGCGATTTCATACTTAACATCCGGAATAATATTAATTTTTAACAACACATCAGCTACTTGTCTAAGATCGAAATTTTTAACAATGTCATATTTTGTATATACATTTTGAAAATAGAAATAATCATGTCTATCTTCAATTAAGAGTGTCATTCGAAATAAGTGGTATAAAGAAAATTCAGGTAAATTTGATAGTCGATCTTTAGTAGCTAAAAAACTAAAATCAATTTTCTTATCAAGTTTTTTGAATAATGTTGAGTAGTCGATTTTACCATTCAAATAATCAAAGATAATATCCAGAGACTTTGATGTCACTGTTTGCAACAATTTATAACGGTTTTTTTCATAATCCCATGATGTATTATTTTCTCTGTTTTCCGCTAGCTCATTTTCCATCAATTTTTTACATTCGATAAGATGTTCGTTAAAATTCTGCTGTAAAATATTACGAGCTGTGATTGGCAATGGCGTGTAAACAAGTGGTTCAAAATCGGGAATAATTAAATTAGCTTGCTGTTTAACTGTATTGCTAGTTTCTAATTTCAATAAAGCAATTTTAATGGTAGCAATAACTGTTTTATTAGTTTCGTTAGCTAAAGCTTGCTCTAAAATTGTCGGTTCAAGAATGATTCGAGAGAGCAATATTGTGGCATTTGCACGCTCTTTAGCCACTCCTGAAGTTAAAAAGTGTTGTAATTGGGGTTGAATCCGTTCATGTGGTAAATTAAATAGCATTTCTGTGGCTAATTGGCTAACCTGCTTGAAAGAATTTAACGCCTGCATGGCAATAAAATCAACCAATTGCAACTGAAGCTTTGGATATCGTTGAATGTATCTAAGTTGTTCTATCTGCCCTAAAGGCGCTAAACCCAGTGAGGGGAGTTGTTTAAATAATTCAATGCGTTCTTGAATATAAGTCAATAACCCATCCAACTGCGTAAAATATCCAAAAAATTGATAACGATCAACAGCAATAAAAGTAATATATTGACGGTCAAAAATCGCGAACAGCAACTTATCGCCTAATCCTTCTTGTTCAATTTCAAGTAATTGATGTAATTTGTGGACTGACCAACTTTTGCGCAAATAAATTCCGTTTATACAATATTCTTCATAATAAGGTGGTAACTGAGTAATCAGTCCATCATATAACAGATAGATAAACCATGATGGAGTTTGCTTACTTATATGTCTAATAAAATCTAAATGGTCACATAAAATGGCTAAAACCCGGGCAAATCGAATGATTTGCTCTGGTGTATAAACGTCCGTCCAAAAATTATAAAAATCAATACGGGCTTTTTTCGATGGATGAGTTTTTGGTTCAAATTCATCCCATGTACTATAATAATCAGAAGGTCTTCTCAATAAGTCATAAATGTCATTAGCATTATCGGGTATTTGGCATAATTTATCAAAATCGTCTAACACATCAAGTTCATCACCATGCAAGATATATTGCGTTATCCGTTCTGGTAAAGACTTGTCTAATTCACTTAATGGGTTAAAGATAGTGATGAGCAGTCCATCATATAACAGATAGATAAAACATGAGAGGATTTGCTTATCTATATGTTTAATAAAACCTAAATGCTCACATAAAATGGCAAAAAAATGGTCAAATCGAATGATTTGTTCTGGTGTATAAACATCCGTCAAAAGCTTATAA
Source organism: uncultured Gilliamella sp. (assembly GCA_946481345.1). GTDB lineage: Bacteria > Pseudomonadota > Gammaproteobacteria > Enterobacterales > Orbaceae > Gilliamella. The sequence goes on along the minus strand of CAMLMY010000089.1, from coordinate 503 downwards.
AAATCAATACAGCCTTGTGTCGACGCATAACTCTTTAATTCATATTTATCCCATGAATCATGATAACCATAAAGGCTTCTCAATAATTGATAAATTTCATTAGCATTATCGGGTATTTGGCATAATTTATCAAAATCGGTCAACACATCAAGTTCATCTCCATACAAGATATATTGTGTGATCCTTTTTGGGAAAGATTCGTCAAAGTTACTTAATCGGCCAAAGATAGTGCTAATTAAGTGTCTAGATTTATGTGGACTTGTTGATAATTGTTCAGTTGTTTTCATATTCCTTTGTTTTCTTATTAAGATTCAAATCTTAGGTATCCATTTATAATTTCAGCATATTTATAACTTTTAATCGCTATTCATTCCAATCTAATGTCGCCATTTAAATAAACATAAAACTATTTAAATTAATACACATCAATTTTTAATGTTTAATAAGTTTATTGGACGTTATCAAATAATGGCTACGAGCTGGAATTTTATATTCCTTATTAT
>CAMLMY010000088.1 GCA_946481345.1 uncultured Gilliamella sp. | reverse complement strand
AAACAGTTAACCAATTAATAATATTTTATGGTTAACTGTTTGATAAATGTCCTTAAAATAATATTTAACTAATGGAAACTAAGTGCACTATCAATTTCCCCTTTTACTCTAAATGGGGTATTAAAATCGATGCCATTAGCCAGCACAACTTGCACATAAATATCATTATCTTGATTAAGTTTTAAAGCTGCTAAAACTTGACCGCTTTCTCGCCAATTACCATCAATTTGGTATTCTATGGTGCCACCAATAACAGGTAAAACAGCACTTTTGCCGGCTAATAAATAAAGTCCGCGTTTATTGGCTCCACGATATTGCGCGCGAGCGACCATTTCTTGCCCACAATAACATCCTTTATCAAAACTGATAGCATTAAGATATTGCAAATTACAGGCTTGAGGTAACAAGCTTTCGGTATTTTCTGCATCAATAATGGCATAACCCGCTTCTAACTCAAGTTGTAACCAACGACTACAAGGCTCTAAATCATCATCGATTGCCTCTGGTGTTATCTTAATTACTCGAACATGAGGAGAGGTTAATTTTATATAGGTAACATTGTTTTCAGTAAAACAATTATTATCCGTAAATTTTGCAAGTATTTCGCTCGGTATTGCTTGAGAATCTAATCCGACAATATTTAAGTCGGTAACAGGTTCAATATTGACTTTTGAAAAGACTGCATATTTTTTTAAGGCAGCCATTTGTTTTTCTACTACACTTTTTCGAACAATATAGTAAATATCTTGACCTCGTTGGAATAATAACAAATTGCTCCACATTTTTCCCTGAGGATCACAATGAGCAGCAAATAATGCTGTTTGTTCTGTGAGATTGTCAATATCTATTGTTACTTGTCCTTGCAAGTATTTATGATTATCAGTACCAGAAACTTTGACTAATTGCCAATCGGCAAGTGAGATGGGTTTAATTGAGAGAATGCTCATAATAACGCCTATATTATAGTAATGGAATCTTGAATCAGTATTGCCAGAGATTAACTTATTAAGAGTTTATATAAATACGATAAAAATAACAATAAAATCAATAAATAATATTTTAAAGAATATTATATTATTTTAAAGAAAATTATTAAACATTGTTTTAATTAGTTTTATTTCTCACAATTTAATATATTTTTTGATTAACAAAATTTGTATCCCTTATATCATTGAGTTTATTGATTTTATGTATAAGTTAATGCAAAATGAAATATTAAATGACAAATAAGTTATATTGGAGGCAATAAGCATGGCAAAATTGTCAGGTGCGGAGATGGTCATTCAATCTTTGATTGATCAAGGAGTAAAACAGATATTTGGTTATCCTGGTGGTAGTGTTCTCGATATCTATGATGCAATTCACACACTCGGTGGTATTGAGCATATTTTAGTTCGTCATGAACAAGCCGCTGTCCATATGGCGGATGGTTATGCCAGAGCAACTGGTGATGTTGGTGTCGTTTTGGTCACATCAGGGCCAGGCGCAACCAATACGATAACAGGCATTGCCACTGCCTATATGGACTCAGTGCCATTGGTTATTTTGTCTGGTCAAGTTGCCAGTAATCTTATCGGCAATGATGCTTTCCAAGAATGTGATATGGTTGGTATTTCGCGTCCAATTGTTAAACATAGCTTCCTAATTAAAAATAGTAAAGATATTCCTGAAACGATAAAAAAAGCGTTTTATATCGCCTCAACAGGTAGACCGGGACCAGTCGTAATTGATTTACCGAAAGATATTGTTAATCCTGCTAATAAATACACTTATCATTATCCAGAAACAGTATTAATGCGCTCTTATAATCCAACTATTCAAGGTCATAAAAAACAGATCAAAAAAGCATTAACTACTTTATTGTCTGCTAAAAAGCCAGTGTTATTTGTTGGTGGTGGTGTAATTAGTGCTGATGCAAGTAGTGAAGTTAAAACGCTTACGGAAACATTGAATTTACCTGTTGCTTCAACACTAATGGGTATCAGTGCTTTTCCTGGATCGGACAAACATTCTTTAGGGATGATTGGTATGCATGGTGTTTATGAAGCCAATATGGCGATGCATAATGCCGATGTGATTCTTGCTATTGGTGCACGTTTTGATGATCGAACGACCAATAACGTTGAAAAATATTGTCCAAAAGCCAAAATTATCCATATTGATATCGATCCTACCTCAATATCCAAAACAATTCATGCGACAATTCCTGTTGTTGGTGATGCCAAAGTCGTTCTTGAAATCATGTTATCCATGTTGGATGAGTTAAACATCGAACGTGATTTTGATGCATTAGTTGATTGGTGGAAACAAATTGAACATTGGCGTGCACGACACTGCTTAGCCTATAGTCATGAAGGTCAAAGTATCAAACCTCAAGAAGCCATAGAAGTGTTATACAAATTAACTAAAGGTGATGCATATGTGGCAACGGATGTGGGACAACATCAAATGTTCACTGCACTTTATTACCCATTTGATAAACCGCGTCACTTTATTACATCGGGCGGGTTAGGGACCATGGGCTTTGGTTTGCCTGCTTCACTTGGCGTTAAATTAGCGTTTCCTGATAAAACGGTTGTTTGCGTTACAGGCGATGGCAGTATTCAAATGAATATACAAGAACTTTCAACGGCATTGCAATATGGCTTGCCTGTTATTATCTTAAATCTTAATAACCGTTTTTTAGGAATGGTTAAACAGTGGCAAGATATGATTTATGCTGGTCGTCACTCTTCATCTTATATGGAGTCGTTACCTGATTTTGCAAAAATTGCTGAAGCTTATGGTCATGTGGGTATGATGATTAACAAACGGGAAGATCTTGAACCTATGCTGAAAAAAGCGCTTTCGATAAAAGATCGTTTGGTTTTCATTGATGTCATGACAGACGCCACAGAACATGTTTATCCAATGCAAGTTCGCGGTGGGGCAATGAATGAAATGTGGTTAAGTAAAACGGAGAGAACCTAATGCGTTATATTTTATCAATTTTAACAGAAAACGAGCCAGGCGCATTGTCACGTATCATTGGTTTGTTTTCACAACGTGGGTTTAATATTGAATCCATTACGACCGCACAAACTGAAGATCCGACAATGAGTCGAATGACGATTCAAACCTCAGGTGATGAACATGTGCTTGAACAGGTCCAAAAACAACTTCATAAACTAGTTAATGTGTATCGTGTTAATGATTTAACCGAAGGCCCACATGTAGAGCGTGAAATTATGTTAGTGAAAATAGCGGCTAAAACGTCAGATGCTCGTGATGAAGTTAAACGTTGTGCCGATATCTTTAGAGGTTCGATTGTCGATGTGACAGCAACTCACTATATTGT
>CAMLMY010000087.1 GCA_946481345.1 uncultured Gilliamella sp. | reverse complement strand
CAGGGATGATCAAATTGGATCGACGTATCATCAAATAGTTTGGTCATTTTAACTCTATTTTCTAGTAATAATTAGATAAGTCACACCGATGTGACCTAGTTACATTTAGGTTACTTATTGTTTTAGTTCAATTTTATTGCTACCATTTAATCAGTCTACATTATAGACTAATATAAATTGATTGCACGGATTTTTGAGTTTAATTGACTATTTAGGAGTGGATATGAGTATATTAAAAAACAGTATTGTAGCAATATCATTATTATTTATAACAACTGGTGCAATTGCCAATGAAAAACCAACTCGTGATATTGCCCAAGAAGAAAAGAATAAAACATTGGTCGTTAATTTTTATAATGATTTCTTTAATAACCATCAAATTAACGAAGCGTTAAACATTCTTACTGAAGATTATAAACAGCATAATCCATATGTACCGGATGGTCGAGCACCGTTTATTACCTACTTTTCCGCATTTTTTAAAGAACATCCTCAATCCAGTGCGCAAATTGTTCGTACTGCTGTAGATGGAGATCTTGTTTGGCTTCATGTTCACTCTAAAGAAAATGAAAAAGATCTGGGTAAAGCGGTACTGGATATATTTCGAGTCAAAGACGGTAAAATTGTTGAACACTGGGATATCATTCAAAATGTGCCAGCAACTGCTGCAAATTCTAATACCATGTTTTAATGAGTATTCGCCTTTAACCAATATTATTTTAAAAGATAGGATATGGTAATTAATACGGCGTCTTAGCAAATGTCTAATTTAAATAAAAGCACTTAATGAGTGCTTTTATTTATTATTCTTTCAATATTTAATTGTTTCAACTACCTCAATTTTCACTGCTCAACATTTTTAGCGTATACAGATAATACAATTTATTGGCTGGATTTATAAAAACATTATCCCTACTCATGTTGAAATAACAATAGTGAAAGCCTCTATATTTTTCTTTTCATTTTCTACTAAACCCAATATACTTGCCAACCTATTAATTGATAATAATTATCATTATTAATTGCGTGGTTGATATTCAATAATTATCTATCACTTAATATATTGATTAATATTATGGAAGGAATCAGATATGAAACATAAAAAGACAGGCCTATTATTACTCTTTATGAGTTGCTCTCTCCACGCTGAATCATTGATAGGTGAAAACCTCACATCTGATAAGGATGATAAGCAACAAAAAGTCGCCGATAAATCTAACTCACCGAATTCAGTGAAAAATAACGCTCAAAATGATGATATCGATGATGTTATAACCGTTATTGCTCGATCGACGTCTCAAGATGAACTTAAAAAGATTAATAGTGTTATTGCAGGCCGTTCCACACTTTCTTCAAGGCTAATTGAACAAAAACAAGCCGACAATGTGGCAGAATTACTCAATACATTACCCGGGGTCAGTTCTGCGGGATCAGTAAGACCAGGCGGGCAAACTTTAAATATATGGGGATTTGGCAAAGTTGAAGATGTCAAAATTATTGTTGATGGTGCGCAAAAAGGCTTCCAAAAATATCAACAAGGTTCAGTATTTGTTGAGCCTGAATTATTAAAACAAGTGGAAGTCAATAAGGGCCCACATGATGTAAAGTTTGGTAATGGTGGCTTTGGTGGTGTGGTCAAAATGGAAACGAAAGATGCGATAGATTTGCTCGATCCTGATCAATATGTTGGTGCTTTGATGAAGTACAGCTTCCATTCTAATAATCATCAAAATATGGTGACAAGTGCCGTTTATGGGCGAACACAAGATGATATGTTTGATGGGCTGGTTTATTACACCAATCGCAATAGTGGTAATTTTAAGAGACCAGACGGCTCCAGATTTGTCTTTTCAGAAGATGATATGGATACTTATATGGCTAAGTTAAATTTTAGACCCAATGAAGAACATACGTTTACTGTTTCAGGTGTTCGTTCTAAACGTGATTCATGGCAACCATGGGCAGCTAAATATGTTGAAAAAATGACACCCCCAACGGCTGCTCAAATTAAAAAATATGGTTATAAAGCTGCGTGGTTAAGAAAGTTAGTCAAACGCGATCAAACCGATGAATCAGCCCAATTTAAATGGAACTATCAACCAACTTATAATCCATTTATTAATTTTACTTTGCATACCACTTATTCTAAAACCAAACAGCATGATACGCGTCCGAGTAAATATAATCCCGTTTCATCATTGGGCACGATGGGTAACGAAAGTTGGGTTAGCTATACGGATAAAACAGTTGAACTTGAAAATATCAGTATTTTTTCTACAGGACCCATTGATAATGCTTTAAAAATCGGTGCACAAGTACATTTACACGACCGTGATACCTTGATGTATTATAAGGGTTATGAAAAGAAACCTAACTATAATCATGGTTATTTTCAACCTGCTTATATGCCATCTGGTAAACAACAGAATTATAGTTTTTATATCCAAGATGAGCTTTCTATTGATACTTTTGTTCTAACACCATCACTTCGTTATGATTATGTTCGTAATCATGGTAAGCAAAATTATGCTTCAGCTTACAACGATCCAGATCCTCGTTTTGGTCATGACTATTCACCCGTGAATTATTCTGGTTGGACACCAAGATTTGGAGCCTATTGGCAGACAACACAAAATATCGGATTTTTTAGTGACATTAGTTACGCGTGGCAAGCACCGACAATAGATGAAACCTATGAAGTGCAATTTACCCCTAAAAATGGTGGTTCAGGTAAAATCAGTGCCACGAGTCGTAATTTAGAAAAAGAGCGTAACTTGTCAATTCGGGCAGGTAATATTCTCGATTTCAGTAATATATTATTAGAAAATGATAAATTACAAATCAGAAATACGTTATTCAGACAGCAAGTTAAAGACGAAATTTTCATTACGCGTGGCTTCAATGGTTCAATTTGTGAACCCGGTAACTCATGCCCGCTTGGTCAATCCAATTATCATAATGTTCCGGGTAAACTTGTGATACAAGGTTTTGAATTAGAAGCTTTCTATGATAGCCGATATTGGTTTGCCAGTGCCACTTACTCTATCCAAAAAGGGGAACGTGATTCAACACCGCAGGCAATATGGATGCATAACAAAACTTATGTGGCAACGATTGCACCGCGCACGGCAACCTTAACCTCTGGTTTTAAAATTCCACAATGGAATGTTCGGGCAGGTTGGAATGCTCAATTTGTGAGAAAACAAGATCGCACAGGTCTTGAAGATAGAAATCATGATGGTATAAAAGATCTGGGCGCTTACGGTTTAGGGCGTTCATCAGGCTATTCAATCCATAATTTATTTGCAACATGGCAACCAACCTTTTTACCGAAAGCGGAAGTTAAGTTAGCTGTTGATAATCTATTTAATAAAGATTATAGACTCTATTTAGGTGAAAATACCTATGGATTAGCGCGTAACTTTAAAGCCAGTTTTTCATATCGATTCTAGT
>CAMLMY010000086.1 GCA_946481345.1 uncultured Gilliamella sp. | reverse complement strand
CTACGTGTGTTTTTTTCAAAAAAACGTCGTAGAGAGCGGGTATTCTTTTCAATAAAAATGCCAATAGTTTTTCGTTTTTTATGTTTTGATATACTCGCAACTGAATTATTTTCGATTAAAACATGACCTTCCACTTTGTGGAATCCACTTTCATTCCGGATAGCGTCTTTTTGAGAAAATGGATGAGGAAAAACGTTCTTTAAATCCGGGATACTACGGTATCGTACACGCTCCGCTTTTTCAATTGGTGTTCCATCCCGATACATACCGTAGTACCACCATTTGCTAGGGAGATTTAATGGCGTATTTTCTTCTACCATATGTTCATACTTGTTCCAGATCTCGAAGACTTCGTGATTGTCTTTTGCGTAACGTTTTGTCATTGTGCGACCAACCGGTCCAAGTTTTGTATAGTGATAAAAACGTAATGGGAAAATACCGTTCACGTAAATACATTTATTGGTAATAGAAATTTTTCTGTGACTTAGATTCCAGCTGGCAACATTATATCCCGGATCACGTAAAATATAAACTCCATCAAACAAAGCTGGTACTAAATTGAACCACTTTTGATCTACAAATAACCCTCTTGGAAGATCATCATGACAATATTCGAGTAGTCTATCATTCCACCAATTAGCAAGTCGCTTACCGTTCGCGTCATTGCGAATTGCCAGAAACCCTAAATTGAATACGCCATAATTGAGCGCAGCAAATTCGTTATCAAGAATAGCATTTTCCTCTTCTTCAGGCGTTACCAGGTGAGGTGTGACAATAATTGAATGTGAATCCAACAAATCTATGATAGGCGATAAGCTGTTATAAACGGCAATATCAGGGTCCAGATAGATGATTTTATCGTACCCCATGTTTGTGAACTTTTTTAAAAAAGGTCCTTTTACGGCAGTACAAAGTTCAACAACATCATGACCGAACATCCATGATTCGTAGTTCTCAAGCCCCATGTCTTCAATATAGTAGACAGTATCAAATGGCTCTTCCGTAAGATTAAAAATAAAACCTTCAGGCTCTTTATCTATCATAACTAGAGCAAATTCATAATCTGAATTATACTTTTTGAAGGATTGCGCTAATACACGTGCTTTTGCCAGGTAGCCGAATGTACAACTTGTAAATATCAAATTCATAATGACTAATCCAATGTTAAGTGTTTGTGTATGTCATTTTACTTGAAATAAGCGAACGGTAGTTTTTATTTAAACGGCGTTCTATAATTGATCGGTAGTTTTCGGAATCTTTTAAATATTCTACGAGATCGGGTATACCACGATAGACATAACCGTGGGACAGTTCTCTGACAACTTTTGCAGCGTTTCCCGACAAATAATTTGTTACGACAAATGTGTCGGCAGCGATTGCTTCATAAGCGGTTAAACAAAAAGTTTCCTGTACAAGTGAACCAATGAATGCAATATCGATATCATGTTTTATGAGCTGATCACGCATCTGCGCAGTTTCTTCAGCGTTTGTAACAACTTTTACGAAGTTATATTGCTTCGAACGTGGAGCATAGCTAGCGAAAACATAAAATGAAAAGAGGGAAGGGGTTTCGTTGAAGGCGGAAATAAGGTCGATAAAATCGTTCCAACCTTTGAAATATGCAGGCGTGCCCACAAAAGCAATTTTTAAATTTTGATTGGTGTCGTCAATCCGGCGTTTATGTCCTTCACCCAACGTATAATGCGGAATAACATGGATAGAATGATATGGTAATTTTGATTTCTCTAACCAAAATTGTTTAACAAGATCTGAAGGTGAAATAACAACAGGTTTGATTTTCTCAAAAAAAGCTTTGAATTCTTGAGCTTGGTTAATGCGATCATATCCTGCGTTACAATTTTCGCATTGTTTAGAATTAGAAACAGGTGCACCGCAAAAAATCACGTTGTTCCGTAACAGATTAAAATTCGGGCATAAGGTCGTATAGTCATGTAGCCAAAAGTACCATTTCGGCTGGCATCGTAATGAATTTCCAATTTCAATGATTGAACGTAGATTTAGCCCTAATGGCGAATGTATAATACAATCTGCTTTGTTTATAGAAAAAGTCTTTAGAGCGTGTATCAGATTATCTGCGATTGTAGTGCCGATATTTTTACCATTAAGATTTATTCCTAAAGGTAAATCTGCTGCGAGATTGTCATTGACTAACCAGGTTCGTGCTATCTTTGGAAAAATGTGAAGATAAACTATTCCTTCAAGACAAACAGCTTCTTCTTCTGTTTTTATACATTTTTGAATACCACCATAATTTTCAAGATAATTGTCGTGGCTGAACGAAATAACTAATTTATCATAATTGTTGATTGATTTTTCAAATATATTCTTAAATTGTTCGCTATCAAGTAGTTTATATTTTGAATGAAAATGGTTATCTAATTCATTTTCTTTTTCAGATATAGTTTTCGAATTAAATATAATATCTTCAACAGTCTTTTTCAACGTGTCATGTATAGATGTTTTTGACATGACTAATCTTTTACCTGAGTTAAATTATTGTTATCGGCATTAGAATTGTATAATTGAATAACGGCTTTACTCAACAAGGCTAATAACTCGATTTTATCCAAATCCTCCCATTCTGTCCTTCCCCATCTGGGGATATAAGAGCGTATATGATTGAATTCTTTTGTTGATTTGAACTCCCACATGAAACATCCAAGTGCTTTTAATTCGTCACACATTGCTACGGGAAAACGCGAAGCAAGAACATTGGATTCGCGGGCTATATTAAATAAACGTTTCTTGGAAGAATTATAATTATTTTTATTGAATGCAGGAAACGCACATAGATATAGATAAAACCCGCTTTCTAACAAAAACTCGATTGCATTTTGATGAGAACTATCGCTATTTTCTTCAAAAAACACGATTTTAGCTTTCTCATTTATATAATCTTTATCACTCTCGATGATATCGGTTTCATGACCTTCAGCATCTATCTTCAAGAAGTCATAGTCACCATATTGTTTTCGGATTTCCGAAAGTGGAATAATTTTTACCGTTTTGTCACTCGCGCCGTGCGATTCGACGAGATGTGTTCCGCCGATATTTTCATGTTCCACAGATAATGTCCAATGACGATCATCCCGCTTCCCAGAGGCCGCTTCAACCACGGTAAAAGGAACATGACTATTTTTACCCAAATTTTGTTTTAGTGATGGAAGTACCAAGGAATTCGGTTCCACGGAAATGATTTTTCTGGCTCCGAACCTAGATAAACCAAGTGAGAAAGTGCCTATAAATGCACCGATATCCACCGCTACATATCCTGGATCAAGAATAGTAGAGGCAAAATAACATTCTAACAGCCCCCACTCACCATATTCAGACAGACTTTGATAAATTAAATCGTGTTCAGGAAGGTCGGCAACCATTTCCCCGTAATAGGTGTCTATTTTTTTCATTATAATTTATATTCTTCCGTAAAAAATAAAAACGTTATCTTAGAAATGGTTTAGCGTATTTGTTCTTTGAAATAAATATCCCAAGTTTGGAATTTTAGAGAAAAACATGTTT
>CAMLMY010000085.1 GCA_946481345.1 uncultured Gilliamella sp. | reverse complement strand
GATGAGCTTAGGCGAAGCTATTTGCATTTCAGGGGGGAGAGCCAGCTACGACTGTACCGGAATAGGAGATAACGACCTAGGCGTAGGTATATGCTTAGCTTTAGGTGGTAATCGAAACCAATGCGCCAATGTTAGTGTTTCTGAAGCCATATGCAGTTTTACAGGAAACTGCACCGGATATGATGCAGCAGCTATAGTCGTATCAATGGTCAAAATATGCGGCACCCAAGTTTTAAGTTATGGAATTAAATAATACGATTATATAAATCCATTAAATGCATTTTACTCTTCGCTTTTATTATTTTCGATCCTGCCATTAATTGCGATTTGAGAAAAATTTCCTCTCATATCAACTTCCTTACAACGGATGTAAGTGGTCGCTGTGTTTATATAATAGGCCCGAAGAAAAAAAACCGCCACAATCACAACGCTTGGTGCATGTTTGACATTCAATTGCAAATTCATTTTTCCAGTCGCTAATGGATTGGCGGCAAAACGGCCAAACATTTTCGTTCACAACACATAGTTGATGGTTGTATATAGAGGCATTTAGACCATACGATTTTAAAATGGATGTCGCTTGGCTTAATTTATCTTTATAATCAAACGGGTCTATCCATAACTCTTGTAAATTCGCTCGAGTAAAACCCATTATTTCAAGCCCCATAAGAGCCACATGGTCCACGAAAAGCAAATTTCTACCTATAAATTCGCATAACTGAATTAAACGTTTTACAGATAACCGGTGGAGTACGATTCTAATTTCAACCTTTTGGTTTAACTTTTTTAAATTTATTATGCCCTGTACAGTTTCATCAAAAGCATTATCCGACTGCACAATATAATTATGCAAACTCGGGTCATCAGAATAAAGAGGGATACCCACCATACTATCAGTAAGTTCTAGATCTGCATAACTTTTTGCAAAATGGAAATCCCGAAAACTCCTGCCGTTTGATAATATGTGAATACTCGTTTCTGGTAGATAGCTTTTAGTTAGCCGGAGTATTTTCAAAAATCGATCACGATTTGTAGTAGGTTCTCCTCCCGTAAACCCGATTTCCTTTGTATACCTTGGTATCAAAGGTATTAAATTTTCGATTTCGTCCAGAAGATATGAATCGTCTTTCGGCTTCGGCGGTTGGGAGCACATTAAACAATAATGATTACATTGTTCTGTGACTAATATACTATTAAAATTTGAATGTGATCTAAAAAGAACTCTTATTTTGTTCTGATTCGGATTAATACTTACGATATCATCGTTGGATAAATATTTAAAATCGTCGGGAATTATAGAGTAACTTTTTGTCTCTAAAATTTCTTTATTTTTTTCAAAAAAATCATTAAAAACTATATAATGAAAAAACCCCTCGCTGTAATTATTATCATTAATTAAATAGGCATATTTATTTTTTAAAACGTTTGGTAAATTCGCGTTAGTCGAAATTTTAATTGGATTCACAAACAAATTGTCATCAAAAATATGATTTTTTATATTTCCAAATAACTTTAACATTGAGTTGCCCATCTAAGAAATATACTTTTCGTTTCTTCGTCGTTCTCCATCAGTGTTATTAAGTGCTTATAAATCGACATATTTTTTTTACAAAAAGCAGATTCAGGTTTTCGTCCAACCATGTCTTTATAGACGGCATAATGAAAGACAGGTTCTGCACCGCAATATGGTTCAAAGGCACAATCAGAGCACATAGGAACACTGAGCGTAAATGAGTCTTCCAAAGCATCTAGAAGTTGATCCGAAAAGATAATATCTTCATAAGATTGCGTTAATATATTCCCTAATCTAAATTTAAAATCGCCCATCTCGGCTAACATGCGACTTTCATCTGAGGCATAGACATAACCATCATAGTTAAAAACAATCGCGGCTATACCTGCTCCAGCAGGATTCATTAAATCGACAAAGCCTGGATCGTCAGATGTTAGCATCTTTTTTAATATCAATGCCGAATAAACCTCGACAAAAGGAATGCCTGACTTATTCAAAAATATAATATAATCCAAACCCTCTTTAAAAAATTTTAGCCAGCGATCTACGTCATACATCATGTAACGTTTTGTTTTGATCGCAAAACCATAAGGCGAGAGTGCGCGTAAAAAAACGCTGTTAAATCCAAGTCTAACGTATTCATCTATTATATCACGAACACGGGATAGGCTCTTGTCTGTTGTTGTCATTAACGCTGATACTTGGTCATAACCCAAAACTGCTCTCGCTTTATTTAATCCGTCCTCAAATAGCTGATGGCTATTTTTTGAGGGTCTTGGACGATTTGCATTATGCAAATCTTGAGGGCCATCTAGAGATGAGGACAACATAACTGAGTGGTCACGACAAAATTCAAGGATTTCATCCGTTAATAACGAAAGTGTAGTAGCAATAACAAACTGTAAATTACGGTTTTCCGATTTATTCCGAAATTCTGCCTGTTCAACAATATATTGAACCATTGGGAAATTTAATAACGGTTCGCCGCCCTGAAATTCAATTTTAATGGCTGGATTTGGCGATTTAAAAACAAAATCTAATGCTTTGTCAGCCATCTCATACGTCATATCAAATTGATTTTTATCTTCTGATTGCCGTGATACTTGACAATAAGGACAACTATGATCACACCGTAATGTGACTACAAAAACATGTAAATTAGTAAAGTTAACCAGCTTAGAAAGCCTAGTCCTATATTTTAAAGCTAAAAGTTCTAAAGGTGAATTTTCACCTTCATAACGAATAAAGTGCTTACTACGTAATGAAGAAAATATAGAACTATCAGACGAAATTTTTTTATTTATTAGACTATATAAATCATTATTATTTAATAATAGGTATTCTCCGACCATATTTGTAATGATACAACGCTTATCGTCAAAATGATCAAATTTAAATGGTAAAAGTTCATATTCTTTTTTTGGAATATAGGAATCAATACTTTTAAATTTACTCACTTCCCGCACCTGTTTTTGAAAAAGCAATACCTAATATTAAATTCCGTATCGGAGTAGTTTCATCTCGAATTTTTTCACGTAAGCTATAGTCCAATACGTCTTTTTTAAATTCTTGTATTGCTTTCTCGAATTGGTCATTATCAGCGTCAGATGTAGGCTCACAAATGCAAATAATTTTCTCTTCATTTAGATCAATGTGCACGAGCATAAAATTCATAGCTCTATATGCAGCCTTTTGGATTGCAGTGGAACTATAAACTACACAATCAAACTCTAATATCACTCTGTTAGACATATTATTAATAACCTGGTTATTAATAACCTGAATAATGTGAACTATGAGAGGCGTGAGAACTATGTGAGCTATGTGAGCTATGTGACATATGATAATCCATAGCATTTGCCGGAGCTGAAGTTTTCAGAATAAAAGAAAAAGGATCATTTCCGTTAGAAATCATCATGGTTTTAGATGTAAGACTATTGTTAATTCCAGTCTCTGAAGCAGATTCTACTTTGGTATTGATATTCGTAGAAGCTGTCGCATCCCCGCCGGTCAGGCCAGCAGTTAAAGCAGCTATAGA
>CAMLMY010000084.1 GCA_946481345.1 uncultured Gilliamella sp. | reverse complement strand
GAAAGTGTGTATACGGCAACGTATCAAGGGTTCGAATCCCTTCCTCACCGCCATATTAATTTTTAGTTATTGGAAGTGAAAAGCCTTTTGGCTCATCGTGATTGTTATTAGTCACTTTCAATATTAATTTAGTGCATTTCCTCATTATAATGTGATCGGAAGTGACGAGTAATACCTTCCCTCTCCTTAATCATTGGAGCCATTATGGAAAACTTACGCACGGTTCAGGATTTTATACGCTGGACATCATCACAACTTAGTCTATCAGATGTTTTCTTAGGTCACGGTACAGATAATCCTATCGATGAAGCTAAACAACTTATCTTAGCCACTTTGGGTTTATCATTATTTATTCCTACCGAATTTTATTCTGCAAATCTTACCAATGACGAAAAACAAGCGCTTTTCGATATTATCCAAAAACGGATTAGTGATCGAGTGCCTACGCCATATTTAACTAATCAAGCTTGGTTTTGTGGACACAGTTTTTACATTGATGAACGTGTATTGATTCCACGTTCTCCGATTGGTGAATTAATTGATAATCATTTTCAATCTTTATTATCACAGTCACCCCAACAGATTTTAGATCTCTGTACAGGTAGTGGCTGTATTGGTATTGCTTGTGCTTATGCTTTTCCTGATGCACAAGTTGACATCACTGATATTTCATTAGAAGCGTTAGATGTAGCACAACAAAATATTGACCTACACGAAATGAATTTTCGAGTTACACCAATGCTATCTGATTTATTCAATGATATTCTAGCAAAACAATATGATCTTATTGTTACCAATCCTCCTTATGTTGATAATGAAGATATGGACGATTTACCTGATGAATTTTCCTATGAACCTAAATTAGCACTTGAAGCCGGATTTGATGGTTTAGATATCGTTAAACGAATTTTAAGTGATGCAATTAATTATCTATCACCACAAGGAATATTAGTTTGTGAAGTAGGAAATAGCTGGGTTAGCTTACAGGAGCAATATCCTCAAGTTCCTTTTAATTGGTTAGAATTTGAACGTGGCGGATTAGGTGTTTTTTCTATCACGCGTGAAGAATTAATTCAATATCATCATTGTTTTAAATAAGCTGTTTTTAATATACGGAAAATTATTATGGCTGGAAACTCAATTGGAAAATTATTCAAAGTTACAACATTTGGAGAGTCACATGGCATTGCGCTAGGTTGTGTTGTTGATGGCGTTCCGCCTGGTCTTGCTTTGACTGAATCAGATATGCAACATGATCTCGATCGTCGTCGTCCTGGTTCATCGCGTTATACCACTCAAAGGCGTGAAGCTGACCAAGTAAAAATCTTATCAGGCGTTTTTGATGGAGTAACAACGGGAACCAGTATCGGCCTATTGATCGAAAATACCGATCAACGTTCACAAGACTACAGCCAAATTAAAGATATTTTTAGACCGAGTCATGCTGATTACACTTATCAACATAAATATGGGATTCGCGATTACCGAGGAGGAGGGCGTTCTTCCGCGCGTGAAACTGCTATGCGAGTTGCAGCAGGCGCAATAGCAAAAAAATATTTGCATGAAAAATTAGGGATTACCATTCGTGGCTATCTAGCTCAAATGGGTGAGATAAAATGTCAATTAAAAGATTGGCAACAAGTTGAACAAAATCCATTTTTTTGTGCTGATGAAAGTAAACTTGATGAGCTAGATCAATTATTAAGATCATTAAAAAAAGAAGGCGATTCAATTGGTGCTAAAGTTTGTATTGTTGCTGAAAATGTACCTGTTGGTTTGGGTGAGCCTGTTTTTGATAGATTAGATGCTGAACTAGCTCATGCGCTCATGAGTATTAATGCCGTAAAAGGTGTAGAAATTGGTGATGGTTTTGATGTTATCAATAAACGTGGCAGTGAAAACCGTGATGAAATAACGCCACAAGGTTTTTTATCTAATCATGCTGGTGGTATTTTGGGTGGAATTAGCTCAGGGCAAACTATTTTAGCCAGTATTGCATTAAAACCAACGCCGAGTATTGAAATTGCTGGTCAATCAATTAATATTCATGGTGAAAGTGTAGAAGTATCAACCCATGGTAGGCATGATCCATGCGTAGGTATAAGAGCTGTGCCGATTGCTGAAGCAATGGTTGCTATTGTTTTAATGGATCACTATCTTCGTTATCGCGCTCAGTGTAATGATGTAAATGAATTATGAGTTATGAACTACTTTTATTATTATTTGCTATTGCTGCTTTAGCTGGATTTATCGATTCAATTGCTGGTGGTGGAGGATTATTAACTGTACCAGCATTATTGGCGGTTGGCTTACCACCAGCTAGTGCATTAGCCACCAACAAATTGCAAAGTTGTGGTGGTTCATTTTCTGCGAGCCTCTATTTTATACGGCAAAAAATGGTTGATTTAAATCAACAAAAATGGGCAATTGTAGCAGCTTTTGTTGGTTCAGCCATTGGCACAATATCGGTAATGCATATCCAAACCGATTTTTTGAAATTATTGCTGCCAATTTTAACGATTAGCGTAGGGTTATATTTTTTATTATCCCCAACGATTGGTGAAAGTGATCGTAAAAGTCGTTTTTCTATTCTTCAATTTGCTCTTATTCCTGCTTTAGGGATTGGTTTTTATGATGGCTTTTTTGGACCAGGTGCCGGGTCATTTTATGCTTTAGCATATATTACATTGGCAGGATTTAATCTAACCAAAGCTACCGCCCACACTAAAGTACTTAACTTCACCTCAAATTTAGCTGGTTTACTATTTTTTATTATGGGCGGGCAAGTGGTATGGTCGATTGGTCTTGTCATGCTGGTTGGTCAGTTTATTGGAGCAAGGTTAGGCGCTAAAATGGTTATTGCTAAAGGGCGTAAATTAATAAGACCAATGCTTATTACGGTTTCTACTATTATGAGCATTAAACTGATTTATGAAAATTTCTTTTAAAACAAGTTGTTCAATTTGTTGAATCCTGTATAACAGCAAAAAAAGAGATATTGCAGAATTCATATAAGGTTAGTTTGCGATTTAAGTAGTAATAAACCTACTACAATAATCGCAAAAGCAATTATGTTTATAAAACCAGCCTTTTTAACTTGTTTTAATATTGAAATGTCGATTGATTTTAAATAAATTATTAGAACTATAAACTTCACGAAAAAATAAAAAATTAACCAATATTATTCTTAAATCCTGTCTTTTACTCAAATTTCTCAATACTATTTTTCAAACTTTACTGCAAATAATAAATGAAATTTACTGAAGTCTATATTACAAGTTATTATTTAAAACAAATTGATGTGTTTTTAGCTTATAAAATAGGAATTGAATACATTAAACAAAACCCAGAGTTTATCCCTATGTGCATAGGGAACAGACGCCACAACTACTCAATATAGTATGGGTGCGCGGTTTATCCATATGTGTATAGGGAACAAACCAATTATAATCTATGGTTTTATTTTGAAAATAGTGGCATGCAAATTTCTACCAACTTTTTGCTAATTTTTGAGCAATCTTATGATTTTATAATGTCATCGGAGTTAAATATGATATAAGCCGAAAATATTTATTTTCACAATATATATCTATTTAGAACCATTGTAAAAAAGTTTGAGGTCA
>CAMLMY010000083.1 GCA_946481345.1 uncultured Gilliamella sp. | reverse complement strand
GAATGCTGGGCTTTTTTGCATATAGAGATTATAAAACTGACTAAAATTTATATAAGATGCTATGTTTAGTATATAACTAAATAATTATAGTCATATAATTTTTATATAAAGCCTTATCATAAAAATCAACGTTATCTTAAACATTATACATAACCTTAAATATTTCTTATAAGTATCATTATTTTAACTATATTAATGGTATGTAGTTCTATTCTATTGAAAACTAAAATTTGTTTTTTACTAAAACTATATTGGTATTCAATGAAAATACATATAACATATTCGTCAGTGATGATAAGGAATTTATATGGATTTATTGGAATTACGCGAACAGTATAGAAGTGGTAAACGATACAAATATATATACTTTTGGGGACATGTAGAAAAGCAACCTTCTATCATAACAAAGAGTTGTTTTAGCCAATGGTATCCAAGTCGTTTTGAGGTTGATAATATTTACTATCCAACTGCAGAACATTATATGATGGCTGAGAAAGCAAGATTATTCGGTGATGAGCAAATATTATCAAAAATACTTACTGCTAATTCACCTGGATTAGCAAAAGCATTAGGGCGTCAAGTAAAAGGCTTCATACCGGATATTTGGGATGTACACTGTTTAAATATAGTCATAAATGGTAATTTTGCAAAGTTTTCACAGAATCCAAAGTTAACTGATTTTATATTATCAACCAAACAAAGAATATTAGTAGAAGCAAGCCCCGTCGATAAAATATGGGGGATAGGCTTGTCTATGGATGATCCTAATATTGATAATCCGTTAATGTGGCGTGGAAAAAATTTGCTTGGATTTGCTTTAATGAATGTTCGACAACAGTTACAAGAAAAATTATGAAATTATTTAACTAATCTTGGATAAGAAGCAATATTCTGCTAATAAATATTGCTTCTTGATTTATTAACCTAATAATAAGGCATCGTCAGTTACTTTTTCACCACGAGTTTTTTCAAACATAGCGAGCAAATCGTTTACTGTTAGCTTTGAACGTTGTTCTCCAGAAACATCAAGTACGACCTGACCTTGATGAAGCATTACTGTTCTATTACCGTACTCTAATGCTTGTTTCATAGAATGGGTAACCATCATGGTGGTTAGATGATTTTGAGAAACAATTTCATCGGTTAGGTCTAAAACAAATTGTGCTGTTTTTGGATCGAGCGCTGCTGTGTGTTCATCAAGTAATAATATCTTGGATGGTTGTAATGTTGACATGAGTAGACTGACGGCTTGTCTTTGTCCACCAGAAAGCAATCCCATCATATCGGACAATCGATTTTCTAAACCTAAATTTAGCGTTGCTAGTTTTTCTTTAAATATTTCGCGTAACTTTTTATTTAAAGCAGGAGATAATGTAAAGCTATGACCCCGGTTATAAGCAATAGCAAGATTTTCTTCAATGGTTAAGTTTTCACAAGTCCCAACCATTGGGTCTTGAAATACTCGAGCAACTAAACCAGCCCTTTTCCATGCAGGCCATCGTGTTACATTTTTTCCATTAATAATGACACTGCCGGAGTCGGCAAGTAAATCACCACTAATTACATTGAGTAATGAGCTTTTTCCAGCTCCATTACTACCTATAATTGTAACAAATTCACCTTCGCTTATATTAAGATTTAATCCTCGTAATACATGATTTTCGATAGGTGTCCCTTGATTAAAAGTTAATTGTAATTCTCCAACTTTAATCATGCTTACTTCCTCTTTTCTTTGCGCGCTTTTTTAAATGGTTAGGTAAGACTAAAGCAAGTACTACCAAGATTGCTGTAATAAGATTTAAATCTTCGGTTCCAAAACCAATCGCTTGTAAAAATTCATTATCGAGTGCAAATGCAATGAATAAGCGATATAAAATCGCACCAAAAATAACCGCCAGCATAACAGCCCAAATACGCTTAGTTGGAAAAATACTTTCACCAATAATAATCGATGCAAGCCCTGTAACGATCGTGCCCACGCCAATAGTAAGATCTGCACCACCTTGCATTTGTACAAATAATGAACCACCAAGAGCGATTAAACCATTTGATATTGCCATGCCAAGAATCGTAATACCACCAGTTGGAATACCTTGAGATTTTGCCATTCGTTGGTTGGTTCCTGTTGCTCTTAAAGCTAAGCCCATCTTAGTATTTAAAAAGAGATTTAGTAATAACCAAAATAAAATTACAAAACCTAATATTATAAGAGGTAGTACAATATATTGGTTACTATAATCTTCAGCAACAAATGGTGAAAATATTGTTTTGGCATTAAGCAAAGAAAGATTAGGCGAACCAGCCAATCTTGGTGTTTCGTCCATAATATAAGGTCCAATACCTAATATTCTTAAATTGATAGAATAAAGTCCTATCATGACAATAATACTTGAAAGTAGTTGTAGTATATTGAGTTTAACATACAATATTCCAGTCATTGCTCCAGCAATACAACCCGCAATCATACCTAACAATGTTGCTATCCATGGATCAATACCTATGTAAATACATAGACCACAAATAGCCCCTCCAAGTGGAAAACTTGCATCAGCGGTAAGATCCGGAAAATCGAGTAAACGGAATGAGATAAAAACACCTAAACTAACCAGTGCATAAATAAGTCCAATTCCAGAAGAACTTAATAAAAATTCAAAAGACATGAAAACATCCACTAAAAATTAACCGCCAAAATGGCGGTTTAGTTATCAAAAGTTACAATTATTTTTCAACAATCTTGGCTGCTGATTTTAATACATCTTCAGATAAAGTAATACCTTGGCGTTCAGCAGCTTTTTTATTAATTGTTAATTGAGTAATATTACCAACTTGTGGTGGAATATCCCCCGGTTTTTCGCCATTAAGTATACGAATAACTATTTTACCAGCTTGGCGACCAAGATCATAATAACTCATTCCTAAAGCTGCAATTGCACCACGTTCGGCTGATTCAGGATTTGATGCAACAAGAGGAATTTTACTTTCATTAGCAATTTTAGCTAAAGCTTCATAAGATGAAACAACGTTATTATCGGTAGTCGTGTAAATCATATCAACCTTACCTTTTAAACTTCTTGCAGCTGTTGATATATCAGAGGTTCGCTGTGCAGGAGCAGCGATAATTTTCATCCCTCTTTTTTCAAGTTCGATTTGCAATTGTTTTAATATAATCGTTGAATTAATTTCACTTGGACTATAAACATAACCAATATTTTTAGCATCAGGTTTAATTTTTAACATCATCTCAATTTGAGAATCTAGTGATAAGGCATCGGATACGCCTGTCACATTAGTTTTTGATGCATCCCAACTTGGTGTTAATTTAGCAGCCACAGGATCAGTAACAGCGGTAAAAACAATAGGAATAAGTTTTGTTGATGCAACTAAAGTTTGTGAACTTGGTGTTGCGATACCAACAATTACATCAGGTTTATTTGCTACAAATTTTTTCGCTATTTGAGCTGCATTTGCACTGCTACCTTGTGCACTGGCAAACTGAAATTTTAAATTTTCTCCAGCAATATAGCCATTATCTTTAAGTTCATCTTCAACACCTTTGCGTACATTATCTAGTGCTGGATGTTCAACAATGGCAGTAATGGCTACAAATTTTTGTTCGGCTTTTGTATCTGCGTAAGAATAAAATGCAGCGAACGGTAAAC
>CAMLMY010000082.1 GCA_946481345.1 uncultured Gilliamella sp. | reverse complement strand
GGACTTGAACCAGTGACCAATCGATTATGAGTTTTTTGGATAGAGGTTTTAAATCAATAAGTTAGTTATTAATCAATTAGTTAATTATGCATATAAAAACATATTAAGCACTATAAAATCATTTTCGATCGCCAATTTACCGCCATTTTTTATTTAATTTAGTTTATTATTGTTGAAATAATATTGACTCAATCTCTCTTTAATTAATCATGTTCTAACGGATTTAATCTCACCGCATCTTCAAAATGATCAGGAGCAAAATGGGCGTAACGCATGGTCATTTTTATATCGGTATGGCCTAAGATTTTTTGCAGAACTAATATATTGCCACCATTCATCATAAAGTGGCTTGCAAAAGTGTGGCGTAATACATGTGTTAATTGTCGATCGGGCAGCTCAATACCTGTTCTATCTAATGCTGAGCGAAATGCCGAATAACAAGGAGTAAAAAGCTGGCCATTTTTATTTGGAATTTGTTGAAATAATTCATCACTAATCGGAATTGTGCGGTTACGTTTACCTTTAGTATTGATGTAGGTGATTTTTCCGTCTTTGACCTGAGCGCCTTTTAAGCTTTCAGCTTCACTCCATCTGGCGCCAGTTGCTAAACAAATTTTAACAATAATGGTCAAATCGGTTGCGCTACTTTGCTGACAAGAATGGAGTAAAGATTGAATTTGTTCTTTAGATAAATAAGCCATCTCTTGTTCATCGGTTTTAAATGAACGAACGAGTTCCAAAGGATTTTTATGCTGCCACTCCCCTAACCGAATTAACTCGTTAAACATCGCTTTAAAGTAGGTTAATTCAAGATTCATTGTTCTAGGAGCAACCGTTTTAATGCGATCAGTTCGATAAATCTCACCATCAATCCGTTTTTGGCGATAAGTAGTAAATTGTTTCGCAGTGAAATTTGTTGCTAATGGATTGTTCATACAATCACTGGCAAAAAGCATTGCTTTTAATCGAGTTTGACCATCTTTTAAGGTTTGACCATGCAGCGAATACCAGCTTTGGATTAATTCAGATAATCGACGCTTATCAATTTTTTCATTAATCCATGGTTTTTGATTTGCTTGTTCTTCAAGATAATTTTCATATGCTAATGCTTCCCCTTTGGTAGCGAAGTTTTTACGGATTCGACGACCGCCAGGGAGATATTTTTCAAATAACCATTTTCCATTAGGTTGTTTTCTTACTGACATAAGTACAATTAATCCTTTGCTAATCTAAATCAATTGTCCTTTTAATTCATTAAACTCTTGTTCAGTAATGGCTCCCTTATCTTTTAGGCTAGCCAACCGCTCAAGTTTAACTAAAGTTTCATCGGAAATAACCGCTTCTTTAGATTGTTCAGCTGGTTTAAATTGTCCTTCACCAGTCGCTAACCATTGTAATGATGCACCTGTTTCATCCATACATTTGACAACAAGATCGGAAGGAAAGAGATCTCGTCGATAGCGGATTGATAAACTTGCTGCTGATGTTCCTAAATAATTGCTGTATTCGACTTTGGATTTAAACCCATAAGCCTCAATGATTCTATCCAATACTTTGGCACCACCAGAATTAAAATTAATACTCATCTTGAATTAAGCCTAAGTTAATTTATAAATAAAAATATGATTGACATTAAGCTTTGCTTAATGATAAATTATATTTAGTTTAATTTTACATATAAATACACATAATTACATATAAGCATATTTATGTTAGGAATAATGCACTATGATGACAACAATTTCAATCACTATTTCTGCTCCTTACGTCACTGTTGATGAATTTGCTCGAGTTTCGGGCATGAATCCTCGTACTGTTAAAAAATATGTACATGAAGGATTACTCCCAACGCGAAAAAAAAGAATCACAGGCAAGCATGACCGCTCAACAACGTTAATTAATATGACCGCCCTTACGCTTGAAGGGGCGAAAGCATTTAATCCTGAACTAAATTTGATGGAGCAATAATATGAGCCAGGCTATCTATTTAAGTCAAAAATCGACTACCCAACCGTTAGTTATTTTTATTCAAACCAATAAACATAATCCAAATGGTTGGATTGAAAAAAGTAATGGTAAAACCATTAAATTAAAGCAAGTTAAGCATCGCCAAAACTAACTCAAACCATTTGATAAAGCCTTTGCCTTTTTCGAAAGACATGGCTCTTTTTTGATTCAAACTACTATATAAGGAAGAGCGATGAATAATATTGAACAATCTCGTCAACTTGAACATATAAGACATCTATATCAATTAATTCATGGACATCGCAGCTTAGTTCGCAGCAATTTTAATCGGTTAAAGCCAGGACAAAAAAGACTGTTATTAGCAGCCGCAGGCATAACATCATTAAACACAAGATTATCGTATTCAGAACACAATTTAAACTTTGATCAGCTCAATGATAATGAAGTAGATAATTTAGAAATAGGACTTCGCCGTTTACAAGCCATAGTGGATGTCTTTGCACACTGTGAAGCACAAGATTTTACCAAACAATAATGAATATCAAGATGAGGAAAAATATATGAACTCAAGCACTATTACTCAATCTAAACTACAGAATATATCGGGAAAAATTAAACAAGAAACCGAACAACGACTTTGTGACCTTTATATAAATCGCTTAATGCAAATAAGCGGTCATATCTTAGATCAGAATTTAACCGCTAGCGAAGTAAATGAATTGCTTTATCAAGAAGCAGAAAAACTTCGCCATCAAAGCTATGAGACTAATGCCTAATGAAAGATATTATAGACCAAGCAAATGATTTGGCTCAGCTTGAACTTGATAATCTACTTGCTAATCGCCAAACCTTTACCGGCGAATCAGCAATAGATTGTATCGAATGTGGCGAGCCAATCCCTGAAAAACGTAGACAATTGTTAAAAGGTTGTCAACTTTGTATCGATTGTCAAAATCTAAAAGAACTGCGTGCCAAACGATAACTGCTACCGAGAATTTATGACCAGTCAATCTTTCTCTTTACCTTTTATTCCTGCTAAAAATAAACATTCTTTATTATTAGCTATGCGTGATTACTATGAAAATATCGGGCAATATTTACCTAATAAAAAATTAGCAAGAACGCCAATAGCTCGACTTAATTATGAAAAAAAAATGCCACAATCTATCAGCTATAATGAAATTAAATTGTGGCAAGTTGATCAAGAAGACCACCCATTCCGTGCTCAATTCTTTAGTGATTTACCTGATTTTTTAGCTGGTTATTTTGCTGATAAATATATTAATCTTTTTCAAGTTGAAGGAAGAAAAAAAGCCAATAGTTTTTTACGACAAACTTTAGGTGGCAATATTCAGGAAAGATTATCGCAAGTCAAAGCACGTTATCAAGTAGACAAACCCAGTGTCTTATCGATTAATTTTGCCGAGGAATTTGCCCGATTAGCCACATTGAGTACAAAAAAGTTAGCAAAATTAAGTGTTGACATAGTCAATTATCTGAATAAACACATCCAAACCTGTCTTGCAGATCAGTCCTTTTGTTTGACAGCTAATCATATTGAAAGCAATAGTTTAGAGCAAAAACTTTATCGAACAGTCTTAAAAGAATTAAGTGGTATTAACATTATACCCCCCTATTTTAATGATTTTAAAAATCACAAATTAACCAATGATAATTGTATTAAAGCATTAGCTAAAATAACCAATCATGAATGGTGGCAACGTAAATTAAAAACTCG
>CAMLMY010000081.1 GCA_946481345.1 uncultured Gilliamella sp. | reverse complement strand
AAAAACGAGATCACAAATAAAATATTTAATATCCATCCATATAAATCATTAACAAAGAACCGTTTAATTATGGTTCTTTTTCACAAATAAACAATAAGCCAATCAAAAATTCTGAATAAGAATTTCATTCAAAAACCGATAAAATTGACAATTAAAGACTCAATAATGCGCATTGATAGATAGAAAAAATATTTATTAAAGCAAATTGTTGAATTTTTAATTGATAAAATTAATGAATCAGATATAAGTGGCTGAAATTAGAGCTTTTGATGTTCATGAGAACTTTAACTTTATTAATTTTATAAATTAAAAGCTCAATTCATTTACTCAAATAACGTCATGATCACAAGAATTATTTTTAATATTAGCTATCAAATTATTAACAAAATGTAAAAAAAATTTACAAAATTATTGACCGTCCAATTTGAGGTTGTGTATTATTTATATCATCTGTTTGTTTTTTGATTAAATAATATTTAATTGGACTATATCAACCGTTTTTTGAATTAACCAAGGATCCCAACATGGATATAAAGGAGATAAAAGGAGTAGTTGCCGATAGCTTTTCTTCTTTAGTTAGTAATTTTTCACATAATAACTATTCTCTATCAATTGAAAATATTGAAACTTCTCAAATTTCAATATTATCGATAGAAGGTCATGAACATCTAAATCAACCTTGGCAGTATACCATACATTTTACTAGCCAAAATAAACAAATCGCTATTGCATCTGTGCTTAGTCAATTTGCCTCATTGACTTTTCACCCAGCCAATTTACCTAATGAATTGATTAAAATCGGTTCATCAATAGCAAGTGACAAACCCAAAACCATTTATGGTGTTATCACTGAATTTAGTTTAATTTCAATTAGCAATGACGAAGCACATTATCAAGTCATACTCGAACCACGAATAGCATTACTGGCAAACAACCATCAAAGCGCAATATTCCAAAATAAAAGTGTGATCGATGTTGTGGAAGAGGTTTTGCGTAATCATAATTTTACAGGTGTTGATTTTCGCTTCGAATTAAACCAAACCTATCCTATTCGAGAATTTATTACTCAGTGGCAAGAAAGTGATTTAGCTTTCATTCAACGACTACTGGCAGACATAGGTGCTTATTTTTATATTAGTACTCATTTAGAGCATAATTGCGATACTATCGTCATCAGTGATTATGAACAAGGATACCAAGATGCTGGAAGTACTATTATTAAGCAACCAAATGGTTTAAATGACAGTCAGCGTTATAGTGTATGGGATTTACAATTCAGTAGTAAAACAAAACCTAACAAAGTTAGTGTTAATGATTACAATTACCGTATGGCTGACAGTTCACTTTATGGCAGTGATAACAGTCAACCAAATGATACTACTACCCGTGGTGAAGATTATCGTTACGAAGAGCATCATAAATCGCTCGGTGATGCACAGACAGTTGAAAGTGGTAGTTGGTATGCACACATAAGACATCAACATTACATGAGCGAACAACTCATTATTTCAGGAAAATGTAATGACTATAAACTCATTCCTGGTCAACATATCACAATTGAAGATTGTCCAATTGCAGATATAAAAGACGGTATTATTATTGTTTCGACCAATTGTACGGGTAATCGAACTGATTCTTATCAAACACAATTCACGGCTATACCTTATGATGGCCTTAAACCGTATCGTCCTGCACCATTGCCATGGCCACAAGTAAGTGGCACCTTACCTGCAAGGGTAACAAGTCCTAATGATGATACTTATGGTTATATTGATACCCAAGGCCGCTATCGTATTAAATTCAATTTTGATTTAAAAAATTGGAAAAAAGGTGAGGAAAGTTTATGGGTTAGACTGGCAAAACCGTATGCTGGTGATACATATGGCTTTCATTTTCCCCTTATCGATTCTACTGAAGTCGCTGTAGCGTTCACTAATGGTAATCCAGATCGTCCTTATATTGCTCATGCTATGCATGACAGTAGCCATCCAGACCATGTTACCACTATCAACAAACACCGCAATGTGATACGCACTCCAGCTAACAATAAACTGCGAATGGATGACAAACGCGGACAAGAGCATATAAAACTGGCAACAGAATTCGGCAAAACTCAACTTAACCTTGGTCATCTGGTTAATGAAAAAAAAGAACAGCGAGGTAGTGGGTTAGAGCTACGTACCGATGAATGGGGGGCGATAAGAGCAGGTAAAGGGTTATACATAACCAGTGAAGAACAAGTAAAAGCGGGTAATAAACAGTTACAAATGGATAGTGCCATTAGTGAGCTTGCACAAGCCAGTGAAATGGTGAAAAGGCTCAATGAATTGGCACAAGCGGCTCAAGCTGAACTTTCTGATTTACAAACACAAAAACAGCTATTTGAACAAAGCTTACAAGAATTAAAACAACCAGGAATATTAACTTACTCACCTTCTGGGATAGCTGATGTGACTCCAAGTTCTATCCAACAAACTGCGGGTGAAAACATTATTCAAACAGCGCAAAGCAGTATTGATGTTAACGCCTTTAAACGTTTTATGGTAACCGCTGGCAATATGATTAGCCTTTTTGCCAATGCTATGGGTATAAAAATATTTGCATCAAAAGGTAATGTAGATATCCAAGCACAAAATGAAGAAATGCTATTAACTTCTAAACAAAATATGAAAATTACAAGTACTGACAGTGAAGTCATCATCTCAGCAAACAAAAAACTTACTCTTGCGTGTGACGGTGTTGCTATTGTATTGGAAAACGGCACTATAAAATTTATGGCTCCTGGTGATATTGAAGCGCATGTTGCTAGCTTTGGTGTAATAAGTCCATTAAGTTACAATGGCAGTTTACCTGAATTACCAGCAGGTAGCACATGTAAGGAGAAAGGGTAATGAAGCAACAATTAATTGCTCTGTTGGATAATGAAAATAACCAAAAATATTATCGTTACTTATTGCTTGATCCACTCACATCGGTAAGTGAACTTGATTTTGTTGGGTTAAATAATATAAAAGATTTATATGGTGAACAAGCCGTTACACCAGTTGTCAGAAAAGATTTAGCTTATGACTTAGACGCTTGCCCGCAATTAGTAACGCTTGGTAAACCAAACCAAGAGCTTGAAAACCGATTACTACATTTTAGTTTGATTGAAGCAAAAGGTGAGATATTGCAAAGCAAACGTTATGTATGTTGCTGGCTAGTGAGTCAATATGAGCCCAAAATTGTGGCTAAAATTTTATCTGAAATTGGTATGCATTTAACCCAGTTTTTAGGATCAATATTTGTCCCTTTTTATGAGCCGTTTCGGATGCAATTGTTGCATCAAGGTAATCTAATCTGCCCGGAATTTTTGGCTGATTTATTGAGCAGTTTTGTGAGTTACAGTTATTTAACCGTTAATAAAACTATCGAAACTATCAAAAATTTAGGTTACAAACCGAATCCATCAACTATCTTTTTGAGTGAAGATGCAAAATTTTATAATCAACATATCAAAAAGATTTTTGATATCTATTTATCACAAGCAAATATTTATATAAAGCTTGATAAAGAAACTACCCAAATTAATTTACTCGATTTGGCCAGAGCTTATCACAGAGCTTGCTCTTACGGTTTAACCAATTTAAATGATCAACGAACTTTCACAATAATGACACTTCGTTATGGTAATCTACTGAGTAATAGCACAATAAAAATGGCTATAGATCAAGCTAAGTTAAATGAAGGAAGCTTATCAGAAAGATTTCAAGCGATAGATAGACAAGAGTTTTTATCGATAAAAAACTAAAATAAATAAGAATGAATAATGGAAGAAACAATGACCGGTAATTTAG
>CAMLMY010000080.1 GCA_946481345.1 uncultured Gilliamella sp. | reverse complement strand
ATGAAGTTTGTCCGGGAACGGAAGCTGGAAAGGGGACGGCTGGGGCTACTAATCAGTTAACATCAAATAACTTTATAGCTGATGTAACTCAACATAACACTCAACTTGGTGTGCTAAATAAAAAGAAAGATAATATCTCCGGAGCTCATAAACAAGATGCTTTTTTAGAGTCAGCCGAAATATTAGGAGCTAAAATTAATCTCAAAGTTACAGATAAAAATTACCCTGGTTTAATTGAGTACCAATATCAGCTTCCAGCTAAAGCCGGAAATGGTCCAAATGCAGGTCAGATTGTAGGGTATAAGAAAGAAGTGGCAAAAACAACTTATGATCCGGCTATACTATCGGATTCAAAAGTAGCTGATATGTCAAATAAGGCGGCAAAGCAATCAGAAAGTTATTTTTTATCAAATCCAAACAAGAGAGAATATTCAGTAAAAGTTGATGGTTATTGGTTTCAGGTAACAAGAGATGCAAAAACAGGAAAGGTGAGTAATGCTTATATTACAATGCCTCCAAGGAATTCTAAATGAGCAATAAAATAGAATGGTTAAGTAAAGTTGAAAAATATATTATCGAAAACGGTGGAGTAGATTTATATTATTTACTTGAAACAATGTATAACGAAGAAAAGATGAATTTTCTACAATTTATATATGATGCATCAAGAGGTATCGGTTGTGATGTGCATGAAGGATTAGGATATGCCTTAGACCAAGATTATGATAGCCCTGATGATTTTAAGAACGTAGATTTTTATGTTGGTGAAATGGATAGTTCTGAGTTAACGCCTCAACACTTTGTTGAACTTATGCAAGTAATATCGGATAGTTATATTGACGCCCACCCTAAGGATAAGGCATCAATAGAGCACTATATGTCGAAGCTAAGAGAGCGTTATTCATAAGTAGTGAATGATCCCAGCTTAAAAACTGGGAGTTTAGCTTACTTAAGATTACCGCTGAAAATATAAGGAAATAATATGTTATTAATAATGTTAGCCATCTTTTTAATAAATATTATTTTCTTAATGAAAAATCCCGTATTGAATAAGTGGATAATTTACTCTGTATTAAATCCCCTAAACGAACTCATACAGGCGAAAGGCGATATGTCCAGTCCCTATAGTGGTATAATTCATGCGGGCGGTGAGTTAGCTATGGTGGGGGACAACATAACACGTATGGATACTAATAGTTATACGACTCACCACAAGATCGATCTATCACTATTCATCAACCGTCAAAAAAGTAACCAGCGCACCGCCGTATAGGTCAGCTTAACTTTTTTTCAGCAAATTAGACGCTGGAAAGGGAACGACAGTAAAAATATCTCCTGAAAATCAGGAGTATGTAGATATTTTATCCCCAGAAGCTAGGCAACATATTTTATATGGTGATAAGCCAGGTAGTGGAGGACATTTATATCCAGGTCAACCAGGAAAAACTGTTTTCCCTAAAGAATGGTCAGCAGATAAAGTTGTTCACGAAATCGGAGATATTGCAACATCACCTAATACACAATGGTATGCACAAAGTGGGACTGGAGGCCTTTATACTAAAGCAGGAAACCCAGCAAGATGGGCCACATACGAAGTTAGAGACGGAGTAAGAATTAGAGTTATTTATGAGCCAGCAAATGAAAAGATAATAATGACATTTCTTGACAGTGCACCAGTTCCGCCAAATTACAAACCAATAAGTAAGTAAAAAATAAAAAAAGGATCAAATAATTATGTTAGTTAATGATTATATAAAAGAATTAGGTAATTCAATAAAAGATAGGCTAGATCCTGAGTTAGTAGATTATGCTTTGGATTACATTAATCATTCAGAAAATGTTTTAGCTTTTGAAACATTATGTGATCATATTGCAGATTTTGATGTGAAAATTAGTGAAGATGAATATCAAAAAGTACTTCATATTGTTGATTTATTAGGTTTGGATTTAGATAATCGATATTTATATATAAACCCCAATAAATAACTTGTTAAATCCCCAGTCTAACTCTGATCTAGGATCTAATTTTTATAAGTTCCTAGATCTGCATAGCAAGTTCAATAATTAATTTATTTCGTTTAACTTTAATCAACACGGCTTGTCCGGCATAAAAGCCATCTGCTCCAGCCAACGCCCCTTTATGGTCAGTTTCGGTCTGGGGTTGGGTCTGCCCGCCATTAGGGCTGTAACCGACCGTTAAGCTGCGCTTTGGCCGTGATTTTACCGTTCTGGTTTTAGTAATGGTTGTTTTTATCTTAGAATGTGCCTTAGCCATAGTTAACTTCTGGTAAGTAAGTTATGGATGGTTTCGGGCGTTTATCTGAGATTCATGATGGGCAATGACCATTGGTGTAGCAATATGATAAATGTGGTGGTATTACGCAGGAGCATCAAAGGTTTAGTCGTCAATCTAACCATCAATGGGAGCACGGTCAAGAAATCCGTCGCCATATGGGACGTTTTGGTGAGTTGACCTGCCGTCATCAATTTGACGAGTACGGACGATTACGTCAACAAACTCTACAACTTCATCAAACCTTAAGTAAACCAATTGAACGCCGTTATGATTATAATGTTGTTGGTGAGCTAACTGGCTCAACAACAACATCTATAAGTAGTCCAATTGCATTGAAAGAATTTGAATCAGCATTAAATATTGCAATAAAACAAAATGGTATTGTTACTGATAAAATGATTCATGGTGGGAATTAGGAGTTTATACTACCAGCGCCAAGAGAAGCAGGACAAAATATTGTTGTAAAACATGCTCGATATAATCCTAAATAAGAGGCTGAAAATGCTTAAAATTATTAATGTTAATCCAATAGTCAACAATACAGTTGAAATTGATTATCATGTTCCTTTTACTGTTAATGTAGATGAAAAAAACGTTTGCAATGAAAAAAAAATCTATTGGCGGACGGGTAATTTTAATAATTCATTATTAGAAATTGGAATTGGTGAGAAATCCGGTGATCTAAAAAATATTGTGCTAACAATGGTTAATAAAGCGAGTACTGAAAATATAGAATTTGAAGTGTTAGAAATATCAAAAGGGATTCCTATTTTCGATATATCCATGTTACATAAAAATATTTATGATCATGTGTCTGAATATTCTGTATCGCTAACGACTAGTAGTGTTTTAGTTGTTTTCTCTGAAAAACGAGTAGTGAAAACACTTATTAGGATGGAGAGGGTTGAAATGGGATTCGGTTTTGAAAATGAGCTAATTTTTATTAAAGTTAATGAGTTATCACTTATTGAGTATCAAGATCTTAAAGATAGCTTTAGGCTTTAATTTTGTATTATAGATGGTTTTACAGGTGATTCGTATGTATTTATATACTTGGCTTATTGAAGTGAATAAACGGTATTAGGAATTACAGGAAGATATATTAATACTGGAAACCCTAATGGTCTCCCTGATGTTAATAAACCAACAAACATATTTATAATTCAATCAAGCCGATGGCCGAAGATTGTACCCGTGAATCCAAATAAAGGAGGGCAATAAAATGAATGATGTACAGTTATTACTATCTGCACAAAGAGCTATGTTATTTAATATATCGCCTAAATTTAGAATGATATCTATAGACGTCGATCGTGCTGGAGTGCTACAAGTGCTGGTTATTATTTCAAGTGAAGTCGATGAAGAAGAAAAAGATCTTATGTACTCATTCGCAGGGGAAATAGAAGGCGATTACTCAGAAATATTATCAACAAATGTAGAATTTCTTGTCAATTGTGATGATATTAATCTTATTCCTCGATTACCTAAAATAGTATTTTCACTTTATCAGTAAGCAAAAATCCCCACCTAACCGTGGGGATTTTATTTTACCTTTTAGCTCAGCCCCTCAATCCTGATAATTAACAACCTTTGCTGTACATCGATGATGACTGGCTGATCGGCATTATCCGTATGATGAATTTGATAATCTGATTCGT
>CAMLMY010000079.1 GCA_946481345.1 uncultured Gilliamella sp. | reverse complement strand
ATCTATATCGGCTGATTCATAATTCACCATAAAACTGTTAATCCAACACCAGACAAACATTCTACCTGTTGCTGGTCGTGCAGGATCTAACATAACATGGTCAATGACCTGATTTGTGCCGGGTTGACACACCATTAACACCGTTGAGGTTAAGGCATTACGTGAAAAATTATGGATAATTACACCATGCATATCATTCCAATCATACTCTTGTATGCGGCGTTTTTTCGGTTGTAAAAATACTTTTGGGTGCCGTAATACTTTAAAATTAAAAAAGTAATTTTCATTAACATACACTTTACCCGTCTTACGATTAAATATAATGGGACTTCCAAGGCGTGAAAATGCATTTTGGTAGAATTCAGGAATAATTAGATATAAACCAAAACTACAAGTAATAAAACCAATTATTCCAATCAGTGCCAGTTCATGATCAAATCCAAAAATAAACATAACCATACCAACAATTAGAATATTCATCCCAATAATACCTGCAAAATAAAGACATGTATAAAAAATCTGATCATTATGCTCCTGACGAATAAATGCACAATAGTTATCATTGGCATAAATTAAGCGATCATCATGCAGTGGTAGGCTATAAGGACCTTTATCTAGGTCGCCAAACCAACCAAAGATCTGGGGGCGGTATTTTGAGGGCATTACTGTTTTATTCCTTATCCTTATTCCTTTACTATCAATTTAAGTTTTTTATTATTGTTTAATATTATATTTTTGTTTAATTACAGCTAACTCTTCAAGTGATGTGGCATTAAAGGCTTCTACCATCCATTCTGGCCAACCTTCACCTTCTATCATATCCTGTTTGAATTTTGCCTCTTCATCTGTTTTGTATTCGCCGTCATCTATATCGGCTGATTCATAATTCACCATAAAACTGTTAATCCAACACCAAACATGAAAACTACCTGCTCCGGGTTGAGCCGGATCTAACATAACATGGTCAATAACCTGATGTGTGCCGGGTTCACAAACCATTAATACCGTTGAAATTAAAGCATTACGTGAAAAATTATGGATAATTACACCATGCATATCATTCCAATCATACTCTTGTATGCGGCGCTTTTTCGGTTGTAAAAATACTTTTGGGTGCCGTAATACTTTAAAGTTAAAAAAGTAACTTTCATTAACATACACTTTACTCGTCTTACGATTAAATATAATGGGACTTCCAAGACGCGAAAATGCATTTTGATAGAATTCAGGAATAATTAGATATAAACCAAAACTACAAGTAATAAAACCAATTATTCCAATTAGTGTCAATTCGTGATCAAATCCAAAAATAAATATAACCATACCTACAATTAATATACTCAACAAAATAATCGCAACAAAATAGAGACATGTATAAAAAATCTTATCATTACGTTCCTTGCGAATAAAGGCACAATAGTTATTATTCGCATAAATTAAGCGATCATCATGCAGTGGTAGGCTATAAGGACCTTTATCTAGGTCGCCAAACCAACCAAAGATCTGGGGGCGGTATTTTGAGGGCATTACTGTTTTATTCCTTATCCTTATTCCTTTACTATCAATTTAAGTTTTTTATTATTGTTTAATATTATATTTGTGCTTAATTGCAGCTAACTCTTCAAGTGATGTGGCATTAAAAGCTTCCACCATCCATTCTGGCCAACCTTCACCTTCTATCATATCCTGTTTGAATTTTGCCTCTTCATCTGTTTTGTATTCTCCATCATCTATATCGGCTGATTTATAATTCACCATAAAACTGTTAATCCAACACCAAACATGAAAACTACCTGCTCCGGGTTGAGCCGGATCTAACATAACATGGTCAATAACCTGATGTGTGCCGGGTTGACATACCATTAATACCGTTGAGGATAAAGCATTACGTGAAAAATTATGGATAATTACGCCATGCATATCATTCCAATCATACTCTTGTATGCGACGTTTTTTCGGTTGTAAAAATACTTTTGGATGTCGTAATATTTTAAAGTTAAAAAAGTAACTTTCATTAACATACACTTTACCCGTTTTACGATTAAATATAATGGGACTTCCAAGGCGTGAAAATGCATTTTGGTAGAATTCAGGAATAGCTAGATATAAACCAAAACAGCAAGTAACAAAACACACTATAACAACCAGATCAACAAACTCTATTTTAGAGTTATCATGGAGAACCGCTAGCCAAAGACATCCAATGATAATTCCATTTGCCAAAATAATTGAAATAAAATAGAGACAGGTATAAAAAATTTGTTCATTATGTTCCTTACGAATAAATGCACAATAGTTATCATTGGCAAAAATTAAGCGATCATCATGCAACGGTATGCTATAAGAACCTTTATCTAGGTCGCCAAACCAACCAAAGATCTGGGGGCGGTATTTTGAGGGCATTACTGTTTTATTCCTTATCCTTATTCCTTTACTATCACTTTAAGTTTTTTATTATTATTTAATATTATATTTTTGCTTAATTGCAGCTAACTCTTCAAGTGATGTAGCATTAAAGGCTTCCACCATCCATTCTGGCCAACCCTCACCCTCTATCATATCTGTTTTAAATTTTGCTTCTTCATCTGTTTTGTATTCGCCGTCATCTATATTGGCTGATTCATAATTCACCATAAAACTGTTAATCCAACCCCAGACAAACATTCTACCTGTTGCTGCTCGTATAGGATCTAACATAACATGGTCAATAACCTGATTTGTACCGGGTTGACATACCATTAACACCGTTGAGGTTAAAGCATTACGTGAGAAATTATGGATAATTACGCCATGCATATCATTCCAATCATACTCTTGTATGCGGCGCTTTTTCGGTTGTAAAAATACTTTTGGGTGCCGTAATACTTTAAAATTAAAAAAGTAATTTTCATTAACATAGACTTTACCTGTCTTGCGATTAAATATTATAGGATTACCAAGACGGGAAAATGCATTCTGGTAGAATTCAGGAATTGCTAGATATAATGCAAAACAGCAAGTAATAAAACCAATTGTACCAACTATTGTTAGTTGGTCACCGATATCAGAATCATTAAATCCAAAAATACAGAAAGGAAAACCTACAAGTAGTATAATTCCTAGAATAATTGCAACAAAATAGAGACATGTATAAAAAATTTGGTCATTGTGATCCTGGCGAATAAACGCACAATAGTTATCATTGGCATAAATTAAACGACGGTCATGCAGAGGTACGCTATAAGCACCTTTATCTAGGTCACCAAACCAACCAACGATCTGGGGGCGGTATTTTGAGGGCATTACTGTTTTATTCCTTTGCGTTCTATTTAAGTTTGTTATTATGGCTTGATATTATATTTTTGCTTAATTGCAGCTAACTCTTCAAGTGATGTAGCATTAAAGGCTTCCACCATCCATTCTGGCCAACCCTCACCCTCTATCATATCCTCTTTGAATTTTGCTTCTTCATCTGTTTTGTATTCGCCGTCATCTATATCGGCTGATTCATAATTCACCATAAAACTGTTAATCCAACACCAAACATGAAAACTACCTGCTCCGGGTTGAGCCGGATCTAACATAACATGGTCAATAACCTGATGTGTGCCGGGTTCACAAACCATTAGCACCGTTGAAATTAAAGCATTACGTGAAAAATTATGGATAATTACACCATGCATATCATTCCAATCATACTCTTGTATGCGGCGCTTTTTCGGTTGTAAAAATACTTTTGGGTGCCGTAGTACTTTAAAGTTAAAAAAGTAACTTTCATTAACATACACTTTACCCGTCTTACGATTAAATATAATGGGACTTCCAAGGCGTGAAAATGCATTTTGATAGAATTCAGGAATTGCATAATTTAAAGCAAAACAGCTAGTAATAAAACCAATTATTCCAATTAATGTTAGTTCGTGATCAAATCCAAAAATCAACAAAACCATACCTAGAGTTAGAATAATTCCTAAAATAATACAAACAAAATAGAGACATGTATAAAAAATTTGATCGCTATGTTCCTTACGAATAAATGCACAATAGTTATCATTGGCAAAAATTA
>CAMLMY010000078.1 GCA_946481345.1 uncultured Gilliamella sp. | reverse complement strand
ACTAAACACCAAGATCAGATAGGCAATGTCGTCATCTATAATCCCGACAAATGGCAATATACTTCGTATACTTTTTTCAAGAAAAAACCAGCTAGCGAACAAAAAAATATTTATCAAATTTTGTATCTAGCAAAAGGGACAGTACCAGCGATTTATTGATAATTTTTTAGAGCTAATTTTATAGATTGATTTTGCCTTAAAGTACTTCAAAAAATTTTTAGATTATATGCATTTTTAAATATATAACAGTTATATCATGTAAAAAATATTCAGGAGTCTATACCATTTCATTATAAACTCAAGGTTTATAATGAAAGAGAAAAAACAAAAGTTCTTACTTGCGCACACATAAAAGGCTAATTTCAACAAAAAAGAAAATGATGTGCGCTTTAAGCATTAAAAAGCTAGCTAACCCAATATTTAGGTTAGCTAGTTACTGAATTATTTACATACAAAATTTTCAGGGTTATTGGTATCACCCTTACCTGTATATATTGTTTGTTGAGGATATTGACATAAAGGTCGTTGCATGGTGACTTGACCATTTTTTATTTTTTTAGCTATTAGAGTCGTTGGCGTTTGTTTTTTCTCAACCCAATTAACTAATGTTTCAAAACCATTAATTTTATCTGGGCCATCACCACCATTACAATGATCAACACCAGGTGCTAGATAAAGTTTGGCAAAATTATCTACATACTCTTTGCCACCCATGGTTTTCAATACATCATTATAGTATTGAATTGATCCTTTTGGTGCTACAAGACGATCATCCAAACCATGCCAAATAATCATTTTTCCACCTAATTTTTTAAACTGACTTAAATCTGTATCATCAGTTCCCATTATTGGAGCAAACATTTTAACGGATTGATTGAAATACTTTTCATAACCTTTATATCCTAAACTTTTCCAATCAAAATTAGGATCTTGTTTAATCCAATACTTCAAATAATCAAGTGGTATAGGAAAAGGTCCTTCATTACCAGCTAATACATCAAGTGGCGCGGATGGTTCAATACTAAACCATAAAGACTTTCCATTTTGATCTGTTGGACCTTGCCAGATTTTTCGTAATGTTCGAATCTCATCTTTGTTTAGGCCTGCTTGATTAAGTAGATCATCACTGATTTCTAATGTTGTTGGGTCATTAATTATTCCATCTTTAATGCCATCTTTTTCATCCGCAAATTCAATGATCGCTTTTCTAACTTTATTTAGCTTATCGCTTCCAATAGGTCTACCTAACTCTTCTTGCATTACAACTTGCGGCCATAATTCTGCAGGTACAAATTTATCCCAATAGATTGCTGGGGCTGCAATATATAAACCATCATAATCAGTTGGGTACCATTGCGCTTCCATTAGTCCTTGACGCCCTCCTGTAGAACAACCATTCCAATACGAATAATCTGCAGCCTGACCGTAATATGATTCAATAATTTGTTTAGTTTTTATCGTCATTTCATGTACACTACGATGTGCAAAATCTCTTACCGCATCAGTTTGTAATTTGCCATCTTTAAAGACAAATTTACCATCAACCAGATTCCCTACATGTCCAGTATCTGTCGCCGCTGTGACATAACCATTTTTAGCCGCTACAGCTAACTTATCAAATGGTATAAACCCTGCATATCCACCACCACCTATTGATTGTAAACGATGATTCCATTGGCTTGGCAACCATACTTCAACATTAATAGCAGGCTCAATAGTTAATTCAACTCGGCAAATCTGTGGTAAACCAACGATTTCTTTTGCTTTAGCTCCCCGTAGAGTATCAGCTAATTTGGAAGGTGGCGTAAAATTCCCTTCAATTAACTTAGTATTTACGATTTTTGCATTATCTAATTTCAAATCACTTAATTTTTTACAACTTTCGGCTGAATCCCACATTGATGGTGGTTTTGCATAAGCAGAAGCGCCCAAACAACTTAAAACCGATAAAAACAATAAACTATATTTCATCATATCTCTATTCCTATCATCAAAAAATATCTTTTCTAAAACTATTTAGATTAATATTATGCATTACTTACATAAATAACAACATAAATAATAATTAATTTCTATCAGCAAATTTCACTCTGCCGTATTTTTTCACTTTGAAATGTTAATAAACAAAAAATGACAATGTCCATCAACGATAATTACCATCAAAATGTAACTTTGAACATCTAAATTATTGTAAAATATCATGAATATTTCCGATGGTTGTAAATTGTAATGTGCTTTAATAGAATTGTAATAAAAATTTATTTGATAAGAGGACTTGGAAAGAAAAAGTAAACTATTTCAATCTGACCATCATTTAAAGAAATAGATGACAGCCAGATCGGGCTTACATTAGTACGAATTATAATGTTCCATAAAAAATTTCCAAAAATTAAGGTTTAGGATGAAAATCATCAATTTGCTCTTGCCAACGATTATAATTCCAATCAATAATTTTGGTTTTTAACTCTGCTAACTCATTTTGTGCGGCTTGTTTTTGTTCTGGGGTAAGAATTTGTTCTAAACGAGTTTGAATTTCCTTATTATATTCCCAAACTGGAGAAAGCTGATAATAATCCCATGCTAAATTATTATCGATTTCAATAATTTTTTGTTTTGCATAATCACTTAATAGTGACCATGCATAGGCTTTTACTGGATCTTGCTCACGCCCTAAACCATATAAATAGGCTTCAGTCACCCTTAATATACCAATAATTGAGCTGTGCTCAGCCATTATTTCGGCATAATCAATTGCCAGTTTTAATCTTTCTGGTATTAATGATTTACGATATTCGGTTAATTTATTAATTTTTTTGAATTCTTTATCTTTATAATGAGATCCTTGTTGAAACAGCATTCGTGCTGTTAAATCCTCATAACAGTGATAACCACCTTCCAAAGCATAATTAAGATACTTAATACTTTCTTTAAGATCTTCACCAGAACATGACAAACGTTCCCCATTGTTATCGTATCCACAAGGACTTAATTTCCAACCTTTTTGATAAGCGAATTTTGGATATTTTAAATCAGCAAATTTATTCGACAAATAACTAAGCATTTTACGATCTTTAAATACCACCGGTTCAATTAACGGTTTTCCGGTATTATCAACTAATTGATCGCGATATTTTTTCATAAACTCAGAAAATGAAATCATACCTTTTTCTTTTTTGTTATCATCATAATACTTTTGCCAAACAATAAGATCATAGTAATAGGGCATTGCATTTTTATCCCACTGCCAGGCATGTTTAATAAATTTAACTAAGTGATCAGGATCTACAACAGCATAAAATACTTGATCGTCGAATGCTCGACGATATAGCTCTTTAGCCTCTTCTATACGTAATAATTGGTTTTCAGGAATGGTTGAAGGATAAATAGTATAGTCCATGGTTATATTTTCTGTATCAACAAAACCAAAATCTCTGTCTTGCTTAGATAAATGATGAAAATATAAAAAATAACCACCAATAGCCATAATAATGCTGATTACCAATAATCTTTTGAATTTTGATTGTTTCACTTTATTATTCACCCTCAATTCCATTCACTTAAATTTGCAATATCCTAATAGGCTATAATTAGCTAGCTCTAAGTTTATTACCTAGCATATTTCAAAAAATTAAGGTTTAGGATGAAAATCATCAATTTGCTCTTGCCAACGATTATAATTCCAATCAATAATTTTGGTTTTTAACTCTGCTAACTCATTTTGTGCGGCTTGTTTTTGTTCTGGGGTAAGAATTTGTTCTAAACGAGTTTGAATTTCCTTATTATATTCCCAAACTGGAGAAAGCTGATAATAATCCCATGCTAAATTATTATCGATTTCAATAATTTTTTGTTTTGCATAATCACTTAATAGTGACCATGCATAGGCTTTTACTGGATCTTGCTCACGCCCTAAACCATATAAATAGGCTTCAGTCACCCTTAATATACCAATAATTGAACTGTGCTCAGCTATTATTTCGGCATAATCAATTGCCAGTTTTAAATCTTCTGGTATTAATGATTTACGATATTCGATTAATTTATTTATTTTTTTGAATTCTTCATCTTTATAATGATAGCCTTGTTGAAACAGTATTCGTGCTGTCAAATCCTCATAACAGTGATAACCTCCGTCAAGAGCATAATTAAGATACTTAATACTTTCTTCAAGATCTTCATCAGAACATGGCAAACGTTCCCCTTTGTTATCGTATCCACAAGGACTAAATCTCCAACCTTTTTGGTAAGCGAATTTTGGATATTTTAAATCAGCGAATTTATCCCATAAATAACTAAGCATTTTACGATCTTTAAATACCACCGGTTCAACTAACGGTTTGCCTGTATTATCAACTAACTGATCGCGATATTTTTTCATAAA
>CAMLMY010000077.1 GCA_946481345.1 uncultured Gilliamella sp. | reverse complement strand
ACCATTATCATCTAACCCTGCGGTCGATATGGTGCGATCGGCCAGTTCATCTGTTGTCCATCCTGAGCGCTCGGCAATACTTTCTACCAAGTGTCTAGCTTTTTCTTGAATGGATGCCGTACGATAGCGACGTGCTAATGATAATAATAGTTGAATGATCATCGGATCATCACTGTTTGCCAGTGGTTCAAGCATCGCTTCAATTTGTGCACGACGTTGATAATGATTTTTCATAAAACTACTTAAAAGTGACACAGCAATTTGGCCTTCAATACCATAAGTTAAAGCTAACATACCTTTTGCTTTAATGGCTGAGCCAAGATAAATTGCTAATGTCTCTTTTTTGATTTCGTCAAAAACTTGCTCATAAGTAATATTGTTATAGTGAGGATAAAGATTCGGATAACGTTTATAATATCCAATATATTGTTGCAATCGCATATTAGCTTCTAAACCGGCTTTGGCTTCTGCTTCTTCTAGTGATGGACTTAGCGTATCTTGCTTAATGAAACTTTGTAAAATAAACTCGCCTAATTGTTGCTGACTTTGAGGGCTTAACAATTGATTATAAAGAGTTAACAACGGATTAGCCGGATCGTTTAATTTGACCGCTAAACAGATCCACCACTGAATAATTTGTGAATCAACTTTATCACCATTTTGCCAAGTCAAAGATGGAATTAAGTTAAAATCAAACCAATCTAGTTCGGTTGGCATTTTACCTTTTACCCCTTTTTGGGCATCAGCCAATAATTTTTTTGCAGTTAAGTGCTGACTAATATCTTCACCCATTTTTTCTAGCGCCACCAATATTGCCGCTTGTACCGTTTCGCGTTTCTCTTTTTTTAGCGCAGCATTTAGTGCATTAATCGAGCTTGTTTGTCCTAACTCAGCTAACCAATTAGCTGCAGCAATACGCACCTCTTGTTTTGAAGAAGATAAGGCTTGTTCAACTTGATTATGTATATTAGGTATCTGTCTTAAGGCATGTTGTGCTGCGTAACGTACCGGTTTACTTCCACCTAAAGCTAATTCAATTAGGTAAGCAACATATTTAGCTGGAATGGTTGGAAAAAGTTGTAATATTTTTATGACACTCTCTAGACGACTAAGGATTTGTAGAGGAGCAAAACCCAAAGCTTGATCAATTAAATATATATTTTCAGCAAAAAAAGCCCATAATTTATAGGGTTCATTTTCATAAATATCATGATAAAAATCACTGGTTAAAAACTCCAGAGCAATTTCATACTCAACCTGTGGATAGTTGAGTTTTACCATGACATCCGCTATCTGTCTTAAATCGAAGTTTTTAACAATTTCATAATAATTATATATATATCTAAAAGGATAATTACTATTTAGACCGCTCAGTAACTGAGTCATGCGAAGTAAGTGAAATAAAGAAAATTCAGGTAAATTTGCTAGTCGATTTTTGGTAATTAAAAAGTCAAAATCAATATTCTTATCAAATTCTTTCAATAATGCTGAACGATCAATTTTACCATTCAAATATTCAAAGATCTTATCCAGAGACTTTGATGTCACCGTTTGCAACGGTTTATAACGGTCTAGATAATAGGTTGATCGTCTTTTATATTTTTGGTTTTTCTCTTGCTCATCTTCCATCAATGTTTTACGTTCAATAAGGAACTCGTCAAAATTTTGCTGTATAACATCTCGAGCAGTTATGGGCAATGGCGTGTCAACAAGTGGTTCAAAACTAGGAATAACTAACTCAGCTTGCTGTTTGGCTGCATTGACGGTTTCTAATCTCGATAAAGCATTTTCAATGGTAGCAATAACTGTTTTATTGGTTTCATTAGCTAAAGCTTGCTCTAAAATTGTCGGTTCAGAAATGATTCGTGAGAGCAATATTACGACATTAGCGCGCTCCTTAGCAGATCTGGAAGTTAAAAAGTGTTGTAATTGAGGTTGAACCAGCTCCAGTGGTAAGTTAAATAGTATTTCTGTAGCTAATTGACTTACCTGTTTGGAAGTATTTAACGTCTGCATGGCAATAAAATCAACCAATTGCAACTGAAATTCTGGATGTCGTTGAATGTAATTAAGTTGTTCTATTTGTCCCAAAGGCGCCAAACCGAGTGAGGGAAGTTGCTTAAATAATTCAATGCGTTCTTGAATATAAGTCAATAACCCATTTAACCGAGTAAAATATTTAAAATCACGCAAAGAACTTTCAAAAATATTTTGACGGTCAAAAATCGCGAACAGTAACTTTTCACCTAATCCTGTCTGTTCAATTTCAAGAAATTGATGTAATTGTTGGATTGACCAATTTTCACGATCATCAATTTTATCTTTATTTTCGCTATAAGAGGGTAAAGTAGTAATCAGTCCATCATATAACAAATACATAAGCCAAGAAGGAATTTGTTCGCTTATGCGTTTAATATGACTTAAATGATCAAATAAAATAGCAGAAAATCGGGCAAATCGAATGATTTGTTCTGGTGTATAGGCATCCGTCCAAAGCTTATAAAAATTAATGCGTGCTTTTTGCAACGGATGAATCTTTTGATAGTTATATGAACTATAAAAGGCAGCTGGTGCTCGCAATAATTCATGAATTTTATCTACATTAGCTGACTTTTGACATAGTTCCTCAAAATCGGCCAACACATCAATTTCATCACCATGCAAGATATATTGTGTGACCCGTTCTGGTAAAGATTTGTCTAATTCACTTAATGGTTTAAAGATAGTATTGATTAACTGTTTAGATGCATGTGGACTTGTTGATAATTGTTC
Organism: uncultured Gilliamella sp.; assembly: GCA_946481345.1. Classification (GTDB taxonomy): domain Bacteria; phylum Pseudomonadota; class Gammaproteobacteria; order Enterobacterales; family Orbaceae; genus Gilliamella. Next base: position 1,728 of record CAMLMY010000077.1, on the reverse strand, counting down.
AGTTGTTTTCATATTCCCTTATTCTCCCATTAAGATTCAAATCTTGGGTATCCATTTGCAATTGCAACATATTTGTAACTTTAATCGCTACTCATTTTAATCCAATTTAGCCATTTAAATAAATATAAAACTATTTAAATCAATACAAATCAATTTTTAAAACTTGATAAGTTTATTGGACGTTATCAAAAAATGGCTACGAGTTCGAATCTTATATTCCTCATTATCTTTAGTTTCATTTAATAAATTTATTTTTTGACTTTATTGCAATGCATTACATATTATTCGTACTCGATCCATTTGTGTTATCTACTTAAAACTAAAATGTTTAACATCGAAAATGATAAATAAGCATTACTATCTTTAGCAGCACTCCATTGATATATTAATTTCGACAATCATATACCTATAACTAAATCAAGAATGATGTGTTTCATCAGATTTTGACCATGTTTTACCATATTAATTTATCTTTCCAATTAGGATCGAAACCACTACAGGCTTTTGCCACCGCCATATAATCAGCATAACCTTCGGCTAATAACACTTTGGGTAGTTTATCGAGCGCAATTGCTCTATCTTTGAACCCCTTTTTATTACTAAAATAAATATAATAGAGTACTGCTGGGATATTTTCTTCAGGTACCATGCTGCCACTGAATTCAATATTGATATAAATATTTAGACTACTAAAGTATTTATGATAACCGTAAAAACTTCCGCGAAATTCAATATCGTCACGCCCATAACCTAATTTTGTTAAAACACTACGTAGAGTAAAACTGTCGGTCAACCAGCCTAAACGATCAGCAATAATACCATTTTTAAATTTGCTCATATCGGGTAATAGAGCACCAAACTGCTCAAACAGTCGATTTACTTTGTAATCTTTGAGATGCGATTGCCATTGTGCTATATCATCACTCTCTAGTAACGCTGAATGGGCAATAGTTATAAAGTGATTTTGATCAAGTAAGATTTCGTCATCTTGATTGGTTATTAAGCTGCCATCCTCAGTTGGTCTAAAACTATTGACGATCTGACCATTATTGTCTAATTCCAACCACACTAAACGTTGAATCAATCGTCCTACAATCGGATGTGGTTGCAGATATTTTTGCCAATCTTCCACTCGCCATTGACGCTCGGCACACATGGCTTCGTAAAAACGGCTTATTTGCATAGTGAGCAATTGGCTAAGCTCTTTTTTACTGTTGCTGAACTGTTTTTTTGCTTCTTTGACGAGTTCAGGATTTTCGCTTTTACGTGCTTCTGGTAATGCTTTGATCTTTTCTCCATCAGCATTCTTTAATTGCCATTTAAATTTATCATCCAAACTAGCAATAAAGCTACGCTCACCGTAATCAAGAATTAACAAGCCATTATCATCTAGACCTGCGGTTGATATGGTGCGATCAGTTAGTTCCTCAATAGTCCAGCCTGAACGCTCAGCAATGCTATCTACCAAATATCTGGCCTTTTCTTGAATGGATGCCATGCGATAACGACGTGCTAATGATAATAATAGTTGAATGATCATAGGATCATCACTGTTTGCCAATGGTTCAAGCATTGCTTCAATTTGTGCTCGACGTAGATAATGATTTTTCATAAACGTACGTAAGAGAGATACAGCAACCCGACCTTCAATACCACTAGTTAACGCTAACATTCCTTTGGCTTTAATGGCTGAGCCAAGATAGGTTGCTAATGTCTCTTTTTTGATTT
>CAMLMY010000076.1 GCA_946481345.1 uncultured Gilliamella sp. | reverse complement strand
GTGTATCTACCTTAACTTAATGATTTTGATAAAAATCATTAGGGGATTCATCAGCGTTAAGCATTGTTAAAGATCACCAGTGGCTAGACGATTTTTTTCAAAGTGGTTTGAATTGTACTATTTTGGCTTTCACGCTTAACACTTGTGCTTATACAACTGAAGTTTTTGCGGGTGCCATACGCAATGTGCCAAGCGGTGAAATTGAAGCTGCAACGGCATTGGGCTTTAATCGTTGGCAATTATATCAATACATTATCTTTCCAAGAGCCTTTCATATTGCTTTACCCGCTTACAGTAATGAAGTGATTTTTATGTTACATTCGACGGCACTGGCATTTACGGTAACGGTTCAAGATGTAATGAAAATTGCTCGGGATATTTATGCTGAAACCTATCAACCTTTTCATGCGTTTGGTATCGCGGCAGTTATCTATCTTTGTGTGAGTTTTGTATTAATCTTTGGTTTTAAAAAGTTAGAGAAGTATTGTTTAGCATATCAGCATTATTAGTATCATTATTTTAAACATAAATATACAAAACAGCGTTTTGAATCAGTGGATTAAGATTTTATCGTAATAAAAAAATCAGGTTATCATAATTGTGATAGCCTGATTTTTAAGATTTAACTATTTAATTAGTTGGATAGATATCATTTACGTCATCATGATTACCATGGTCACTTGAGCCAGGTAATGCTCGAGTTCGATCGATCGGTACATAACTGCCACTTGGCGTTTCTATCTGACATTCGCCCAAATAGATGGAATATTTTGTTTGGGCATGCATACTCACTCCGCGAAAATAACAATGAGTGGCATTGTAGAGATCATTTCGACAAAGTACGGCTATTACCAACCAAACGCCAACAATTGACAATAATATCCACTTTAAATATTTCCAAGTAAACGACCAAAATCTTTGATTACGAATACGACAGTAAGCAACGATTAGTAAAATAACTGCAACAAATCCTAAAAATTCATATAACCAAAATAGCCACATATTGTTATCTCCTAATTAACAATTATTCGCCATTTTATACTAACTTTGTTCTTACATCCATGATCCATTACGAATTATACCAACAGCAATTCCCTCAATTGCAAAACTTTGCTGTTCAAGATCAACTTCGATAGGTGAGAACTCTTCGTTTTCGGCAATTAATTGTACATGTTTACCTTTACGTGAAAGTCTTTTAACTGTTACTTCATCATCAATGCGAGCAACCACGACTTGCCCATTTTTTACGTCTTGCGTTTTGTGTACGGCAAGCAGATCACCATCAATAATCCCGATGTCTTTCATTGACATACCATGAACTCTAAGTAAAAAATCGGCATGAGGTTTAAATAGGGATGGATCGACTTGGTAGTGACTTTCAATATGTTCTTGTGCCAAAATTGGCGAACCTGCTGCAACTTGTCCAATTAAAGGAATTCCCTGAAAATCATTTTGCTCTTCTTGCCTTTCCAGTAATAAACGAATTCCTCGAGATGATCCGGCAATCATTTCAATTGCCCCTTTTTTGGCAAGTGCTTTTAGGTGTTCTTCTGCTGCATTTGCTGAGCGAAATCCTAATTTTTGGGCAATTTCAGCTCGAGTAGGTGGCATGCCAGTTGTTTGAATATTATCTTTGATTAAATCATAAATCTGTCTTTGGCGTTCCGTTAATGGTCTCATTATTAATTCCTGTTTTTTTATACAGATGCATGTGATTATATACAGCTATAGATATAAAACCAACAATTTTATTAAATTTATTTTCGGTATGATGATAAATCAAAGTAATAGTGGGCTTATTTCTGCAAAATAAACACCATTTTTTCGACTATTTGCAGGATGATTCGCTTAAAACAGCTATTTATTTTAATCAATTGGGCAATAAAAAATAACACGATTTTACTATTTTCAAAAAAATCAATTCGTTGATCAATACTGACGCTATTTTGAACAAATATTGCTTATGATATCTAAACAAAATTCGCTGTTTTCTTTACTTTTTAAATAATTTGGCGTATGTAATGAAAATCACTTGTATGTTATACTATTAGAAGAATTTTATTTGATTGGATTTGGAATCTATTTCATGCCTTATATTGTAGCTCTGAGTGGTGGAATCGCTAGTGGTAAAAGTACCATCGCTAACCTTTTTGCTCAGTTAGGTGTGCCTATTATTGATGCTGATGTCATTGCTCGGCAAGTTGTTGAAATAGGAACTGATGCCTATAAGGTGATTGTTAAACATTTTAGCCAAGAAATTTTATTACCCAATAATGAGATAGACCGTAGTCAATTAAGAGACATTATCTTCAATAATGATCATGAAAGACTTTGGCTAAATAATTTGTTACATCCAATCATTCAAGAACAAACACAAATCCAAATTGCCCAGCAAACTGCTGCTTATGTAATTTGGGTTGTCCCCCTATTAGTTGAGAATAATTTACATAATTTGGCTGATAGAGTCCTAATGGTTGATACGCCAGAACAATTACAATTAGAGCGACTTATCCAAAGAGATAATATCGATGAATCGCTAGCAAAGAAAATGATATCGTCACAAATTTCTTCTCAAAAACGATTAACGTATGCTGATGATATCATTGTTAATAATGGTGATTTGACTTCATTAACCGCACAAGTAAATAAATTGCATCAACAATATCTGAATAACTTTAATATTAAGAATGGTTAAGTATGGATAAAATTATTTTTGAACATCCACTAAATGAAAAGATGCGAACATGGTTACGTATTGAATTTTTATTAAAGCAATTAAATTTGCACAGTCATTTTGATCAAAATAATGCGCTTTTATTTTTTCATGCTCTATCTGAACTATTAGAAATCATTGAACGCAATGATGTAAAAAGTGAATTAATCAAGGAAATTGAGACCCAAAAAAATAGACTTTTATCATGGGTAAATATCGACGGTGTCGATCAAGAGTTATTGAATAATTTAATTAATCAATTTGATGCCTACTTGGTTAAATTTAACTCGGTTATGCGATTAGGGCAGGCCTTAAAAGATGACCGTTTTATTACTGCGATTCGTCAACGTTTAATGATCCCAGGAGGATGCTGTAGTTTTGATCTGCCATCCTTTTATTTGTGGTTAGAGCAGTTACAAGAAAAACGTGATAGGCAAGTGCAAAACTGGTTACAACATTTGGCAATTCTTGATGAGGCCTTGTCATGTTGTATGCAAATGATTCGGCAAATGGGTAATTTTAAACCATTTGTTTGTAGCAATAATTTTTTTCAAGAAACTAATGGCGAGTTTAATTTAATTCGAATTCGTGTTTCATTGGATAAAAATGTTTATCCGCAAGTTTCTGGGCATATGTCTCGTTATAGTATTCGATTTATACCACTTGAAGCGAGTGAAAACACCCATACTGAAGCTATCGAATTTGAATTAGCTTGTTGTTAACATTATTAAATATTTTAAAAGAGTTTAAATGAATAAAGAAACTATCCAATTTGTCAAATGTCCAACTTGTCAAAAGGATGTTGAGTGGTCAGACAAAAGTATATATCGACCGTTTTGCAGTAAACGTTGTCAACTTATCGATCTCGGTGAGTGGGCTAATGAAGAACACCGCATTGCAGATAAAGAGATATCTGAACAAGATCTTTGGAGTGAAGATGACCTTTCCGATTATGTAGGTAAACATTAATGAAAGTACTTGGAATTGAAACTTCATGTGATGAAACAGGTATTGCTATTTACGATGATGAGCAAGGCTTGATCGCAAACCAACTTTATTCACAAATTAAATTACATGCTGATTATGGTGGCGTTGTCCCTGAACTGGCCTCGCGTGATCATATTCGCAAAACAGTCCCTTTAATTCAAGCTGCATTAAAAGAGGCTAACTTAACCTCTGCGGATATTGATGGTGTTGCTTATACTGCAGGGCCCGGTTTAGTGGGAGCTTTAATGGTTGGAGCGTCAATAGGTCGTTCTCTTGCCTATGCTTGGAATGTCCCGGCTGTTGCAGTGCATCATATGGAAGGGCATTTACTTGCGCCAATGTTGGAAGATAATCCTCCGCAGTATCCGTTTGTGGCGTTACTTGTTTCTGGTGGGCATACACAGCTTATTAGTGTGACCGGTATTGGTCAATATCGCTTAATGGGCGAATCTATTGACGATGCGGCTGGTGAAGCATTTGATAAAACAGCTAAATTACTTGGTTTAGACTACCCGGGTGGTGCTAAACTTTCGAAATTAGCTGAGCAAGGTGATTCTTCTCGATTCCATTTTCCAAGACCGATGACGGATCGTCCCGGACTGGATTTTAGTTTTTCGGGATTAAAAACGGCTGCGGCCAATACTATCCATCAGTATAATCAAGGCGTTGATCTTGATGAACAAACGAAAGCCGATATCGCACGGGCGTTTGAAGATGCGTTAGTTGATACATTATTAATAAAATCTCGCCGAGCACTTGAGCAAACGGGTTTTAACCGCTTGGTGATTGCTGGTGGGGTAAGTGCCAA
>CAMLMY010000075.1 GCA_946481345.1 uncultured Gilliamella sp. | reverse complement strand
GTGCCGAGCGTCAATGGCGAGTAGAAGATTGGCAAAAATATCTGCAACCACACCCGATTGTGGGGCGATTTATTCAACGTTTAGTTTGGTTACAATTGGATAATAACGGTCAGATCGTCAATAGTTTCAGGCCAACTGAAGATGGCAGTTTAATAACCAATCAAGATGATGAAATCTTACTTGATCAAAATCACTTTATTACCGTTGCCCATTCAGCATTACTAACGAGTGATGATATAGCACAATGGCAAGCGCATCTTAAAGATTACAAAGTAACCCCATTGTTTGAGCAGTTTAGTGACCCATTACCGGATATGAGCAAATTTGAAAATGGCGTGATTGATGATCGTTTAGGCTGGTTAACGGACAGTTTTACCCTACGTGGTATCGTAACCAAATTAGGTTATGAGCGTGATAATATTGAAGATGGCGGATGTTTTTATGGTTATCATAAATACTTTGGCAGTTTAGGTATTTATATCAATATTGAATTCAGTGGCAGCATGGTACCTGAGGAAAATATTCCAGTAGTGCTTTATAATCTTTATTTCACCAATAAAGAAGGCTATAAAGATAGAGCAATTGCACTCAATAAACTACCTAAGGTGTTATTAACCGAAGGTTATGCTAATTATATGGCGGTGGCAAACGCCTGTAGTGGTTTTGATCCTAATTGGAAAGATAAATTAATATGGTAAAACATAAACAAAACTTGATGGAACAGGTTATTTTTGATTGCTTCTCAGGTCTAAATAAATTAGAACAGTCAATGCCTGAACGGATTTGTCATTATATTTTATATGGCAAAGATGACATGGTTCTTGATGATCTAAAAGTATTATCAAAAATGAATAAATATAAACGGATTTATAGATTGCTTGGTATGCCAGGTTTTGTTGGTTTTTCTGATGAAAGTAATGAACCACTGCAAAAAGTACGAGCTAAATTTTATCAATTATGGACGAGTCAATATTCACCTGAACAGATCATCAGGTTTGGTAAAATTTTAGCAGCAACTGATATTCCGGACCTGCCTCAAGGACAAGTTTATTATGAGAAAATAAATATTAATGTTATCACTCCAAAACTGCCTTTGTGGTTTTTATATCTGTTTATTGACGGTTTGGTCACTACTTTTTTAGGGCGTAATTTCAATTCTGAGCAAAATATCGCTGAGCGTGATAATTGGTCCATTGAGCAATTACATCAATTACTCGAAATTGAGCAGACAGGGTTGGGAAACCAACTTATGTTTGCTCTTTTTGATCGACAACAAGTACCAAAATATTACAATCGTTATTTTAATACTGTTTTTGCGATTAGAGGATTGAAATTATATATAACTGAAAACTTAGAATGGTTTAAATCTTTACCAGATCAAGAACTATCCACAATTGGTCAATTGCAACAATTGCAATATATTGCCAGTCATACCGAACTTAAAGAACAAGTAGTGGATTTGTTAGTCAAACAATCCACCAGTAGCATCAAAAAAATAAGAGAGTTAGCGACAACGCTATTGTTTAGTGTTTCTACAGAAAGTGCGCAAAATCATTTAATTGCTTCATTCGCACAAGGTACACCAAAGCAACGTTGTCAAAAAATTGCGTTATTAGTTAAATTGTCTGTTGATAAAGTAATATTAGAAAAAATACTAACTGAAGAAACGAATAAAATAGTAATTAAAAGTATCGAAAGTGCTTTATTTTCCGTTAACGATGATAAGTTAGTTAGGCAGCAAGAGGATGAATTTATCATTCCTCCTTTTATGCCAATTACTGAAATTGATTTACCTGTGAAAGCGCGCGGTATATTGCAACAAAATTATCAAGAATTGTTAATACAATCGCAAAATAGAGCACAACAAGAAAAACTCGATAATCAAAGATATCATTGCCTATATACGAATGAGCAGGAACGTTACGAGCAATTAACTACTTTCACTGACAATGATTTAGATACGATTTTTAATTATCTAAACGCTAAGGGGCAATTAACGCAATCTGATATTAAAAATAAGCTAACTAATGAAATTATTTTATATAAAGGGCGTTTGCAAGCATTTCCTGAATTTAATTTGTATCACTTATTACGCGCAGAAAAAATTACTTATACTAAGATTGAAGCGTTTTGTTTAGCTTTAAGTTTTTTAAAACATGAAATATTGCTGCATACCGATTTACGCTTGGTCGCTCAGGTTTTAAATAACATATCCGATATGCCCGATGTCAAACGTATTGTTGCCGCAGCATATTTGATGAATTATTATTATGATCTAACCTTAGAGAGTGACGCAAATTGTGTTTGGCCTTTTTTTGCTGAAAACCTTATCTATCTTGATGAAGCATTGGGATTAATCCCCAGCCTTGAGCCACAAAATAGTGGTTATACTTTTGATAAAAAGCGTGGACTAAAAATCTTAACTTTCTTTCCAAAACTTCCAGCTAAATATAATATTCATTTATTAGAGTTAGCATTAGGCGATACCAAAATACCTCGCTTATTGGCCCAACAAGCACTAAGTAAATCGCCTTGTATACATCGTCAAGTTGAAAAAGCATTAACTTCTAATAAATTAAAACAGCGTATTTTAGCAGCTAACTTGTTGGTAATATTGGGCAATAAATCTTCGATTGCTGCTTTAAATACCGCTTTAAATCAAGAAAAACAAGAAGCGGTACAAGCAGCACTATTATCCGCGCTAGAAAGTTTAGGTGAAAATATTGGCCAATATTTAACACCATCTCGATTACTTGATGATGCAATCAAAGGCTTAAAAAGTAAAAAACCGACGGGTATTGAATGGTTAGTTAGTGATACTATCCCTGCTTTAACATGGCAAAATGGTGATCAGGTTGATCGCAGAATTATCACTTGGTGGACATGGTTAGCGGTAAAACTAAAAGAGCCAGCCAATCCTTTATTAACTATTTATATTCGTCTGTTAAGTGATAAAAGCCAAAAACAGCTTGGTTTATTTATATTACAAAGTTTTATCCAACAAGATACCTTAACCCCGACCTTAATAGAAGCAGAAAATGAGGCAAAATTAACCGCACCGGTGCGACTACAGTCCTATTTAAATAGTTATAAAAATCATCCCGACTTATACCCTGAATATCAAAATATCACTCTCCAACAAGTTATTGAAAGAATCAAAAAAGAAGTGCAAACTCGTTTAATTGGTTCGGCAATTAAATCAAAAGGTTTATTGGCTTTAACGGGTGGAATTGAAGGCCATATAGCCGTATCGATAATAAAAGCTTATATGAAAAATCATTACACTAGACGAGAGCAAATTGAAGCAATGTTAGAAGCGATCGCCGTTAATGATGATTTCATCATAATACAATTTTTGTTATCTATTCCTTACTGTAATCCCAAAAAAACTATTCAAGAAAAAGCAAAATCTTTGGTAAACCAAATTGCTGAGCAGAAAAAATGGACAACAGATGATCTTACTGAACGTACTGTTTTAACTGCTGGGCTGGATGATTCTGGCAAACTTATGCTTGATTACGGCGCACGAATTTTTACGGCCAGTATTGATGATAACTTTAAATGGCAATTAAAAAATTCGGAAGGTAACAATATAAAAACTTTACCAGAAGGGCGTAAAGATGAAGATCCAACAGTGATCAAAGAAGTGAAAAAACAGTTTTCACATTATAAAAAAGAACTCGCACAAATTGTTACAATACAAATCGAACGCTTGTATGAAGCCATGTGCACCCAGCGCCGTTGGCAAGTAAGTAATTGGCAACAATATCTATTTGCCCATCCAATTGTCGGTCGGTTGGTGCAAAGATTAGTGTGGTTAGCGGTTGATGAACAAGGTAAGATTTGCAACAGCTTTAGGCCAACTGAAGATGGTAGTTTGATTAATTTAAACGATGAAGAGATCATTTTGAATCAAAATCACTATATCACTCTAGCTCATAATGTTTTGTTACCAGCCAGTCATACAAAACAGTGGCAAGTACATCTTAAAGACTATAAAGTTACGCCATTGTTTGACCAATTTGCTAACCCTTTACCAAAGAGCCAATGGATTGATGATGGTATAGTAAATAATTATACAGGTTGGTTAACGGACGCGTTTACCATTCGCAATGTCCTTACTAAAAGAGGTTATAAACATGATTATATTGAAGATAGTGAATGCTTAGATTATTATTGTAAATACTATAGTAACCTAAATTTGTATACCATCATTCAATTTAGTGGGAATTATATTTCTCAAGACAATATTTCAGTAGAACGTTATTATCTCTCTTTTCGTCAAAAAAGGGTCTATACAAAACCCAAAATTGATGCTAACAACATCCCCCCGGTGTTATTAGCCGAAAGTTTTGCTGATTATATGGCTGTCGCTAATGCTTCAAGCAAATTTGATTCAGATTGAAAGGATAAAAAAGGTGGTAATCAGAAACAAGTAATATGATTAATTGCATAAGAGTGTTATAGCTAAGACCTGGTAACGTTAAGCAAAGTCGATAATGACAATAATAAACCCTAAGGTTGGTTTTTATCACCAAAATCAGTTCCTCAATTTAGTTAGGTTGGGAACATTAGG
>CAMLMY010000074.1 GCA_946481345.1 uncultured Gilliamella sp. | reverse complement strand
GATTTTATATACCGATTTTGACCGTTTTTTTTTGTTTCAGGTAATAATATGTATAAATTTAATCAAGTATACAATCATTCAATAAGATAAATGTGTTCTTTATCATATTTTATTATTAATGAAACAAAACAAATAACAAAACAGATTCCATACACAAAATGGTAATTTCTAAAAAAGTTAAAATGGTAAGGCAGTTAAGGAGATATTATGTTAATACTAGAACGGCAACAAATGATCATTCAATTACTAAGTCAACACACTAGTCTGACAGTAAATGATATGGCAAAACTATGTTCCGTATCTAAAGAAACACTACGTAGAGATTTGAGAACTTTAGAGAAAAAGGATTTAATTCGTCGCAGCCATGGAGGCGCAGTACTAGCCTCAACTATCTCTAGTGATCCTATAGTGCCTTCCATATTAAGTAATAATCGCTCATTCCGCCAACGGATTTTAGTTAATACTGATGTAAAAACCCGCATCGCTCGAAAAGCACTACAATTTGTGAATAATGCAGATCGTATCGCTTTAGACAGTAGTTCATCTTGTTGGTTTTTAGCTCGACAACTTCCAAATGTTGATATGACTGTTATCACTCATTCTATAAATGTTGTTCAGACATTAGCGGCAAAAAGTCAAATTCAAATTTTTGTTTTAGGCGGTGCCTATTTTGCCAAAAATGAAGATATGGTTGGGTCATTAACCGAAAAGATGTTGGCAGAATTTACTATAGATACATTATTCATTTCTTGCGATGGATTAGATTTTGATAATGGTTTAAGTGATAACAATGAATATCATGCTCATTTAAAAAAGCAGATGATTTTAACAGCAAGAAAAATCATTGTACTAGCTGATTCGACCAAATTTAATCAAAATGCTTTCGCTAAAATATGTAACTTAGGCGATATTGATGTACTCATTACCGATAAAAATATCGATAAACTACTACAAAAAGAAATGGATTGGCACAGTGTAGAGGTTGTATTAGCTTAATTAAATATCTCTTCTTAACTAGATAAATATTATGGTTCTAGTAATAAGGAGAATAATTATGCCATGTAAAATTTCCCCATCACTGATGTGTATGGATTTAATTAATATAAAAGATCAATTAACATTTTTTAATCAACATGCTGACTTTTTGCATGTTGATATTATGGATGGTCATTTTGTAAAAAATATCACACTTTCAGCTTTCTTCATTGAACAAATAAAACCTCACACATCTATACCCATAGATGTCCATTTAATGGTGGAATACCCTACGGATTTTATTGATCAAATGGCAAATGCTGGTGCTGATTTTATCTGTCCTCATGCAGAAACAATTAATACTAATGCTTTTAGGGTGATTAATCATATTCATCAATTAAATAAAAAAGCGGGAGTTGTCATAAATCCAGCAACTCCTATTGAGTACATATCAGAATATATTCATCTACTTGATAAAATTACCATAATGACCGTTGATCCAGGCTATGCTGGTCAACCATTTATTCCAGAAATGCTACAAAAAATAAAAAAACTTTCTGAATTGAAAAAACGTAATAATTTTAAATTTCTAATTGAGGTTGATGGTTCTTGTAATGCAAATACTTATCATCAACTGCTCTCATCAGGAGCTGAAGTATTAATTATGGGAAGCTCAGGACTATTTAAAAAGAATCTCTCTTTAGATGATGCGTGGAAAAAAATGACGACTGATATCAATAACGCTATTAAAACTATCAAATAGTAAAAGGACAATTAAATGAAAGGAAAAGTTTGTGTTTTCGGATCTTTTAATCTTGATATAACTGCATTTTTAGAGCGTTTCCCCATGCCCGGTGAATCATTAGTTGCCAGATCAAGTAAGATTTCAGCAGGAGGAAAAGGGGCTAATCAAGCCACAGCAGCGTTGAAAGCAGGGGCAAACGTACATTATATAGGGAAAATAGGAGAAGATGATTTTGGTTATTTTGCTCGCCGTCATCTTAAGGAAGTAGGGTTTAATGCTGTAACCATATTAAGTTCAAATCAACGAGCTACAGGCAATGCATTAATTTACGTTGCTGGCGAAAGTGCTGAAAATATGATTTCTGTCGATCCTGGTACCAATATGATTGTAACAGAAGAAGAAATTAAAAAATGCGAACCTGCAATAAAATGTGCAGATGTAGTATTAGTCCAACTTGAGAATAATCTTTCAGCTATCAATCAGGTAATTGATATTGCAAATAATAACAATGCATTTACTATTTTAAATCCAGCGCCATTTCAACCTGTTAGTGATAATTTATTATCAAAAGTTGATTTGTTAACCCCCAATGAAACAGAGGCTTATCTTCTCACAGGTCAAAAAATTACTGATAAAGAAAGTGCAGAATGTGCTGCTGATTATCTACACCAAAAAGGTGTTAAAAAAATCATTATCACTATGGGTGCTAAAGGTTCACTACTTTCAGATCATTCAACCAAAACTTGGATCCCTTGTTTCCCAGCAAATCCTGTTGATACAACTGGTGCTGGAGATGCTTTCAACGGAGCCTTAGCCGCTCAAATTGCTAATGGACAAAATATTAAACAAGCTGCGTTATTTAGTTCTGCTTTTGCAGCAGTGAGTGTCGAATATATTGGAGCTGCATGTATGACTACCTACCAGCAGGCAATTGAACGCATGAACAAATTTAGTAGTAATTAATAAATTATTACTGATTATTTTTAAATATTAAGGTTTTATTATGAATACGACTAATAAATCATCTACTTTAGATAGTAGTACTTATTTAACAAAAACGCCATGGGCAAAATTTATTCTAGTATGTTGTTTATTTGCTCTCTGGGGAATGGCTGTTAATTTAAATGATATTCTAATTGCACAGTTTAAAAAAGGGTTTGATCTTACTGATACACAAACTGCTTTAGTACAATCCGTATTTTTTTTAGGATACTTTTTTATCGCATTACCAGCAGCAGCAATAATTAAAAAATTCTCTTACAAATTAGCAATTGTTATTGGTTTAATGTTATATGCGACTGGTTGCTTTTTATTTATACCAGCAGCCTCATCAATGACCTATTATGCATTTCTTGGTTGCTTAGGCATTATCGCTTGTGGTTTGTCATTTCTTGAGTCATCTTGTAATACTTATTCAAGTTTGTTAGGTCCCATAGAAACATCAACACAACGAATTAATTTCTCACAAATTTTTAATTCCGTTGGTGTTATATTAGGTGTTCTAATCGGTCAACAATTAGTATTTGGAAAAAATGATCCTAGTCATGCTGAATTATTGCAAATGACACCGGAAGCAGCAAATGAGGCTAGGCATCAAATGGTTGGGCAAGTAGTTACACCTTATTTAATAATCGGTTCAATATTAGTTTTAATTGCATTGATATTTATTTTTGTCAAATTTCCAGCATGTAAGGCTAGTTCGATTGAAAATCAAGAAAATGAAAATTTAATCCATTCTTTAAAAAGACTTTTTGCTATTCCTCGTTTTACTTTAGGTATTATTTCTCAATTTTTATATGTTGGTGCTCAAGTTGGTGTCTGGAGTTTTACTATACGTTTCGTCCAACAAGTTGAAACTGGCACATCTGAACATAATGCTACTTATTGGTTACTTATCTCACTACTTTTCTATGCATTAGGGAAAGTTGTATCTACATTTTTAATGAAAAAAATAAGTCCTGCTAAATTATTGAGCATCTTTGCCATTCTAGCCGTTATCTTATTAGCAATAGCAATAATGAGCTCTGGGATCATCGCCATTGCAACATTAACTACCATTAGTTTTTGTATGGCTCCTGGATGGCCAACTAATTTCGGATTAACAATTAAAGGAATGGGTAAAGATACTCAAACTGCAGGATCCATTGTCGTTATGTCAATTATTGGTGGTGCTGTTATTCCACTAATTATGGGAATTATTTCTGATGTAAATCAAGGAAACATGCAAATAGCATTTACCGCACCACTATGCTGTTTTATCTACGTTGCATTTTATGGTTACTATTGTTCGAGAAAAGGTATTTAATATGAATAATTTAATTACAGGTATTGCCCATTTGGGTTTAAAAGTTAGTGACATTGATAAATCATCATCTTTTTATCAAACGTTAGGTTTTACAGTTACAGAAAAATTTTCCAAAAAAGTTCAAAATGGTGAAGTGCGTGTAGAATTTTTAAGTTCGCCAAAGCTTACATTGGAACTGTATCAATTACCGGATAATACTTATACCGATTTAATTCAAACTCACAATGGTATTGAACATTTTGCACTAGAAGTTAATGATATTGACGGGATGCTTAATAAGATAAAAAGCCTCGGTTACGAGATCAATGAGGGACCAATTTATGAGAAAAGGGAGCATTGTGAAGTAAGCTTTTTTCTTATTAGTGGTCCTGATGAAGAAAGAATTGAATTTGATATGACAAAATATTTTTAATAATTATAAAAATAAGTAATTAAAAAACAGGTTATAAAACTACCTGTCATTACAGGTAGTTTTAAATTTTAAAATAATCATTATAGATTAGCTAACAATAGAATTATTTCAAATATTGTTGTTCGTATGCTTTTGCTTTTTTATCATCAAAAACATG
>CAMLMY010000073.1 GCA_946481345.1 uncultured Gilliamella sp. | reverse complement strand
GGTTTTTTATTATCTGGAGATATCATGAATGATTACCCATTACCGCAAAAAACTGTGCAATTAAGCTCTTATTCACGACAGCAAAACGCATCGTTCACGACAGTAGAAACCCGTAGCGGTAAAATGTATTTTAAGAAAATGCCACAAAATCAGCCTATCACCCGTAATATTAGCTTTCTGTTAACAGCTTATGAAGCGCAGATTTTTTATGATTGGTTTCATAATATTTTGCAGAAAGGGTTTTTACCGTTTGATATTAAACTGGCGACAGAATGGGATGTGTCACAAACTTTAAGATGTCGATTTTTACCTGATTCTTTGCTTAATGCGAATCGTCCAAATCATTTGCATTGGAATTACACGGCGACAATATTGCTTCTGAATTATGAGCCACCTGCTTATACACCACAAAATATTTCAGAATATCAGAATTATTTTAACGATGATGCGCGAATATTATTAGACAATATAGCTAATGATAATCTACATATTTCAAAATATGATCACTATTTGAACCAAGATGCACGGATATCATTAGACAGCATGGTTAATACTCAACTACATAAATTAAACAAGGATCATTAATGTCTATTTCCCAAGAACAACGCGAATTTTTTACGCAGAAAAATCCAGCCGAAGAATATGACACTATTATTTTTAATCATCCTGAATTTAGCCAACCTGTTCGACTAGTGTTAAATCAATTTAAACCCTTCATATTCGGCGGTAATGAATACATTCCAGTAGCAGCAAAAGTAAATTATCCATCGCAAGGTAATGATTTAATACCTAAATTAACATTGCAATTCTCACGCATTTATGTTGGCGATGAATTTAAAAAAATAATTAATTCAATAACACCATTTGGGTGGCAAGAGCCTATTTCGATGGTTTATGAACAATATAATGCGTTATCAATGGATAAACCCACGAATCGATATAGCTTATATGTGACAGAGAACGGAATACGATTTAATCGTACTAGCGTTCAAGTGACAGCAAGTGATGACAACCCGATGATATTAGCTAAACCACACTATGAGAGTAATCCTATTTACACTTTAGAAGAATATAGAGGACTTGCTTATGCCTAAAATGAACGTGAATGAGTTTATTAAGAAAGTAATTGGCGTTAAATGGGTTGATAGAGCAAGCACGTTTAAACAAATGGATTGTTGGGGGCTGGTTATTTTGTACTATCGCCATGTCCTTAAGATTGAGTTAGCGACTATTATCGGTTATGAAACGAGTCAAGCCACGCTACAAAATGACGCACTTTGTGAAGCACAACGTCACTGGTTACCCTGCGATAAAATCAATAATGCAGTCTTTCTTGCCTATGTAGGAGATGTACCTTCTCATGTTGGTATTGTGATTGATAATCATGCCTTACATGCTAATGGTAACCCAACACAAGGAGGACAGGTGCAATATAACCGATTAGATACGCTGGAGAGAGCATATACCAAACTGGAGTACTATCAATATGCTGATTTACCATAAAGACCCTAAAGGGCTAACAGAAAAAGAAATATATCCCCTTGATACTTACTTAAGCCTTCTACAAAATATCCGCAATAGATTTCCTCATGGATTTAATCATCAATTAACTGATATTTATATTAATTCAGAAAAGATTGACCCATTGACTTATGATTTGTCAAAAAAAGCTACGATTTTCGACCAAGTAGTTATCGTCAATCGGCAACAACAACAATTAATTATCGCAGTTGTCGCTGCAATTATTGCGGCAGTCATAAGCTACGCACTAACTCCCACACCAAAGACGCCAAATTCAAGTGGGGAGCAAAAAGAAAGTTCGAATAATAAACTCACGGGGCAAACTAATGTTGCCCGATTGTATCAAGCAAAACCTGATATTTTTGGTTGTGTTCGTTCATATCCAGACATTGTTAATCCAGCCGGCACTGAATATATTGATAATGTTAAATATGTCGAACATTTGTTCTGTATTGGCATGGGGGAATATGAATTAGAAAAATTCAAGTATGACCAGTCGTTACTTGACAAAATTTCAGGGACAACATACACCACCTATAAAGCAGGTGATATCATTCCGGAAATTCGATATCAGTTTCCTAGTGCGGAAGTTGACGGGCAAGAGCTGACGCCGCCCAACTTATCGGATGAGATTTTATATGATAAAGAATATGGCGAATTTGTTAGTTATAACAGCATTCGAAATGAGGCAATAATCACGTTAAATAGTCAAGCTGATGTTACTTATTTTGAAAATTTGGTAAAACCCGCAGCATTAACATTTTTTGTCGATGGCATTGTTAGTTATATGGCTACTGGTCAGATTAACCAAAAAGAAGCGAGAATCAAACTAATTGGGGTTTTGGACAAAATCACCTTTAATGATAAGCAACAACCTGTATTTAATTTGTCGAATATTGAAGTTCTTTCATATGGGATAAAGGAAAAAAAGAAGGCAGTTAAAAGATTTGAAGTCTATACAACTTATTTGAAAATAATGCACACAGGGGGCGTTTATACGGATGCCTTTAATTTGCCAGAACTGGGTACGGAGTTATGGGTAGACTTGCTTTTTCAAAGAGGCTTACATGGCTATGTTGCGATTAGATTCATTTATTGGCAAATTGATGATTTAGGTAATGAGATAGCAGGCACACGGGAATTTAAAGATTATAGCATCAGTAAAAACACTTATGAGCCTCAAAATGTCACGGTAAAAATTAAGCCACAAGGCGGCCGTAATAAATATGCCATGATTATAGGGCGTACAAATGACGGTGATAGCGATTTATCCGACCAAGTTAAAGTTGAAAATGTTCATATTGTCGATTTCGAATATAACTATCCCGTAAAAGATACATTAATTTATGTTAGAACAAGGGCAACGTCACAAGCAACTTCATTAAAAGAGCTTAAATTCAATGTGGAAGCTACACGAAAAACAATTAGTTATAACCGAGAAACGAAGCATATTGATTACAATTTGAAACCATCCAGATCATTCGCAGATGCAGTATTACATCAATTTGTTTATGTTTATGGACGGTCGCCCGATGAATTAGATTTAGAATCTTTGTATAACATTGATGCGCGAATTAAAACAATTGATGAACGACTTGGGTATTTTGACTTTTCATTTGATGATATAGACGTTTCACTAGGGCAAAGGATAGAAACTATCTGCAACGCTGCAAGGGTGTATGTTTACCGTGATGGGCAGAAATGGCGATTTGCCAGAAACGAGCTTAAAGATAGACCGGTAGCAATGTTTAATTCATTAAATACGGTAAATTATGAGGATGGCGGGTCGATTCAAAAAAAATCCAATCTACCATCAACATTCGATGGTGTTCAAGTCCAATATGTTGATTCAAGTAAAGACCAAATAG
Source organism: uncultured Gilliamella sp. (assembly GCA_946481345.1). Lineage (GTDB taxonomy): Bacteria > Pseudomonadota > Gammaproteobacteria > Enterobacterales > Orbaceae > Gilliamella. The sequence goes on along the minus strand of CAMLMY010000073.1, from coordinate 1,248 downwards.
GGGGAACTGACAAAAAAGCCTATATTAATCTGAAAATTGATAATGGTAAGATTGTTGAGCAACATGCCTTTAGACCTAATAAAATTCAACTTACAGGGTGTCGAAATTACATCCAAGCGATGAACCGCGCACAGCTTGAAATTAGACGGTTGATTTATGAAAGAACCTTTGTTGAGGATGAAGTTATTAATGATGCTAATTTAGTTGATAAAGGTGATTTAGTTCTGTGGTCAGATACTTATGACGAGACAATTGTAAGCGGTGAAATTATCCAAATTAACAATAAAACGTTTTATGTCGATCAGGAATTAACATTAGACTCTCAAAAGTCTTACCGTGTAGCCATTACTAACAAAGGGGGTTATCCAAGCAACTGGATTGACGTCATATCTCATAGTAAAAACACGTTTACCGCAGATTATACTGAAGCCTACATTGCTGACAACATTAATATTCAAATGGGGTCAATATTCATTATCACGGAAACAATTTCAGAAGAGCCAACTGAATTTCTAGTTACACAAAAGCAATACCAAGACGGAATTTATAAATTGCAACTTGTAAATTACGATAAGAGAATTTATGAATATGACCGCTAAAGCGGTTTTTTTATTAATTAAAATGAAGGTAAAAATCATGTCAACAAGACAAAATACTAATAATGAGCGCCCTTCGAATGCGTTAGCGGATTTAAACGACAACACGATAATAATTGATGAATTTGTTAATAGTAAACAATCACACACAACCGATAGATTTGGCAATGAAATGGATACCCTCCATCAAATTGTCAATAGGTCAAATAAAGTGATCGGCGATTATACAAATAAATTACAGTCCATTGAAAATGGAGAAAGGTATTTACCTAAAACCGGCGGAAGTATTAACGGAACAATAATATCTGAACAACCAAAAACATATGATATTGTAGCATCTAATGATTGGATACGATCTTTATCACACACTTTCCCGAAAGCTAATCTTGCACATGGAAACGGAGGAGGAGGATTTGCTATTGTTTCAGGTGCAGATGATGCCAATCTAGGGAACACATCTAATTTAACATTTGCATCATGGAACGGCGTTGGTTTTGCTCCAATGCATACTCCAAATGCAGAAGATACGGTTATTAATAACACCGTTGTAATTAATTGTCGAAATGGGACAGTAATTGCATTAAATGGATTTTATGAACAAGGTAAAAAATTAATAAAGCAAGATGAATATGGCGTAGGTCATCAAAACTTG
>CAMLMY010000072.1 GCA_946481345.1 uncultured Gilliamella sp. | reverse complement strand
CTAAACTATGGTGAATTTAACTATAAACATGAAACCCTAAAAAATGGAGAAATCAACGTGTTCAACCTCTGGAAACCATCCAGTGGAACATTTAAAAATCTATCGGTTCTGGCAAAATTTGGTTATGGTTGGTCTTATAAAACTTTGAGCAGTAAAGACATTACACCAAAATTAAGAGATGGTCGTGCTCAGCGTTCACCAACATTATCTGCAGAAACCGTTATTGATTATCGATTTAATTTGTTATAACAAAAGGACGAAACTATGAAAATCAAAAAATTTATTAAGCTTGTCAGCTTATCTGTAATTCTTTCCGCTTCAATTGCTCAAACGTTTGCTGCGGATGTGAATTTATATGTAACTCGTCATGGTAAAACCATGTTCAATAACGTTCACCGCGCACAAGGTTGGTCAGATACTCCATTAACCAAACCAGGAATCGAAGTTGCCGAGCAACTAGGACGTGGTCTAAAAGATGTGAACTTTATTGCTGCTTACTCAAGCGATTTAGGTCGTGCACGCCAAACAGCTCGCATTGTTTTAGATTCAAAAGGTCAATCACTACCCGTTAATGAAATGGAAGCACTTCGTGAAACATGCTTTGGTGTATATGAAGGTGACCTTGATCCTAATATGTGGGGACCAGCAGGTAAACATTTAGGTTATCCAAGCCATAAAGAATTAATGGAAGATTTTGGAAAAGGTAAAATCAGATTGAACAAAATTATGGATGCAATTGCTGCTGTTGAAAAATCAGGTGAAGCAGAAGACTACAAAACAGTAAAAACCCGTATGCAAACTGCGTTAAAAGTAATTGCTGAATCAGCCAAAGCTAATGGTGGTGGTGATGTACTAGTGGTATCACACGGTATGGCGATCACAGCCATGGTTGAAGAATGGCTTGATACCCCAGTCAAAGGTGGATTAGGTAACGCAAGTGTTACTAAAATTCGATATACTGATGACGGTAAATTTATTGTCGAAAGCTTGGGCGATATGAGTTATGTCGAAAAAGGTAAAGCGCTTGGCAAATAATTGTAACAAGAACTAAATACCAAAAAAAAGACTCACCTTGGTGAGTCTTTTTATTTTTAATCATTATTGAGTAAAGTCACTGTTTAAAGTCTCTTTTATGAGTAATGTTGCACAAATACTGATGATTGAAGCAACGGCAACATAATACCCCACCCAAGATAAATCACCATTTGCTACTAAATAATTGGCAATAATAGGTGCAATAGACGCCCCTAAAATACCGCCAATACTGTAAGCGGCCGAAGACCCCGTATAACGGACATTGGTTGGAAAGATTTCGGGCAAAAAAGCGCCCATAGGAGCAAACACCACCCCCATTAAAAACAGCTCAAGAGATAAATAGATCAAGACCAATAATTCTGAACCACTTGCCATAAACTGCGTCATAACTGTGCCTGATAATGCGACGAATAACAAGCCAATAACAAGCACAGGTTTACGCCCATATTTATCACTTAAGCGTGCAGAAATTGGAGTCGCTATCGCCATAAAGACAATGGCAACACATAAAAAACCTAAAAAATGACCTTTAGCAATACCCAGATATTTAGTGCCATATTGCAATAAAAATGCAGTAGTTATATAAAATAAAGTATAACAACCTACCATTGAAAATGAACCTAACGCCAAAGCTTTCCAATGATGAACAAAGATGTTAAACGCAGGAACTTTAACTTGCTGTTTGCTGCGCAATGCGTTGGCAAAAATGGGACTTTCAACCAATTTTAAACGCACATATAAACCAATAATCACCAATACTGCACTTAATAAAAACGGAATTCGCCATCCCCATTGTAAAAATTGTTCATTGGAGAGTGATAAAGTGACCAACAAAAACACACCATTAGATAATAAAAAACCAATCGATGGTCCTAACTGAGGAAACATGCCAAACAATGCTCGCTTATTTTGTGGAGCATTTTCAGTTGCCAGCAATGCTGCCCCACCCCACTCACCACCCAGCCCTAATCCTTGTGCAAGTCTTAAAATACACAGCAAAAACGGCGCCCAAAAACCAATAGCATTATAGCTAGGTAATAATCCAATTCCGGCCGTTGCCACACCCATTAATATAAGAGAAAACACCAAGGTAGACTTACGCCCTATTTTGTCACCAAAGTGCCCAAATAAAATGGCGCCAATTGGACGGGCAACAAAGGCTATACCAAAAGTAGCAAAAGATTGTAACGCCTGAGCAGATGGCGAACTGTCAGGGAAAAATACCGGTCCAATAACTAAGGCAGCGGCTGTTGCATAAATATAAAAGTCATAAAACTCAATCGCTGTGCCGATAAAACTGGCTAAAGCAACACGAGACATCGAGTTAGCAGGTTTAGTGTTTGAATCCATAATCCATCCTTTCAACATTATTGTTATTTTAAAAGTCGTTAAAGACATTATAGTCAGAGTTAATACTTTTTACATATTCAATAAAAAAAGTAATAACCATAGGCATAATATAAGAAGTCGCTATAATAGAATTTGTGCACCTTTACCTAATAATTTACCTAATAAGGATAGCTATGTTTTATCTAGACACCTATTGTTCACCAATGGGATTAATCACGCTTGCTAGTCAGCAAAATAAATTGATTGGGGTTTGGATCGAAGGTCAAAAATATTTTGGGCAAATCGTAGATGCCCAAAAACAATATCAACCCAATCTCCCCATCTTTAACAAGACTAAGTTGTGGCTTGACGACTACTTTAATGGTAAAAAACCGACTATTGAAACACTACCCTTAGCGCCACAGGGTACTCCTTTTCGACATTTAGTTTGGGATATTTTATGCCAAATTCCTTATGGTCAAGTGATTACCTATGGCGACATCGCAAAACAGATCATGCAAAAAACCAATACCGCAAGCATGTCAAGCCAAGCTGTTGGTGGAGCAGTTGGTCATAATCCAATATCAATCATCATTCCGTGTCATCGGGTAATTGGGGCTAAAGGTAATTTGACTGGGTATGCTGGCGGAATTGATAAAAAAATTGCCTTACTTAAATTGGAAAATATAGATACTTCTCAATTTTTTATTCCAACGAGAGGAACCGCACTTTAACTAATTAAAAAGATTAGTCTGAACTATTTTACTAACATAAGATAATCAATCGGCTTAACTAAAATTGCTGAAAACATGCATTATTACTGATTAAATATTTAAGGATATAAATAAATTGTTAGATATTTATAATTGTTTAAGATTCGACTTAACTAAGTATTATCAACAATTAACATTCATCAATAAATAATATAAAACATAGTAATCAGTAAAATAAAAAGAAATGAGTATAGCTTAGGCTATCACCATTAGCATTTAACGTTTGAATTTAACTGTACAAAATTACTTAAGACATTATACTGTGACATAGTTAAAAAATAGAATAATCAATAAATAAACCAATAAAATGAGAAATTTGCTAATTAGCTTATTATTAATAATATCTTTCCCTGCATTAAGTTCTATTTATGCTTATAAAGGTTACATTGCCGACAACCCAATTATGTTATATTTAGAATCCACATTAAATGAGCTGAATAAAAATCAGGTTAATAAAGGTTTTTGGGTTTATCAAAATGATCCTGAACAACAACTTAATGTTTTATCAGCTGAATGTGAATTTATTCGCTCATGTACTGAAGACGATCATCCTACCAGTTTAGTTTTGTATGATAATCAAGATATCTATCTTGATAATATTGCGCATAAAATAAAAGTTAAAGATTCAAGTCACTATTTTAAATTTATTAATATGCACATTGAACCAGCTGACGATCAAAAATTTTTGCCTGAAACATTAAATGGTTATTGGTTCGATGGGAAAAATGATCAACAATACTCCGTAGTATTGCAAAAACAATTTGTAATCAATGACCAACCTAATACAGAATTTAATCAGATTGAGTTATTACAATTAGAATCTCTAGACAAGCTCTATTTTACGGCCGTTTTGTCAAAGCAGAAAAATGATAAAATTAAGTTAGTTGGTATTAATGTTTACAATAAAAAAAATCATAAACTACTACAACATATACAAAATTTAAATTACAGTTACAACAAATTTAACAGTATTATCATGCAAGATATTAACTTTGATGGTGAACCTGATTTAGCTATTAAAAAGTATCATTTTAATGCCAGATTGGGCGATAACTATGACTATTATCTCAATGACAATGGTAAGTTTAAAGCGACAAACTTGTGGGGAAGTAACATCTATTTCAACAACAAAGACAAATCAGCAACTGGCACAAAAAGATGTTATGATTATGACGAAAATGAGCAAAAAATTATTATCCAAATTGATAGTGTTTATCACTATAGGAATAAACACTATATTCATAAAAAAAATCAATGCCAGACACATTACTTTGATACTAACGTAAGCCGTCAATGTACCGAAAATGAATACAATGCCTGCTTATTAAAACGAAATAATATCATTTTTGAAAATCCACACTATATAGGCGAAGATAATATATATCACAAGAATATGGCTTGGGATAAAGGTAAATTAGTTGATGGAGTTGTATATGATGATTGATTACGATGCATTTCCTGAACAACGACAATCTTATATTCAACAGTTATTAAACGAAAATGGTCGAGTCGTAAGCGCTGATTTGATTAAATTACTGGGTGTTTCAGAGCATACCATTCGTCGAGATTTACAAAAACTTGCGCGAGATGGAATCTGCAAAAGAGTATATGGTGGTGCAGTCAGTCATTTAAAACAATCAGCAAGCTTTGAAACAAGAATGACACAAAGTGTTGCCGAAAAGTCATCCGTCGCCAAGC
>CAMLMY010000071.1 GCA_946481345.1 uncultured Gilliamella sp. | reverse complement strand
ATTTGCGCCATGTTGTACCGCGCGTATTAAGTAAACTTTGCCAATCAACTAATTGTAAAAAAGTGTCAAGCAGGTCAGCCGATAATCCATCGGTTTTATAATTATGAAACTGATATTGGACATGATGATCATCAAGCCAAGTAAACGCTTTTTTCATTGTGTTGCAGTTTTTAATACCATAGATGATATACATAATTGGGGGGATCCATTTCTTTAATATATAAAAAGATTATAACAGCTATAAGTTATTATCAGCAATTAGGATGATTAATGAGAATATCCGTTCTGATTTTGTTTTATTATATCTAATAAGATTAACGGGTGATAATTTCACCAACCTTAAAAAAGAGGTTAAAATCGTTTTTTCTGAAGATAAGCTGCATTTTTATTTAAAAATAATTGAAAATTTTCTAATTACCCCCATTATTTGACCATTATTTCCATTTTTTACATGAAAATTTGTTTTTTTCTACATTAATGTGTATTAATATTGCGAATCGTTCGCATTTTAATTTGTGCGATAAAAATAAATAAGCTAAATAAACGTAGGAAGTATGATGTCATCTTTAACTCTTAACCACTTGCCGATAGGGCGTGAGGCGGTTATTTCTAGATTTTTACCTAAATCGTTACCTTATCGTCGTAAATTACTGGCTATGGGCATTACACCGGGTTGTAAAGTCGAGGTAGTACGGACTGCGCCACTCGGTGACCCCATTGAGATTAATATGCGTGGATTTTTATTATGTTTACGCCGCCAAGAAGCTTCTTTTATCGAAGTGTTAGAGGTCGGAGTATGAAGATCGCGCTAATTGGTAATCCAAATTGTGGCAAAACAACATTATTTAATTTGTTGACCGGTGCCAAACAAAGAGTGGGTAATTGGCCTGGCGTTACTGTCGAACGTAAAACGGGTCTGTTTGCCTATAATCAGAAGCAATACGATATTGTCGATTTGCCGGGAACCTATTCAATTGAATCCGATCCATTATGCGTGTCGCAAGATGAGTTAATTGCAAGACAGTTTGTTTTGAGTGAAGATGATTGCATGATAGTCAATATTATTGATGCGACAAATTTGCAACGCAGTTTATATTTGACCTGTCAATTAGTTGATTTGCAATTGCCTATGATCGTTGTGCTTAATATGATGGATGCGGTTAAAGCAATGGGTGAACAGATTAATGTTGCAAAGTTATCTAAATTGCTGGGTTGTCCAGTGGTGGCGATATCATCAAGTAAAAAAATAGGATTGCAAGCACTGTATCAGCAAATTGAAGCGATGACAGTATCTTCCCAAGTAGCTAATCCTTCAATCAATTTGTTGGGGGATGAACAGCAAGCTACTATTGATAGATATATTAATGAATTACCTGAAGACAGTGAACTACGTCGATTTAACCCATGGCAGTTGCAAGATGTGTTATTAGATGATTCACACTACAATTTGACCCAACTTGAGAGTGAAAAGCTAACAGCTTGTCGTCTGTCACTTTCAGCATGGTGCGATAACGAAATTGATGTAGCGCTAGCATCTGCGCGCTATGATACGATTGATGCGATTTGTAAAACGGTCATTGACAAGCCTCGTGAATTAAATGTTCGCTTTTCTGATATGCTTGACAAAATTACTTTAGGACGCATTACAGGTATTCCATTGTTTTTGTTAACAATGTATATCATGTTCATGTTGTCGATTAATTTTGGATCAGTATTTGTTGATTTTTTTGATGGATTATGTGGCACGTTGTTTGTGGATGGTACAGCACATGTGTTGCAAACCATACAGGCTCCTAGCTGGCTTATTGCCATTTTTGCCAATGGTATCGGGCGCGGTATTCAAACTGTTTCAACCTTTATACCTGTAATTGGGGCAATGTTTTTCTGTATGTCATTTTTAGAAGATTCGGGTTATTTGGCAAGGGCAGCGATGGTTGTCGATCGTGGTATGCGCTGTATCGGTTTGCCAGGTAAGGCATTTGTACCCATGTTAGTCGGTTTTGGTTGTGGTGTGCCAGCCATTATGGGAACGCGTACATTAGAAAGCACGCGCGATCGCATTATGTCAATCTGTATGATTCCATTTATGTCGTGCGGAGCAAGATTGCCAGTATATGCGTTGTTTGCGGTTATCTTCGCGCCTAGACATGCTTCATTTATCGTTTTCAGTTTGTATATGTTAGGTGTTGCAGTGGCAATTATCACAGGATTTGTGCTTAAATTTACTTTATTAAAAGGTTCAATTACGCCGTTTATTATGGAAATGCCCGTATATCGAATTCCTACTTTAAGCAGTATGCTCAGTTTAACTTGGCAACGTCTGAAAAATTTCATTTTCAAAGCAGGAAAAGCCATTATAATCATGGTAACTGTATTGAGTTTGCTTAACTCATGGGGACGAGATGGAACATTTGGACATGAAGATTCACAAGATTCCATGCTATCTGTAGTTAGCCAAAAGATTACACCAGTATTTGCCCCAATGGGTATTAATCAACAAAATTGGCCTGCTACAGTTGGTATTTTTACGGGTATTTTTGCCAAAGAATCGGTTATTGCCACCTTAAATTCGCTTTATTCTATGGATGAAACGGATACCACACAACAGGCTGAATCATTTAATTTGTCGCAAGGGATTTTAGATGCACTTAAAACGATTCCTAAAAATCTAGTTGATTTGTCTGATGCTGTTTTAGATCCTTTGGGGTTATCTACTGTTAATGATGATATTGACTCATTACAATCCGATTTAGCCGTGGATTCGTCAGCAGTATCACAAATAAAAAATTCCTTTATGACGCCATCGGTCGCCATAGCTTATTTGATTTTTATATTACTTTATACTCCCTGTGCTGCAGCTTTAGGGGCGGTATATCGTGAAGCAGGTATAAGATGGATGATATTTGTTGGCATTTGGACTTTTATCATTGGTTGGTTATCTGCAACAATTTACTATCAAACAACTTTGATTGGACATTCACAATCGGCAGTTTGGTGGCTTTTAGGATGTGGGGCATTTATGCTAATTATGATTATCACTATGCGGATATTAGGGCGATATTCCATTTTTAATCAAACAATCGTTAGTTCATCATCTAACTCTAAAAATTCATCCTGCTGTTATTAAATAGCAGATCCTTAAAACATCTTATTTAATTAACCATTCAATCATAAATTAAGGAGAAGATGCAGGACATAACCCTGCATCTTTTATTAATATGCTAGTTACTTCAATTCGAGATTATGTGCAATTAAAAGGTCGTGCCGAGTTGCAAGACATTGCCCGACATTTTCGTATACCTAACAGTGCCACAGCACAAATGTTGGATTTTTGGATTAAAAAAGGGACTATTCAGCAAATTACCATAGGGGATAATCAAACCGCATGCACACCTAATCAATGCAAAACGTGTGCAGGTTGTAATGTTAATCAGCAAATAGTATATGTTTGGTTAAATAAATGAGTCATATCACTTTCAAAATCATTATGTTCAAATGTATTTATATTTAACCTTTGATTGAATCATGTAAAAAATTTTACTATAGATACCCTGTTTAGGTCGTGCTCTTTGTAATTAATAGCATAAATTATTGCTATATTTTCTTAAAAAATATTTTATTTTCGAGACTTTCATCACATAATTGAATTAATTTATACCTCAAAATATCAAATGATATTAATATGAACTTATGTTCATTTTTTGAATTAAATTGAGGTAAAATAATATGAAACCAATAGCCATTGGCGCTGATGATGCCGCTTTTGAATTTAGAAATAGCATAGTTGATTATTTGACTAAACAAGGTATTGAAATTGTAGATTATAGCAGTGACAAACAGGTAAAAAATGCTTTGTATCCTGATGTTGCAAATGCCGTAGCCTGTTCTATCAAAGAGGGTAAGCATGAACGAGGTATCTTGATTTGTGGTACAGGTATCGGTGTTGCCATTGCTGCCAATAAGATACCCGGTATTCGTGCCGCTCAATGTCATGATGTATTTTCGGCTGAGCGAGCTAGAAAGAGCAATAATGCTCAAATTATGACAATGGGTGCTAGAGTAATTGGTGTTGAACTAGCTAAAAAACTTGTACAAGCATGGTTAAATTCTGAATTTGAAGGTGGTGGTTCGACAGCTAAAGTTGAGCGCATCAACCATTATGATCAACTTTATAGTAAATAATCACTATTTGTTAGAATTTTTGGTTAAAAGCAGATTAAATTTGCAAACAATGAGAGCTTTTCAATATTTAATTTTACCTTATATTTGTCTGTTTTTTAATCTATTGTGTATGCGAAATAGCAATAGGGCACTGTCGTTTTATTTTTGAATAAATGCTATTATATTTTTATTAAACTAAAAGCTGTAGAGGATAAAAGAAGTATGAGTCAATTAGATGAATTTAAAAAATTTACTGTAGTTGTTGCCGATACTGGAGATATCGATTCAATTAAACAATTTTCCCCTGAAGATGCCACAACTAACCCATCCCTTGTACTGAAAGCAGCTCAACTTCCTCAGTATCGCTATCTAATCGATTCTGCTGTAGAAACCGCTAAAAAACTGGGTGGGAGTAAAGAACAACAATTAGTTAATGCGTGTGATCAAGTCGCTGTTAATATTGGTGCTGAAATTTTAAAATTTGTTCCTGGTCGTATCTCGACAGAAGTGGATGCCCGTTTATCATTTGACACGCAAGGTTGTATAGACAAAGCACGTCGTATCATTGAACTTTACCAAGCAAAAGGTATCGATAAATCACGTATCTTAATTAAAATCGCTTCTACGTGGGAAGGGATTAAAGCAGCAGAAATTCTTGAAAAAGAGGGAATCAACTGTAATTTGACATTACTTTTCTCATTTGCACAAGCAAGAGCATGTGCTGAAGTAAATGCCTTTTTAATTTCTCCGTTTGTTGGCCGTATCTATGATTGGTATCAAGCTAAAAAACCAATCGATCCTTATGTTGCAGACGAAGATC
>CAMLMY010000070.1 GCA_946481345.1 uncultured Gilliamella sp. | reverse complement strand
CATACTGCATATGTAATACTAAAAAAATTACCTGCTTGGAAACGAAAGTGGTAAAAAAAAGTATTTATTTTTACTCTAGAGAATGTTTATTGATTAAATCTAAGAATATTAGCTAAATAAGCAGAGTTGTCTGCTTATTTAGTAATCCCATATAAAATAAAACTTACTTGAAACTTAAACAAATCTTAATCAATAAATCTAAAATCTTGCAGTCTTTGACTAACAAAGAGCAGCATATCATCAAATCCAGAAGTCCAATATGACCAATCATGACCACCATTGCGAGCAATAAAGGTATAGTTAATATTGTTTTTCTTGAAATTCATACTTAATAGTGTATTGCCAATAAGAAAATCATCTTTAGAACCGCAATCAAGATAAAAATAGCCCTCAGACTCCAATTTATTCGATGTAGTATTTAAAATATCATATTTATCATAAAATTTATTATTTACTCTGCTTTCGCCTACAAGGTTTAAACCGAATGCTTTGCCATAGCGTCGATTGTATACATTCATATCCATTGAAATTATATCTTCTTTGGTTCTAAACGCCCCGCTTAAGGCTACCGTCGCCTTAAAAAGGCCGGGATATTGTAAACTATAATAAACAGCGCCAAATCCGCCCATTGAAAGTCCACCAATGGCTCTAAATTTGGGTAAATTATTTACCCTGTAGCTTTTTTCAATTTGAGGCATGAATTCTTTGATAAACATATCCTCATAAAGATACTGGTCATCCGCATCATTCATATAATAGGTATTATTTTCAAAAGACCCATTTCTAGTAGCATCAGGCGTGACAACAATCATGGACGTTATCTTTCCAGAATTGATTAAATTATCCAAATGAGCTTGTAAATTACCCTGAGTATAAGGATCGGTATGAATACCATCCGCACCGCCATGTAAAAAATAAAAAATAGGGTATGTTCTATTAGAACTATGATAATCTGGAGGCAAATATACCGTATAATGGACATCGTTACCTAATATTTGACTTTTTATCGTTTTACTAGAATCAACAATACCCTGTGATGAAAAACAATTTGTAACATATAAAACGGATAAGACGCTTACTAAAAAGATATTTTTTAAAAAACTACAAAGGTTGTATTTCATAGGATAATTCTCCTTTTTGATTAACAGATTGAGCAATCATATACCGCTGATAATCATTGTTAGGCAATTAAGATTGAATTTTTTGAACTCTGTCACATTATTATTAACCTATAGCAATTTCAGATGGAATTATGGAATCCGATTGAAGATAATTTGTATGGCATAATTAAATATACAAAATCTGTTATTCAAAATATTAATATTGCTATGTAGCTATCAGTTATAGCGACATATCTATACTATTAAACCTAAAGGATATAAATGCTGGCAATAGCTTGATTTTTAGGCAAACAAAGCGCTTTATGATAATAATTGTTGCAGATATCACAAAGCTTAGTATAATGCCCACGTTTACTTATTTACACTTCTAATGCCAGTGTGGCGAAATTGGTAGACGCAGCGGATTCAAAATCCGCCGCCCTTAAAAGCGTGTCGGTTCGAGTCCGACCACTGGCACCAATAAAATCAACTAGTTATCTATCAGTTTGAACATCTTTAAAATATTGAAACTTTTTAAGTGGCGGTAAAATGGCGGTGAATATTTTTTAAATATGGTTTATACTTCGCCTGTTTATTTGCTATTAAGTACCCCTTGACATAAAAATACTCTTTCGTTAAACGTGGATTCACGTTAGCAAAATCTAACGTCAAGATTGGCATCTTGTTTGTTCAACGACGTATGAACCGCGTCAGCGGTATTTTTATGCGTAAAGCTTAGTCACGTCTGTTCTATGGTGGGCTGAGCAAGGGCTCGAAAGAGCGCCGTTTCGTTGAGCGGTAATGCCAACCTTGCTCAGTTCACCTCAACAATTAGAATAAGTAGAACTCTTTACCCGCCTATACATTGATGCTAATTCAAATAGAAATGAGACAAAGATCGCACTATGTTGTGTTTCGGATCTTTTATATAATACCATTAATTAAGTACAATAATTAATTTGGTGGGCTGGGCAAGGGCTCGAAAGGGCGCCGTTTCGTTGAGCGGTAAGGTCAACCTTGTTCAGTTCTCCTAATAATATTAATGGTGAGGAATAAGAAATGATAGATTTAGATAACTTAAAAGTACAAAATACAAATGTTGATTATTCGAATATCAAAAGTGTTATTATATTTAACCATCAAGAAATAAATGAGATGAATGAATATTTAAGTACTGGTGCTTTTGTATTACTCGGTATAGCTAGCGGGATTAGTAGTGAAGACGGTAGCCCGATGCATACTTTTGCTGTAGGTTGTATTGACGGTGAAATACAAGATTAACTCTTAATAAATTTCAGTTTTCAAAATAAATATCTATCTGATTTTAAAATAGATATTTATTTTTCTCTATAAAAAAATCATTTAAAAACCTCACCTAAAATAAAAATATTTTTGTTTATAATGATGATAAATAATATTTGCGATCTTTTTTAATTAAAAAAACTGAAAAATATTGCAATATCTTTCATTTATTTCAGTTTTCCATGATCCTCGTAGATCCTTTTTACAATAAGTTTTTACGATTTGTTTTGTAATAAAATTAAACTGAAAAAATTTTACGTTCAAACACTGTAGGCGGGTGCGGTGTAGCGCCGTTTAGGTCGAATGTTTGTTTTGGTCGTCGATTTGGTCACAGAGTTTTTAAATATCGAAATTTGAGACAAAAAATGCCCGCGTTAGCGGGCTAGGTGAGGGCGTGGAGATTATTTTGCTATAATCGGTCAGTATTTATTATCTAACTGCTCGGCATCGGTTTTAATGCCTCGTATTGCGTCTGCGTTGGTTGGTGTCGAGGTGTTCGGGTGTGAGTGGCTAGCGGTTAGATCGGCTAGGCGTTCGACGAGTTCTAGGGTGTCGAGCATTAACTGAGAAATGTTTATTTCTCCAGAACCTAACCAAATTGACGGCGCTAATATTTGCTGCTGTGTGCCCGCAACGGTTTTGCGGATCGTTTCGACCTGTTCCCTAATTTCCCGCGCTCGAATAATAATGTTGTCGCGAACAGTCAAATTATAATCGTGCCCAACCGTTGTTTTTTGATTGCGCTCAACGTTTAGCGTGTAATCTATGCCGATGTGATGCACATAGTTTGAGTTAGTGCCAACGGTGTGATCCATGAGTGCCGCAGTTGTAATTGTATTTGCTGATACCTGGTAATTGCTATAAACATCGACATTATAATTAGCGGCAATCGTTGTTGATTTTGTGGTTGTGCGTTCTGTTGACGAATCAGTATTTAGGCAATAGTCACGGGCGTTGTCAGTTATTGTCTGGTCGCTGTTGCGGATCATATTGCTCTTGTCGTCAATTTTATTAAAAAACACACACCGATAAACAACTAACTTTTACTTGGCAAGATTATAGTTTCTTGAGTCATAAAAGAGAAGTTCAATAAATGATAATAGATGTTAAATTTCTAAAAGCAGTTATTTTCATAATAAAGACAACTAAAATAAATATCATTCAAAGTTTGGAATTTAAAATAAGATAACAATTGATAACCCATGGAATAAATAGTAGATTAGATTTCTATATTGTTTAGATTATCGTTGTAGTGTATAAAATAAAAAATTATAGTTATTATGAAATATTATTTATTAATGACCACACGGCAGTGGCAAGAATTACAAAAACAAAAAGAAGATAATTCAATCATTCGCCCCAGATCTTTTGTATTTAACACTATTATTCAAGATAGTAAGCTAAAACCCGTCCGCTATGATTATACTAGTAAGATGGATGACATTATTAAATATTGCGTTAAACATCAAGATGAGTGTAAAAACCTATACCCAACCCTTGAAGAGCTTGGTTTATATTATGGTACGAATACCTATAATAAAGATGATAAAAAGTTCTCAGCCGCCCTAAAAGAGGCAATAGAGTCACAGCGGGCTATTTTATTTGAAATACCGATTGAGTATCATTCAGGGATGTTACAACCAGAAAATAATCCTATAAAATCAAATGTTAATAAAGTGCCTCGTAAATTAACCCCAGATGAAGTAAAAGCTTATGAACTTAAAACAAGATATGATAATCAAGATAATTATATTGAATTTACAGTTTATAATTTAGCGAACCAACCTTTTACTATATTTGATAATGCTAGCCAGAAGATGCTGAAGCAAGGGACGTTAGACAGCAGTGGTTACGCTTATGTTAGCTTACCCGTAAACGCCCAATATGTTGATATCGTTTTTGATAAGCAGCAAGATAATCGCCCATGGTATTATGATGTACCATTACAATTATTAGGAGGGATTCGTGATGCAGCGCAATCTGTATCCGATTTAGCATGGGATTCCTTGACAATTAACCTAACGATGAAATATGGTTTTAACGTCGAAACAGAGAATCCTCTTCAATTTGGTAAAGTTCCTGAAGCTGAAACTATATCAGGTACACTTACTCATGGCATAACCCAGTTTCTAGTCGGTTTTATTCCAGCATCTAAAGCGCTCAAATTTATTAAACCTATATCGAAAATGGGTAAGCTAGGTCAAAGCACGATTGCTGGAGGGGTCGCTGATTTTACGGTTTTTGCACCTCACGAAGAACGGCTATCAAATTTAGTCCAATCGTTCAAAGAACTACAAAATCCGGTTACAGAGTATTTGCAAGCTAATCCTGATGACAGCGCTGCCGAAGGACGTTTAAAAAATGTTTTAGAAGGGTTATTGCTTGGTTCGCTAGTTGAACCTTTTTCCCATTCATTGCGAACATTAAAATACTCAAGAATTAAATGGATGGTGTCGGACGTTAAAACAAAAGCTCACTATAAACTTGAAAGTGTAACTAATGAAACGGTAACTATTAAAACTGAATCAGGTAGCAAAGGCAATTGGAATAAAGAACTTAATAATCCTCAACCTAATAAAATATATATTGTAGATGGTAATAAAAAATATCATACTGACCATTTAGGGAGAGTGGTAAGGGTTGAGGCGACGCTTAAACTTGATAAATTAGACAGAAATACTTACCAACAATTGAAAGCAGGTAAACTAGGTAATGCCGATGATGAAGGTGGTCATTTAATTGCTTCGATACTGAATGGACCTGGCGAAAAAATTAATATGTTGCCAATGAATTCCAACCTTAATCGTAGCTTATGGAAAAAGCTAGAAAATGGATGGGCTAAATCATTGCAAGAAGGTAAAACAGTTAAAGTTAAGAT
>CAMLMY010000069.1 GCA_946481345.1 uncultured Gilliamella sp. | reverse complement strand
CCAGCAACTCAAAACAGAACGATAACATTAAAATCAAGTGAGCTGAATGTTAAACACTGCGCAGAAACGGATTAATAATGCTAACTGAATTAAATAATCAAGATAACTTTAATAAATATCGCTATTTATTAGTAGATAATTTAGTGGTACTTAATTCATTAAGTCCATTATCACGCGATTCATTATTAGATCTATTTGGTGAAGATAAACCCTTTGGCGAAAAAAAATTGACGCAAGTATTACGTACAGATTTGGATTATGATCAAAGTATATGCCCGACACTGATTAAACTTGCTGATCCAAATGAATTTTTTGCCGATTCGATGCTTGATGAAATCAACCAACAAACCAAAATTGAATGTTTATGGTCTAAACGCTATATTTGCGCTTATATTATCTCTGATCTCAAACCATCGGTACTGGCAAAACAACTGATCAAGATTGGTAATAATATCGCACAAACATTGCGACAACCTTATTATCCTTTTTTTGAACCTTTTCGAATGCAATTTTTACACGAAGTGGGTTCAAAAGAAGACAATGCATGGCTAAAAACGCAATTTTCTCAAATTGAAAACTACTATTATCCATCCATTAATAGTGGCAAATTTATGCGTTTCACTGCTGATAACACACTCGAAACGCCAATCAGTTGGAGTTCAAATTACTGTCAACGCTTAAAAAATTTCAGGATGATTCGAACGCTTGTTAATGCATGGTCGAATAACCGGTCACAATTTGATGAACAAAAAAATTTACCGCTTAATGAAAATGTGATTTCGCAATCAACACAACTGGTTGAACAGGCTTATCAATTAGGCTTAACCCATGCTACCGATATCTTATTTTGGGGACTGAACGGATTAAGGTATCATCAAGTTTTTACTGAACATCCGCAAATATTTGAGCAAATTAGGAAAGCGCAACAAGAACCAGGCACATTCTCAAAACATGTTATTAACGCCAATATTAATTTTGAAAGCTAATTACTTTCTGATAAAGAATAGCAAAAACAGATAAAACAAGAATAATAGAGTATAAGATGAAAAAAACAGAAAACATTGCTAAAGAAAATCAAAACGAAGCAAAAGGAAATTGCCTTGCTTGTGGTCGAGTCGGAATTCCGGTATTTTTACTGCGTCAAGCAGTTATAAAAACCCAATCTTTGTTAACTAAAAGCATTGACCCCATTTATCAAGAATTAGCCGATTACACTAAAACCTTAGATTTTAACAATCGCAAACCAGAAATAGAATTAGAGTATTATAGCTATGTACTTCGTACTTTGCGTGACGGTTATGTCTACGTTATGCATCAACTTGATGATGATATTAATAGCCGAATATTTCATGCCTATGAATGTATTGAAGGGGCACTTAGATTAAAAAAACTTTATGAATTGACCAATACCCAGCCAAGACCGATATCAAAAGCATGCAAAAATGCCTGTCATACCATTCCAGCATCATTTATTAATCTTGAAGAACATTATACTTATGCATGGGTGGCTTACACTTCGCAACCTTGGAGCGAAAAAACAATCAATGATTATTTAAAGCAACAAGATAGCAACATATTATCCCGTTTTACAAAAATTAATATAAAACAATTTAAAAACTCACCGGCCGAAGCAACAGGTCATCGTTCGGTACCATTCAAAGATATTTTTGGAAGTAATTATCAAGAATCTAATAATGACGACAGCAAAGTATTGGAGTTTCGTTTTGGTGAGCAAGGTCTTAATAATTTTGAATCGGTACATCCTTTTATAAGTTTAAAAAGTCAGAAACAAAAATATGCTATACATGCCAGTCAACTATATAGCGGGGATAAACCGATATCTTGTGGTGTTGTATTAGAAGATACATTTGGCATTGCTCAAGAACTCAACTCCCAACGATTATCACAACTGCATATTTTTACCAATCAAGAAGACAATAAGAATAACCAAAAAAGTGATCTGAATGACCAACAATGTGATGTCGTTTCTCTAAAAGATGCAACACAGGTTTATCAAAAACGTGGTGAACAACTGTATAAAAGTGTTAATCCTATTTTAAAAAAACGGTTTAAGTATTATCAGCCGGACATGTTTAAAAAACGTACTATCCTACAGCTTATTGAGAACTACCGTACTTCAGTTGAAAATGCTTACGACACTGAAATTGCCCGGTTACAAGAATGGTATGACTATATAAAAGATATTGACGCTGCACATGATTCAGGTAATGATTTTTTAGATAAAGCTCAAAATGACATTGCAAAAGCCGAATCAGAGAAAGCCGAAAAAATAAAAAAAATAAACGAACAGCTTGATAATAAAAAAATTGATTCTTTCAAAGGTGAATTAGAAACCGCTTTTGCTGATATTGAAAAATATTATCAAGAATGGTCGCAAGACTATTTTACTTATGTGCGTTGGTTATTTGGTAATGCACAATTTGTTTCAAAATACAGTAAAATAAAGCAAACAACGTTCAATCAAGCGCCTTTTTGGCAACAAGAATTTGATTTTTCTACCAGTATCAGAGCTCTCAGCTATATAAAAGAAGTTTTGCAAATCCTGCTTGATTCTACCCATGCGGAAGTCCGTCTTGATGAAGATAACGCCCTTTGGGACGAATTATTGAGTAACCATAATAGTATTTTTTATGTAATTGAACATCAGAATAATCAGGGGATTAATCTTGATGCACCAGCATTTGTCAATTTAGATAATAATACATTACTAAAATGGCGTGATGTAATCAGTAGATCAACGGGGTTGGTTTTAGCTTATAACACTTATCAGGCAGAAAAGACTCAAAACACCCAAACCGACAAAGAAAAGGAACTGCAAAAAGCGAAAGAGCGTGTTGAACTTGATATTGAAAAAAAACGGCAAGAGATCAACGCTAAACAAGAAGAGTTAAATAACAATCGAAAATATAATCCACAAGAGCATGCAAAGCTACAAAAAATAAGAGATCAAAAAATTAAAGAACTCAAACAATTAAACGAACATTTAGCATCCATCAACCACCAACTAGCCGAGATGGTAGAGGGAAACAGTGTAATGACAGATGTAGGAAAAAATCGATATCTGCATCAACAAGCACTAAAAAAATATTCAGTCTTAAGAACACATAAACAATTCCAACCTATTGAGCCTCGTTTAAAACAGCTTGATTCGCTTGCTTACTTAGGTGACATTGGTGCCTATCCAGTTGAGTTTACCAAAAAAGTTAGGCCGGAAAAGATTCGACAAGTTTATGCATTATTGACTCAATTACAAGGGGCGCTTTTCCGCGAAAACAGTTTGACCGGTCCAGAAATTGCTTTTTTAGAAAAATTTGATGTGACAGATGCAAAATATGATGTTGGTGTAAAAAAACCAACAACCCATACGCTTAAATTTACGCTTTGTTTTCCTGATGAAGTCAGTAAAGGCTTAGTTGTAGGTTTTTTGAAAAATAAAGAGATTGTCAATCCAAATGATTTTAAGAATTTTTTAGCAACAAAAATGCCTAAATATGTCACTTTAGTCAATCGGCAAGCTGTTTTAGAAGGCAAAATTGACATCACCAATCGGCAGAAAGCTTCCAATGATGAAGCGATTCACCAATCAAACCAAAATAAAAGAGATGATAAAACTCGTGAATATGAAATAAAAAAAGAAACTGAAGCGATGAATCAAGAAGAAAACAAAAAAATAAAGATCGAACAAAATCAATCGAGATATGAACAAGCAAAACGAACTGGACAAAATGTGAAAGCCGCTAGACTTAACTATACTGTTAATGCGGTAATGGGCGTTATCACCATGTTAAATATTTTAGATGACATTAAAGCATTGGACAAAATTGAAGAGGGCAAACCTCAAAAACAGAAACAACTTAAGCTAGCTATCGACTTAAGCTCATTAGCGTTACTCAGTGTCGATACCGTTGCCATATATCGTGATATAAAATTGCAAATGCAATTATTAAAAGCTATGCGTTCCACCACTGCCAAAGCATCAATACCTGAAATTAAAAATTTATTAAAATCAAATGGTATTATTTCTAAAAGTATCGCAGAAGCTTTTGCCTTTATAACTGTACTGGAAGCGTTAGGTGAGTTACAAAGTGCTTTCGGCATGTGGAATATGGAAGATAAAAGTTATTTTATTTATAGAGTTATAGGCGCTTCTATCTTAGGTATTGGGGCTGTTTTTTTATTAGCTACTTCAACTTTAGCTATAGGTGGGGGCGTTATATTATTATTAATAGGAATATATCTAATTGCTTTGAGTAAAAAATATGACAATTTTACCCCTATCGATCACTGGCTAAACCGCTGTTATTTTGGAGTGCATAAAGAGTTTGCCTATTTAGGATATGATGCCTATCACGAAGAGCAAAATTCCTTTGTTGGTTTTGGTCATTCGGTTAATGATTACTTGGTTGCAATCTCAGGCATTGATACATTTATGATTTTTAAAAAACCAAGTTTATATAATGGAATGAAACTATATCATAGACATATCTATTTTTATTTGCAATATTTAGATTACACATTCATTTCCAACAAATCTTTGCAGGCATCAGTTCGTTTATTTGGCAAAAATGACCAAAGCAATGCCGATTTTATTGAATTCAACTTTAATATCAACTCCACCAAGATAAATAAGCACCCTGCACCAAATGACAATATCCTAATCCACACAAATGAAGATAAAGATAAAGAAACTTTAAAAATTAGAGACTATGTTACTTCTCAAAAAAGTTATTTTGTTGAACATTATGAAAGTAAAAGCTTTAAAACAATTATAAACCGTAAAGCGATATGGGAATCCAATTTTGATGATATTGAAAAAATCGAATTGAAAAGTTCAACCCCTAACCAGCCAAAGAGTGACTTAACGGCAATCACATGGGTAGCAGGCACATTCGCTTGTGATCTGGTAAAAAGTTATCAAATCAATATCTACACTGATACCACAGATTGTAACGAAATCCCATTGATAATTAACCGAGATAGTAATAAATTTCACGATGAGTAATTAAAAAGGAGAATAATAATGCCCTCAAAATACCGCCCCCAGATCGTTGGTTGGTTTGGCGACCTGGATAAAGGCCCTCATAGCCTACCACTGCATGATGATCGCTTAATTTATGCCAATGATAACTATTGTGCATTTATTCGTCAGGAACATAATGATCAGATTTTTTATACTTGTCTCTATTTTATTGCCATTATTTTGTTGAATGTAACTATCATAGGATGTGTTTGGCTAGCGGTTCTCCATGATAATTCTAAAATCGAGTTTGTTGATCTGGTTGTTATAGCCTGTTTTATTACTAGCCTTTTTGCTTTAAATTATGCAATTCCTGAATTCTATCAAAATGCATTTTCCCGTCTT
>CAMLMY010000068.1 GCA_946481345.1 uncultured Gilliamella sp. | reverse complement strand
CGATTGATTCTGCGACAGATTTTTTACCATCTATCATTAAAATATTTACAAATTTCGCCAGCAAATCTGAACCGAATTTCGGATCAGGTAAAATTTTTCTTTGACCAGCAACATGACGACGTGGCATTGGAATACTCCGTTTATATGTTATAAATTTTTCAGGTTTACCCAAAACTCAAGTGAGTTAAATGGAATTATTTAGTTTGGCCTTACTTAACGGAGTTCCATTAAGCTTTAGGTCGTTTCACACCGTATTTAGAACGGCTTTGTTTGCGATCTTTAACACCTGCGCAGTCTAATGCACCACGAACAGTGTGATAACGAACACCAGGTAAATCTTTAACACGACCACCGCGGATTAAAATCACGCTATGTTCTTGTAAGTTATGACCTTCACCACCGATGTAAGAAGTTACTTCGAAACCGTTGGTTAAACGTACACGGCATACTTTACGTAATGCTGAGTTTGGTTTTTTCGGTGTAGTAGTGTAAACACGTGTACAAACACCACGTTTTTGCGGGCATGCTTCAAGAGCAGGAACGTTACTTTTTACTTCCTTTAGCGCTCTCGGTTTGCGTACCAGCTGATTAATTGTTGCCATTAATAAGCTCCTGATTAATTAAAATAAATTTAAAATTGCTTTTTAGATACGTAATTAATAACTGTAGACCAAAAATTATGTATATAAGTTTTGGGTCGCAAGATTCTAGACCCCAACAGCCATAATGTCAAGTATTACCACAAGTTCTTTGCCTGTTTCAATTAAATTTTATTAGTATTAGGTAAAAATAATAAAAATGTTTTAATTTTATTTTGTTACTCTTCTTTTGTTGTTTAAATTATTTACTGTAATTTATGCTTATTTTGATATCACTCATGTTTAGTGATTAAGAAGGTCGCCAAAAAGCTAATTAAAGCGAGTATTTTTTATAAAAGTGATCGGTTTCATTTTATGTTAGTTAACATTATGTGATTTTACTCAAATTTTTAAACATTAAAAAACAGTAATAATATATTGATTGTGAACATATTTAACGTGTAACAATGATGAATATAAAGAATGAATCTTACAAAGTTGTTTTATTATTTAATGCAAATAATATCTACGATCGACAAATTCTTAAAGGTATTGGCGATTTTTTGAAATTAAATAATATTCACTGGAATATTTATATATCAGAAACTTTGCGTTACGATAAAAAAGCTTCTTTCCATTTAGATTGTGATGGCATTATTGCTAATTTTGATGATCCTGATATTGAAGATTTGCTTACCAAGGTTGATATTCCGATAATTGGTGTGGGTAGCTCGTATCATGATGATTTTAGTTATCCTAAAGTTCCTTATGTGGCGGCTGATAATTATGCCATCATGGAAAGTGCTTTTAATCACTTATGCGATAAAGGAATACATCAATTTGCTTTTTATAGTATACCACCAACTCGATATTGTCGTTGGGCAGGCGTAAGGGAAAAAATCTTTGAAAAAATTTTAACCCAGAAAGGTTATCAAGGCGTTATCTATCAAGGAATGATAACTTCTTTAGATAATTGGCAAGAAAGTTTAGATAAATTGTCCAAATGGTTATTATCATTACCTGTTAATACCGGTATTATCGCGGTAAATGATGCTAGAGCGCATCATATTTTACAAGCTTGTGATATGGTCGGCTTAAAAATACCAGAAGAACTATGTTTGATTGGTATTGATAATGAAGAAGTGATAAATAATTTATCAATGGTTTCTTTATCGACCGTAAAACAAGGCACAGAAGAGATGGGCTTTAACGCAGCGAGTCTATTGCATAAACGCTTAACTAAAGGGAAAGTTTCCACCTCTCCTTTATTGATTGAGCCCAAAAAAATTATTGCGAGGCGTTCAACAGATTATCGTTCAATACAAGATCCGTATGTTATTCAAGCAATGCACTATATTCGAAAATATGCCTGTAAAGGCATTAAAGTTGAGCAAGTTATTTCTGATATGCAAATTTCTCGCTCTAATTTAGAAATACGTTTTAAAGAGTCATTAGGTAAAACCATTCATTCAGTGATTCATGAAGAAAAGTTTAATCGAGCTAAATATCTATTAATTGAATCATCATTGTCTATTCAGGCTATTTCTCAGCAATGTGGATATCCATCAGTACAATATTTTTATTTTTTATTTAAAAAGTTTTATGCAATGACTCCTAAAGATTTTAGAAGTAAATTTGCAACCATTAATCATCTATAGGCGTCATATTATTAAGATCATTTTTTATAAAATGAAAGGAAAACAGAATATTTATTCACATTTTCCTAACTTCTAGATGTTTATCTTTTTACTGAACGGATTGAAAGTATTGATATTCCTCCCAACATTGCAAAAACAAAGGACGTAATAAATATTGCTCCAAAACCGAATAGTGATATTACACAAGCAGCAATTATTGGTGCTAAAGCTTGAGTTGCTGTATTACCTAAATTATAAACGCCTAGAAAGAATGCAACCCTATTTTTGTCGGGAATAACTTCTAAATTTAATAAATTATCTAAAGAGTTCCAAACACCCATACCAATTCCAGCTGCGAATGCATAAATCAAAATACCAATATGATTAGGAGCAATAACTAAACTTAACGCGCCAATACCTAAAAATATTGTTGATAACCCAACTGGAATTTTGAGAATTTTCAATTTATCGGAGATTGGTCCAGCAATGAATCCCATCAAAATGCCAAATATAAGCATAACCAAATTAATTAACTGAATTGAGTTTTGAGTTTCAGATGAGTCAGTATGCATAAAGTCAGTCATAATAAATAGCAAATAACCGGTGATTGTAAAATTGCCAATTCCTTGAAAAAGTTTACCTATTAATGCTAGGTAGTAATCACGACCAATTGACCATCTCGGAAATATAGCTAACGAGCTTTTTTGTTTATTATCATCTTGTTTTACCTGATTTTGGTTTTTTTTGTCCAAATTAGACGGTTCACGAACAATAAAGACTGATATTAATGTACCGATAAAAGTGATTATCCCAAATACAATGAAACCTAATCGGAAACTACCTAAGAACATTGCAGCAATAATTGTAAATCCATTATTACCCAGTGCCATACCCAGGCCACCATAAGCACCTGATGCGGTTCCTTTTTTATCCTCTGCCGCAAAATCAAGCCAAGCAACCATTGGCGCCACAATAAAATTTAAGGCAGTTTGCGCTAATATCCAACAAAATAATAAAAAGGGTATACTGTTGGCGGTTGATGTTAATATCATTGATAACATAAACGCAATTGCGCCAATTATAATCCATGGTGTGCGACTGCCAAATCTAGAATAAGTCCTATCAGATACATAACCTGCCAACATGTTTGATATTGTTGCAGCAACCATACCACAACTTGAAAATAGCGCTAATAATGTAATTTTATTTGTTTCATCAAGTTGTTGAATTAAAGCGGGTAAAAATAGACTGGCTGCTGCAATGTAGGGACCTAACCAAGTGGCAGGTCCAATAATAAGTCCAGGAACTAGTCGAGTTAATGGAATTGTTATTTTCATGATGTCTTCCTTAATATTATTGATTATTTTTCACGTAGTAATAATCAAAATCGGCGTAGGATTGATGTTGGTAGGTATCAACTGAGGCGATAAAATTAAATAATCCTGTAAAACCACCTATTTCTCCAGGTTCTCCATTTACTCCTTCATCAGACAAATAAGTAGCATCTATCTGATTAATGATATTATTCCACTCCTCTTTCTCAATTCGATAAAAGAGTGAAACAAATCCATCTCGATATGATAATTTGAGTTCAACTTGTTCATTAGGTATTACTATTCTATGATTAACAAATTCAATTCGAGTCCCAAGTTTTGCTTGTAAAATAGTAAGGATGGTAGCGTTTAGTTGTTCACTGTGAGTTAAATGTAAGTAGATCCAATTATTAGAATCATAATACACTCCAACTCCAGCCGTTTGTGAATAATGCTCAGGATGAAACTCTACTTTAGTTTGAATATCATAATTAAAAGATGTTGCTCTTGTTGCCATAATTGATGGGTTAAATTGGGAGAATAGTGAATTTTGTCCATATATTCGCAAATGTCCCGGTCGTTCATGGGTATTTACCCAATTAGGTGTTTGCGCTCTATATGGTGTCATAAATTCTAATTGATACTCTTTATCAAAATCATCAATAACATCATGGCTGACTTCGCTACCAATAGGTAATGAATAATCAAACTCCATTTTAGCTAAATTTGTTCCGTCGGCCATTTCTAACCAGCCATCATTGGTCCATCTCATCTTTTGTATGGACGTTTCTCGACCCAAAGGATTTAACAATGTCCCACTAAGCGGTCTAGACATTAAGTGAGCAATGTACCACTCACCATCTTGTGCCTCAAATAATGAACCATGACCGGCTTTTTGCATTATTGAATTTGGATTGTACATTTCAAAATGACCAGCATCGGGGTCACCTAATGAAAATAAATGATTGGGTGATGACGTGACTATTGGTTCTCTTGACGGATGTGGTTCATAAGGTCCATAAATATTTTTAGAGCGACCTATTTCAATGCCATGAGCATAACCAGTTCCACCAGCAGCAATTATTAGATAATAATAGTCGAATTTTTTATAAATTTGTGGAGCTTCAGAACATCCTCGAGTAGTAAATCCATTGGTCACTCTTGTCCATGGGCTAATGACTTTACCTGTATTTAAATCTACTTCTGCTATTACTATATTTCCAGGTGCTTGATAACCTTGGCGAGTTTCCCATTCTAAGATCGTTAAATAATGTTTGCCATCATCATCGTGAAATAATGCAGGGTCAAAACCAATGGAAGTAAAATAAATAGGATCTGACCAAGGACCTTTTATGTTATCTGCATGAACTGCATAAGCATCAGCATTAAATTCTCTTCCAGCCATGCTAACCATGTGAGAATAAATTAACCAATATTTTTTATTGATCGGATCATAAGATAAATGAGGAGCCCAAATACCCGCAGGTGTATTGGTTCCAGAAAGTTTGATTTCACCATTTTTAAAAATATAATCAATTAGTTTCCAATTTGATAAATCATTAGATTGAAAAATTTGTATTGAAGGGTGCCAATGGAAAGTTGATGTAGCAATATAGTAAGTATCATTGACCCGTATAATAGATGGATCAGGTGACATGCCAGGTATAATAGGATTTTTTATTTTAGGCATTTTTTAAAACTCCTTGCATTATGTTATTGATAAGAGAAAATCTTTATGTTTCTGATTGAACTATAATTTATCTGTTAAAACTTTTTTATTATCAAATTTGGTTTTCAGATTACGATATTTTGTTAATGAGAGATTGATCACATTCCTAGCGTTATGAACATAAATAGGTGGCGAATTAATTTTAAGTTATTAAATATTTTGTCAATTTTTCTAAAAATTGAACGCTGTAGTTAGAATTATGCATATTTTTTCATATCAGGTTAATGGGGTTGAATTATTGG
>CAMLMY010000067.1 GCA_946481345.1 uncultured Gilliamella sp. | reverse complement strand
GAATATAATAATTTTCTTCTTAATTATTATCTCTAAAAATAATTTAGTAGCAGCGTTTGGCAAGGTTGACAGCTTTCCAATATCTGACTATTAATTCTAATATCCCAATTCCTTTTTGATTTTTTTAAGGTATTTTCGTGAAACGGGGCATTTAATATTATCCACCAGAACTAATTCCATATTATGTAAATCCAAAATTTTAACTTTATTTTTATTAATAATATATGACTTGTGACAGCGGCACAAATTATCCGATAGAAGCAGTAATTTAGCTAGTGATCCATAAATCTCCAATTGTTGGTTAACAGTCACAATCATAATCCGATGTTTATTGAGAGAAGTTTGTGCATAAATAAAGTCAGCCTCGCGAATCCGTAATAATTTCGAACCGATTTTCAAAGGCAGAGTTTGATATTCCTCTAAGTGCGCATCAGGTGTATGGTTCTGCCTTAAATAAGCTTTTTGAATACAGTCAGAGATTTTCCGCTTATATCCGGCAACTTCATCTTTCAATATATAATCCAGGGCGTCTAGCTGATAGTCAAAAGTCAAGTAGGCCATTTCTGAATATGTTGTAAAGAATACGATTGAAGACCAAGCATCATTTTTTCTGATCATTTGCGCTAATTGCAACCCTGTGGGCTGTTTGGGACCTAAAACTATATCTAAAATAAATAAAGCGCCGGGTTGATAACATTTCTTTTGTAAAACTTGAAAAAACTCATTGGCTTTAGTTGTGGCCAGATAGATTCTGATGTTAAAAACGCTCTTTTGGGCAATTTCTTTAATTATACGTTGTAATTCATATAATTGTTCAATGTTATCTTCACAAATTAAAATATCCATCCTATGATTCCCCATTATTAATAAGAATTTCTTGAACCAAAAAGCCGTCCTTATAACTACTTAGTAATTCTATATCTTGAGAAGCCGTAATAAGTTCTTTTAAATTTTTAGTATCATAGGTCGAATGTTGAGAAAGCGTGTACGCAAAAATCTCATGTATTTTTGGTGGTCGGGCATCAGCTGGGCGAAGTGAATAGCGGACTACAAAAGATATATCATTATTTGCCTTTGTAATTAAAAAATCAAGCCGACCCTTATGTTGGCATACATAGGTAATTGCCGTTTGTAAAATTATTTCTATCATCGCAATTATCAACATGGTATCATCTTTTTTTATTTGAATGGGCTCCAAACATTCAAAATGAATATTTATATTTTTTTGGTAAGAAGAGAGCAACTGATAAGCTAAAAAGCCTTTAACTGATCTGGGACTAATATTCTGTAAATCACTAATTCGTAAATCCTCATAGGTAAAGGAAGCATCCACAAGCTGCAACGCTTCTTTATAATAAGCTTGCATACCGGTGAAGTCTTTATTTTTTATAAAGAGCAGTGAAGAAGAAATAACGTTAATATAATCATGTTTGAACTTACTTAATTCATTAAAGTTCTTTTCTAAGACTTTCGAATAATCTTCCAAGTGGCGAAGCTGCTGTTCCAAATTAGCATCTCTAATTTTTTGGACATTATATAAAAAATAAATAACCAGTAATAAAATAAAAACAATCAAGATAACAAGAAAGATACTTTCTATGACTAATTTATCCACCTGAAGATAGTTCGCTAAATTCACCTCAAAAGTAGAGAGAATTAAGATGAAAATGATAACTAAAAAATTAATTAGAAAAAACCGATTTATTTTCTTTTGAAAAATTATATCCGAAAATTGGCTCAGTAAGAAATTCTGCAGCCCCCAGGAACCAATACCGCCTACCAAAAATGAAATAATATAAAGCGCAGAGTTCAGTAAGGGCGCTATATCAAGAAATATTACCAAACTGTCTAAAATTAAAAAAACTGCCAAACTCATTACTAAACACAGTAAAGGATATAAAGTTACAAGAGCATGGGATTGACTGCCGTAATAATTCACTAGAATTAAAACAAAGGTAAATAATAAACCACTGACTACCGAAGAAATCGAGGACAGCCAAGCCCCAAGCGGTGTTATCAGGAGCATAAAAAAAAATAATATATTCTTTTATTTCTAGCCAGCTCATTTTTTATGACTACAAAATTAAACAACTGCAAAACTAAAAATTGTACGCCCGCCACCAATATTACTAACATCATTCCAACTCCCATTTTTCTGGAAACTTACCCTGACTGTGAGATGATCTTTATTTTTGATTTTAAAATTAGAGACTCCTCAAAGCAAGCGGTTCTCCAATGAGGGTGCAGAAACAGTTATTAACTTTCCCTGGTCCATTTTAAATATTTGATCATACAAGCCAGAAATATTAGTTTTATGGGTAATTGCAATGACTGTGAGCTCCTGTTTTTGTAATAAAGTATTTTCAATATCATTCCCGGTTTTCTCATCCAGAGCCGAAGTAGCTTCATCAAATAACACAATCGGCTTCGCCTTTAAAAATGCTCTAGCTATCGACAGCCGCTGCTTTTGTCCCCCGGACAAATTCTTGCCATTCTCTCCACAAGAATAAGCCAAATTATTTTGTATGGTCGCTAAAAAATCAGTTAATCCCGCCTGTTGCAGTGCACTAAGAACTGCCGCATCCGAAAAATCACGGCCCAGAGTGACATTATTTTTGAGAGTATCATTAAAGATAAATACTTCTTGAGGAATTATCGCCAACTGGGAATACCACCAGGCAGAAGATAAATCCTGCAAATTATCCTGATCAATCACAATTCGGCCTTGATCTGGTTGAAATAATTGTAATAACAGCTTAAAAATAGTAGTTTTACCACTGCCGGATTTCCCGGTAATTGCGTATTTTTTCCCAATAATAAAGTTTACGGACAGATCCTTCAAGACCCTGGCACTGTTGGGAGCATACTTAAAATCTACCTGCTCAAATTTAATTTCCTTTTTTAAGGTCCCTCGTTTGTTCTTTAAATCAGGTTGACGAGCAATTAGTGGCTGATGAATTGTGGGCGCTAAGAGCTGTTTGGAACTCTGAAAACGTGAGATTAGTAACCCCAAATCATTGATGGGCAGGACGACAAAGTTAACCAACTGCACAATGGCAGTCACACTGCCAATCGTCGTATATCCTTGGGCCGTTAATATCATCCCTCCGCCAAAGGCGACCAAAAAGACCACCAAGCCGGATAATTCGGAAACCGTAGCCGTGAGCGCTTCATTACCCCGCAAACGTAACTGCGATTTTGCATAACTATTTAAATATTTTTGGTACATAGTACTTATATAATTTTCTACTTGATAATTTTTGATTGTGACATAACCACTAATGATCTCTTTAATCTTATTAACATAGCTTTTTTCTTGAATTAGTGCCTGGTTTTTGAGTTTTTCACTTTTTTTAGCGGAAATTCCACTCAGCCCGAGGGGCAATGCAGTAGCGATCAATATCAGTAAAGCCAACCAAAATTCGCTATAAAACATAGCTCCTAAAGAAGCGCTGATTAACATCAAATTACGAGCTATTTGAAAAAAGCCTTTCAGGTAATCATCTCCCAATTGCTGCGTTTCATTTAGTAACAAATGTTGGTAATCACTAGTATTTTGACGATTAAAGGCTGCATAACTCATTTCTAAAATCTTTTGCATTAAAAATAACCGAGATGCCGTAATTCTTTTTGCTGAATAAAGATTAGTTAAAAATTTGGCTAAATAATTAAGACAAACAAAGCAAATAACTATTACTATACTTACCCCTAAATGATAATAAAGACCGGTAATATTTTTACTGACACCATCATCTATTAATAATTTAATTATTAAAGCAAAGGCTACATTACTAAGAGGCGCTATGATATTAATAAAAAAAGTTAAGATGAACAAAAAGTTTATTTTTATCAGGGATTTGGCTGTAGTTGGCAAATTTCGTCTTCCTTTATTGAAATGTTTTAAATTAATAGTCTGCCAGACGCTTATCTGCTCTTCTAAGAAGTGAGATTTGCTGATTTTTTACCCAATACAATTCAGCCCCCAGCTCTTGTAATTGTTGAATGAGGTGGCTGGCAATAACTATACAGGTATTTTGTTGCGCTAAAAATGTTAATATCTCTTCAACTTGGTGAACAGATAAGCGATCTAATCCATTAAAGGGTTCATCTAAGAGTAATAATTGCGGGAAATTACAAATTGCGCGCAGAATTCCCAGTTTTTTTCGCCAACCCAGAGATAAATTTTTCACTTTTGTTTCTAATTTTCGATTTAATCCCAGTAACAACAGCAGCTTCTCTAAATAATTTCTAGTAACTTTGACCTTCAGCAACGCTTGTTGTTCAGCTAATACTTGCTGCACGGTATAGTTATTTGGAAAAAGCGGTTCTTCAATTAAACTTCCTATCTGGGCTCTTTGAATTTCATGCTGGCCATTTTCAATATTGATCTCATTAAAAATGATCTGGCCGCTATCCACATAATTAAGTCCTAAAATACTTTTCATTAAGGTCGTTTTTCCGGAACCATTAGTCCCGACTAATCCATAAATTTTACCGCTTTGAAAATTCAGATTAACATCCTTTAAAATCAGATTATTATTTAGAGATTGCGACAGATGACAAATTTTTAAAATAATATGATTTGATTGCATGATCAATCCTCCCATTTTTTCAGCTGAGCAGCTTAGCTGTTAAATATTCAGATGATTAAACTTTTTGAGTGCCAAAAAACTGCCGCTGAGAGTCATCAGCACTATTATTAGCAAAGCCCAGAACAAATAATTATTATTTTGATTTTTATAGGTAGAAACAGTGGCGTTGCCCAAAATAACACACAGAAAAATCGCATTGCCGATAATGTAGCCGACTTTGTTTTTGAACATGGCCACTACACCGGACAATAAACCCGCCAAAATAAAGCCCAGATCCAAAACCAAATCTTTGAACAAGAAAGTGTCCAAGTTTAATAACCGGAAATTTTTAAGCATTAGATAAAATATAATTATTACTAAAAAATGCAGTATCAATAAGACGAGTCCTGAAATCAGAAAAATGGCAAATAACATACCTAAATAAACCTTAGTTCTAGAAATAGGATAAGTAAGCAGTTGAGCAATCGTCCGATCTTCAAAAGCGCGGGCAATTATTTGATAACTTAAAAAACCTTCTAATAAGATAATTCCGGCTCGCATAAATAAGGTCTCAAAATAATAAAAGACCATACTGGCTTGAATAGCTGGACTAGTCTTATTAAATTGAGCAGGTAGAATGCTGCTTAATTTATTATCCCGCCACAGGCCACTGAGAATAATGCTAGTAATAAAAGTCGCCGCCAGAAACAGAGCTGATAAATAGAGAACCAATGTTCTGAAACCAGCACGTCTAAAATATAGTTGGACTAAGCTCCACATATAAACCTCACTTTCCTTTTTTATTGTTAACCTTTCAACCTTAAAAATAAACTGATCTTTCCCCACCAGTAGTTTTTTCTTCCCCAGTTGCCGGACGTGATCCAATTTTTCCTTTAGGAAAACATAAAAAAATAGCCGCTGATAATTTTTATGGCGCGACTACTTTCAGCTTATGTAACTAAAATAAGAATCAAACTGTCT
>CAMLMY010000066.1 GCA_946481345.1 uncultured Gilliamella sp. | reverse complement strand
ATTGTTGGTTTATCATAACAATGACCTTATAAAATTGGTACTAATTAGTGTAGCCCATCCAGTCGCTACGGTTAAAATTAGTAAAGGTGAAGAGTATCCGATACTGGACTTTGTCGATAATTCGCCAACGGATATTTTGGTCAAACGACCCGAGCCTTTAAAACCAGTGACCCAAGAAGAAGATTTGAGAAAAAGTAAAGTTGGCCGAGTTGAATTCTATAAAGAAGCAGTAGATGAAGAAAATAAAGAATTAGGGTATTTTCAAATTTTTTATAAAACGGGTGAATATTATTTCTCTTTGGATAACGAAATCTATATGCAAGTCCTATATTGGCCTAAAGGGAAAATGATCAAAAATGACCAAAATAAAAGTGTTGAAACTTATCCAATAGTGATACACGATACTGTAAAAAGGGAGATATTGTCATGAAATTAAATTTAATTAAAATAAGCCAATTAATAATTCTGGTTGTAACTATTAGTACTTTATTCGGTTGTTATAACAAAGAAGAGTTTAAGCGAAGAATTAAAGATGGTTGGGACAAAGTTCACGCTAGCACCAAATTTAAAGGCGATTTTTGCTACTATGTAGGTGACGTAAAATTCCCTTATACCGATGAGCCCATATTAGAAGATGATATTCAATGGGATATTTGGAATAAAAGAAAACTAAGTAAGACGTTGCCTTTATTTGCTGAGATTGGCTTATTAACTCGTGAGCCAGTAGAAGGACATCCCGAACTTTATCATTATGAGGTGACTGAATTAGGGGAAAAGTACCGTTATCAAAATATTGATAGAAGCGGAAGTGACCCGATATATGAAAATTCTTTTTGTTATGGTCAGATAGTGGTAGAGAGTGTAGCAGATGTCGAAAAAAATGAATATACACGTGCAAAGGGTTATAGTTACAATCAAACCAATTTTTATGTTACTTATAATTTTCATGTAATTAATGTACCGGATTGGGTATTAAATTCGGAAAATAAACTCAATGCTATATATGAACCAATAACAGTAAGTTTACCAGAAGAAACTTACCGAGATGTCGTAACATTTTATGTAGGTAAGGGAGATAAATTATATCAAAATAGCATACATTATAAATTGATTAAGCCTTAAGACTAATATCAAGTAAGTCATGAAAAATTAATCTCAATTATCAGTCATTGGTCATGTATGAATACAAAAACTATATGGCTGAGTTTTTTAGGAAGGCAACAAGGATTAATGAAATTATTCCTCCTTAATTAATGAAGTTATGGTCTTTCTCAATAACACTCTGGCACCGATATTTAGAGGGATTTTAGATGCAAGTAGAACTCTAAGAATGTTTAGTAATGGTGTACTTAAAACATCAGTAGCCGTTTCAGGCGTTTTTGGCATAGTAACCTCAGTGATCACAGTTATCGAAGGTGGTATGCTAATGATGAAAGGGTGGTCAAAAGGCGGTAAAGTAGGGACAGCATATATGATAGCTGGCGGTTTACAAATGTTTTCCGGTTTTATTACCTTGATGCAATCTGTGGGATTGTTAAGTTTATTAGGTGGACCAATTGCTGGTGTATTATTTGTTTTAGGAGTAGTTGCCACTTTTGTATCAATGATTATCTTAAGCATATTTAAAGATGAATCCGATGATTGGAACAGCATGCAAATCTGGTTTAATTACTGTTTATTTGGATTAAAAAAGCCAACCGATAAAGGTAAGGCCTATTCATCAAGTTTTGATAGTATGGCAATGGCAATTAATGATTACATGGTGGCAAGAAGTGGAGTTTATGCCGTTATACAATTAGGAAATTCAACCTTTTATTCAGATAAAACACGAACAAGAAAAAATATAATAGAGGCCTCTACCAAAATTGTGACGACATTCCCAATTTCTACGGCAGTTGACTCAGCGAGTAAAGAGGTTTATATGTCGCTTGGTTTACCGAATTACAATGAGTTTATTAGTGATTATGAGGGTATGCTTCGTTTTTATGATCCTAAAAGCAACGAAGTCGCTACGGTTAAAATTAGTAAAGGTGTGGAATATCCGATACTGGAGTTTGTCGATAATTCGCCAACGGATATTTTGGTTAAACGTCCCGAGCCTTTAAAACCAGTGACCCGAGAAAAAGATTTGAGAAAAAGTAAAGTTGGCCGAGTTGAATCCTATAAAGATGCGGCCGATAAAGACGGTAAAAAATTAGGATATTTTAAAATTTATTATAAAACGGGTGAATGTTATTTCCCTGTTGATAATGAAATCTACTTGCAAGTTCTATATTGGCCTAAAGGAAAAATGATCAAAAATAACCAAAATAAAAGTGTTGAAACTCATCCAATCGTGATACACGATACTGTAAAAAGCGAGATATTCTCATGAAATTAAATTTAATTAAAATAAGCCAATTAATAATTATGGTTTTAACTATTAGTACTTTATTGGGTTGCTATAACAAAGAAGAGTTTAAGCGAAGAATTAAAGATGGTTGGGACAAAGTGCATGCTAGTACTATACTAAAAGGCGACTTTTGCTACTATGTAGGTGACGTAAAATTCCCTTATACCGATGAGCCAGTATTAGAAGATGATATTCAGTGGGATATTTGGAATAAGGAAGATCTTGCCAAAACATTGCCTTTATTTGCTGAGATTGGCTTATTAATTCGTGAGCCGGTAGAAGGACACCCCGAACTTTATCATTATGAGGTGACCGAATTAGGGGAAAAGTACCGTTATCAAGATATTATTACAAATGGGCCCCGACCAATATATAAAAATTACTTTTGTTATGGTCAGATAGTGGTAGGGGACGTAACAGATGTCGAAAAAAATGAATATACACGTGCAAAGGGTTATAGTTACAATCAAACCAATTTTTATGTTACTTATAATTATCATGTAATTAATGTACCGGATTGGGTGTTAAATTCAGAAAATAAACTCAATGCTATATATGAACCAATAACAGTAAGTTTACCAGAAGAAACTTACCGAGATGTCGTAACATTTTATGTAGGTAAGGGAGATAAATTATATCAAGATGGTATACGTTATAAATTGATTAAGCCTTAAGACTAATATCAAGTAAGTTATGAAAAATTAATCTCAATTATCAGTCATTGGTCAAGTATGAATGCAAAAACTAAAATAAATAAGAATGAATAATGGAAGAAACAATGACCGGTAATTTAGAAAATACAGAACAAACAGAAACAATAAGCAAAGAAAAACAAAAAAAAGCAGAAGATTTAGAAGATAGAATAATTTATGGTGAACTGGATAAAGGAAAGGATTCTCATTCACCTTTAGCCAATGGCAACTGTGGTGTATGTGAACGTAAAGGTTTTCCGATTTTTTTAGTCCGAAAAGCACCGGTTAGTGCAACTTTTATATCAGCTCATAATATTGGTCTCGCTGAGAAAAAACTCTCTGACGACAATCGTGAACCGGAAGTGGATTTAATTACTCATAAATATGTGTATCGAACCTTACGGGTAGGTTATGTTTATATTCTAGTCAAACATAAACAAAAAGGTTGGGAATTTATGGGATATGAAGTCACTCCATCAGGTGTATTTCGTCATAAAACCATTACCGATGTTAAAGAACGCAATGTTAAAGAAATTCCTACAGGCTGTACTGAAGGCAGCAATAATCACCATATACCCGGTTCTTTTATTAATATAGATACCAGTGTGTATGAAGGCGAAGCCTATATAGCCTATACTCGCCGAGCTTGGTCACAAGGGAAAAACAGCACAATTGAAAAATACCTTAAATTGATGAACGAATCTTCCCTTACCATCGATTTACCCTCTAAGAAAGAGCAAGATTCATCTGAATCGCAAGATGAAGCAGCTCAAGTGGTTGAACGCAACACAAAAACGATTGAGTTAGATACTGCATTAAAACGCTTTACCAAAATAAATTTGAATGAAGAGTCTTACAAAGATCCTGATAAGCTTACTGAAGGGGGAAAACGCAGTTTTAGATTTAGTTCGTTAGAATCTGCAAATTCATTATTAGAATTAGCCGTTGATCCAAAAATGATAGTGCATAATGAAAATAATGATGAGAACAATCAAAAAGAGTTAATCCAAGACGAAAACACCTTTATAACTGCCCATAAATTCAATTCACTACGCGACCGTAAAGGAAAAGGCGCAGAAAAAGGAAACGGCGTAGAATATGAATATGAGGCTGAATCTAGAAAATTGGAAGACCAGATTAAAAAATTTCAACAATCGGGCAAATATGTTGTACCGGTCGTTATTGTTGAAGATCCATTTGGTATTGCTGAAGAATTAAGTCTACAGCGTCAGTTAAAAATTGAACCGATAGCGCAATCGGTTGTAAAAGCGGAAGAAATATATAATAAAAAAATAGATGAGCACTTTAGAAAATTATTTGAGTCCAATAAACGGTTAGATGAAAAACTCAAGGAAAGTCTTGATGAAAATATAGAAAAATCAGAGGAAAAAACTTTTGACATAGAAGAATATAAGCCAGCTTATCATGCGGTAGTGAAAACTTCAGTTGCTAAAAGCAAGTATTTTAGTGAAGAGCGTCTTCACCTACGTAAAACACTATCACTTATTAATGATTATCGAAACCAAATTGAATCGATAGAGATATCCCAAGCCAAAGATATGATTTATTATGATTATATTACTAAAGTGCAAGCCGGCTCTAGAGTGGAGACATATACCTGGCCAAATTCAAAAAAATATCTAAATGAAGGGCTTATCGAAATCACTTTGAGTGAAGAAGAAAAGCGTAAACAACTGGAAAAGATGCAAAAAAGACAAAATAAATCATACCTTTCTTATGAAGATGTTCGAGCGTTCCGATGTGATAATACTATTCTACAAGCTACTAAAGAAAAAATTGCGAAAGAACGAGCTAAATATGATAATTTACTTGATTTGGAAAAAGAGAGACAGTTTCTTGAGGAAGATAAAGCGGATTACAATGCTATTTTGGAGTCAATATCAAATTTTTCACAAGATTATTTTTATTATTTAACATGGCTATTTGGATTTGAGGGTTGTTCAGAATATGCACCAAAATCAATCAATAAGTTTAATGATTGTGAATTTTGGCTGATTGAGTGTGATACCAATGCATCCAATAACCATGTTGGATATCTAACCGATTTTTTAGCCTTAATTGATTTTGCTTATTTAGGCGGCATTAAGACCGAAGAACAAACAGCCGTATGGGATACATTACTAAATAACAAAAATAGTCTGCTTTATCATATTATTGACGGTAAAAAAGGCAGTTTTTGGGAGCTTGTTTTACATAAACGTCTTAAAATTATGGAAGATGAACTGTCGACAATTTCTGAGTTCCAACCACAATTAACGCATGAAACCAATAATGAAGAAATTAAAAAACATCTGCAACAGCAGGAAGAAAACCAGCTGAAAGCAGAGCAGGAACGACAACAACAAACTAAAATCATTTTACAAGAACTTGAAGCTGAACAGTCCCAAAACCAATTGGATGAGAGTTTTTTCAGTGAAAAAGGTCAATTAATGTTAACGCTTTACTCCATGTTATTAACACGGGTATCTTCAGGAATAACTAATCGCCCTACTGAGAAAGCTGAAACACAAAAAGACAGTTTGATCAAACAAAATGCCAAAAAACTCATGATTGAAAGTGGCCTAATTATTAATGGGGAATTAATATTATATTTACAGTTACAAAACATCCCGGCCCTTGAATTAAATTCAATACAGACTTATTTTGAGCCGTTATCCCACAGTGCCACTCCATTACCAACGTTTGATTATACGGTATCGGACAGTAGTCAACAAGCCGAAACTGACTGGGATGCTGTTGACCGTACTTTGAATTATATAGATATGGCCAATAAAATAGTTGAAGTGGGGAATTCACCAAGAATCCTGGCCAGTGGAAGGACATTTTTCCGTGCAGTGTACCGCTATTTTTTAGGCGATCCATCGGTAATGAGGTTCCCAGTTAAAGATTTAAAAAAGATATTCATTCAAAGCTATAATAATATTAAAAAAATGAAAGGAGAATC
This sequence comes from uncultured Gilliamella sp., assembly GCA_946481345.1. Taxonomy (GTDB): domain Bacteria; phylum Pseudomonadota; class Gammaproteobacteria; order Enterobacterales; family Orbaceae; genus Gilliamella. The sequence continues at coordinate 497 of CAMLMY010000066.1, read as the reverse complement.
TATTTTAGATTCAGTTAAAAATGCAGGATTAAATCCTACCACAAGAGTGAATGCCATAAGTGTTAGTCTTGCAAGCAGTCAGTTGTTAACAGCTGGATTACAAGCAGGTGTTACTTATATCCAATATCAGGAAAATTTAAAAAAATTAGAAGATAACTCGATTGGCGAAACAATACGCTATGAAATTAAGCGTGATGTACAGTTTGGTTTTTATAAAGTTGTGGCGGGATTCACAAATACCATAAATGAATTGCTTAAATTTGCTGATTTAACGCTGAGTCAAGCTGTCAGAACATTTATTACCAACCGGGCAAGTTTAAGCACGTTAGTTAATGGTGTATTTAAAATCTCAGCTGGTGCTGTAGGTGTTATGGGCATAATTAGCAGTGTGATTTCCATTACTGAAGGATGCTTCCTTTTTGCTAAAGGAATGCAAAAAAGAGGTGCGGTTGGTACAGCTTTGTGTATCGCAGGTGGTTTACAGGTTATATCGGGGA
>CAMLMY010000065.1 GCA_946481345.1 uncultured Gilliamella sp. | reverse complement strand
CAAGTTTTTCACGAGTAAAAAAATTCATTTCTTGCCAAGCAATAATATCGGCATCCTGCATTTTCGCCCAATCAATAAATTTTTGTTTTCCTTCTGACTCATCCAATTTCATGCCATTATAGACATTATAACTAATGATTTTTAAATCTTTTGCCTCCTCAAGTGAAGCAAAAGCCATCGAAGAACTAAGAATTACAGCTCCGATAATAGCGGCTAATTTTAATTTAGTTTTACCCATACGATATTCCTTTCATTTATTCTTTTGATAAATATTATCTAGAATGAATAATAAATAAATCTTTTTTTATAATTTGTGTGATATAGCTCAATAATTTTATTTCAATTTTGCATGATTGGTTGTTTTAATGGAACTTTACTTAAGGCATTAAATTACAAAATACCTTGTGAAGTAAAAAAATGAATAAACAATTTTATCGTTGTATGAGATTAAATAGGAGTAAAAAATACGGGCATAAAATTAAACTGATTTTATGCCCACTTAGTAAGTTCTTATGAAGCGTTATTTGGTATTTAATAATCGCTTTGGTTTGTTAGGTAAAGATTCACCTATTCGGTAACAAAGAAATTTATTTGTCTCAAATCATCCATTGCGTCTTCAATTTCTCTGGTCGTGAATTGGTAAGTATTTTGCGGGTCTTGACCAGAACATAGTGAATGTTTTTTCTTGAACGTTTCGTGTGAAGTCAACTGTTTATAAGTATTACCTGATTCACTGCCCTTAGTGGTAAAAAATTTATTCCAATCTTTAAGCTGTGATTCCAGAAACTCGCGTCCTTCTTTACATTCAATTTTGTCTAAATCAAGGGTTGGTAATACATGTTTCTTGATTTCAGAAAATTTTTTAGGCGTGTAAGGAAGACTCACTTTTTCATCGATATCTTCTGAATTTATGGTATCAAGAAAATCATCTTCGCGGTACATTTTACGCTTTTGTGCTTGATATTGGTTTTCACCTCGAACCGTCACGGAATCAGGCAGTTCTTCATCGACTGAATAATCCCAAGAATTACTATTTTTTTCGATAAATACATCATTAAAAATTTGTACTGGTAATTCCATCTCTGCGGGTACGCCGTTTACGGAAACTGGAATAAGTTTAAGGTAAGGCTTGATCAATTGATCATAGACTTCATCACTGTTGGTATAGTAGGTTGTTAACAAAATATAGTTACTTTGTGTTGGATTAATAAATCCAGTATTGTTTGATATTGCAGGTTTTGCCATGAAAGTAAGTGAATCACCATTATATGTTAGAGTGTGTTTGCCATACTCAAAGGCATATTTAATGCCTGATTTTGCAGGAATGGTGAGTTCTTTGTCGTCGATAGTGACTTTTATTTCGTTTGCAGTAGGATTGTCAATCCATCGGTCAACAGAACTATTGCTAAAAGTAGAGTCGAAACAGCCAACTAAAGTTAAACTACAAATAAGAGTTAAAGTAGATTTAATTTTTTTCATCACATTCATTTGTTAATTTTGTTAAAAGATGGTGTAAATAATAACATAATCACTTGCAAAATTATAATGTTTCTTAATGGTTTTTAAATAAAGATCAGATATTCATCACACTTTTATTTGATTGTTGATTGATTACTTGTCTTAAATTTTTTCATCTTTTTATATAACACATTTTTAAAAATTTAATGAGTAATCATTACATAATATAAAAGAAGAAAGGTAAAAAAAATATTCAGGCATAATATTATTACAAATAATATTATGCCTATTTATGACGAGTGGATTAAGAATATCGTTTAGATAATTTCTAAATTATCAGTGCATTATGATTTAATTACAAAAAAGTGCACATCACGAATATCACGAATAGCATCAGTAATTTTAGTCAATGCTTTATCATAGGTACCGTCTGGATCTGTCTCAGGATTACACAATTTTTTTGATTCATAATTTTTATGACTTGCGTCATTAGACGTCAATTTATTATAAGTACTTGCAAAATCTCCACCTTTCAGCGTGAATAAATGATGCCAGTCATTTAATAATTCTTTCATGTACGTTTGACCGGCCTCACATTTTATGGCTGTTAAATCAATATTTGGAAAGACATGTTTGGTAGTTTCGTTGAACTTTTTGGGTTGATAAGAGAAACTGATCGCTTCTTCTACCCCATCATTTTTCAAATAATCAATAAAATCCACTTCTCGAAACAGTTTTCTTTTGTCATCGTAATAATACGAGCCTTTAGGTAAATTTAGCTCTTCAAATAACTCTTCAGGAAAAGGTTCATCAAACGAATAATCCCACTTAGTATCCATTCTATCGATGAATACATCATTAATCTCGACAGTTGGAAGTTCTATTTCTGCTTCTTCACCATTGACAATTATAGGTAATTTTTTTATCGCTCTTTGTGAAAGTTTGTCATACTCTTCCTGACTTATATTTGAAGTTGAATATACGACAGTATAGATAAAATAGTTACTTTGGGTAGGATTAATAAAGCTTGCCATTCCAAATTTAGCGGGTTTAACAATGAAGTTTAGTGAATCATCGTTATACGTTAAAGTATGTTTGCCATAATCAAATTTATATTGTATGCCTGATTGTGCAGGAATCGTTAATTCATTACCATCAATAGTCAATTTAATTTCATTAGCTGTTGGATTATCTATCCAACGATCGAGTGAACTACTTTCAAAACAGCCCACCAAGCTTAAACTGCAAGTAACAAGTAAAGTATATTTTATTTTTTTCATCGTATTAAAATTTTAAAATTATTATTAATGTGGGCAAATTTTATCATTAATATTAATAAAGACCTACTTCTAATCACTGTGTATTTAATTAATTACAGAGATAACTAATTGGATATAATCATTATGCTATAAATATATACAATAACTGATTAAGTAAATATTTTGCTATTAATAATAACGTTATCCCTGCAAAAAATTTCAATAATTTAATCTACTGTTGAGGCCAGATGAATCGACCTTTAGCATCAGGATCTTCGTTAATAAATCTTTTTAAAACATCAGACTGATAAAGCGCTTTAACCTCTTTAGCCCATGCCGTATTTAAATTCTCTTTTTTTACAACGACCATTAACTCCAAATTAGGGGATAATTGTTCTTGAAATAAAACATTATCAGCGGGTATCTTACTTAACCATGCTACACCTCCTGGCATAATGGCATAATCCACTTCACCTAACGTTCTGGGTATGATTTCTGATAATAATAATCTAAATTTTAAGTCATACTTATTTTCAGCAATGTCATTGATATTTGCTGTACCCGATTTTGTGTCTGGTTTAAGTGTGATCCAATTTAATTTTTGCAGCAATAACAGCGCTCTAGCGGTATTAGAGGGATCATTTGGAATAGCAATTATTTGATTTGGGGCAATCTCATTAACAGACCGATGCGACTGTGAAAACAGCGCAGCCGAAATGGATGGAATATGGACTAATGATACTAAGTCGTTATTCGTTTCTTTATTATAAACATCTAAATACGCTTGATGCTGAGCTGCATTCATATCAATACTACCTTCAACTAACGCAGTATTTGAATCTCTTAAAGAACTAAAATTAACCAGTTTTACCGTATAACCTTTTTGTTCTAATTCTGGTTTTACCACTCGCTCCATCAAAATATTGTGCATACTCGGCGGTAAACCAACAACGATCTCTTTTTTGTCAGTTTTATTGGCTTGTTCTGAATTTGATTTTTGTTCACAACCAAACAAAAATAAACAGCTCAACATTAAAATGGCTAAATTAAAAATCCTTCGCATCATTAATCCTTAAATTTGAGTATATTAAATATATCTAAATAATATTTATTATTCTTACCACTAACATTATAGTGATTAAGGCTGCAATCGTTTAATACAAAAAAATTATATCATTATGCAAATTGGCTATATGCAAACAAAATTTAATAGAAAATAGTTAAGTTTGAAGAAACTCGAAATAGTACTGAGATAAATGAGCACTCTTCCAACTCAGTAGGATATAAGATGAGTAATTTTCGTAACAAAATTAAAAATTAATTATTTCATTTTGTTATAGAATTGCTGGTAAATTTTTCTAAATTGAATTTGATGGCTTGATATCAAGTTAAAATTTAACCGATATTGATTTAATTAAAAGTAAGATAGAGTTAAACCTTAAGGCTATTCTCAAGCTTTTTGACAATTACCCCTAAAATGATATCAAACCTTTTTAAGGGTAATAATTTCAATCACTCAATTCGAGTTATAAAGCGCCCATAATACGATGTGGTATGTAAAGTTCCTCAAGATAAGTAACATCTTCTTGCGTTAATTTAACATTCAATGCCCCTACTGCATCGTCAAGATATTGCGTTTTAGTTGCTCCAATGATAGGTGAAGCAACCCCTTTAGCAAACTGCCATGCTAAAGCCACTTGTGTCATAGTTACATTATATTTTTCGGCAATTTCATGAACTCTTTTTACAATATTGGCATCGGTATTTTGGGTACTGTCGTATTTAGAGATAGCGACCTTATCAGTTTTACTGCGTAATGTGTCAGCTTTCCACTCTAAACGAGACAATCTGCCTGCCGCTAAAGGGCTATATGGCGTTAATGAAACATTAAATTGCTTGCAAACTGGAATGAGCTCACGTTCATCTTCCCGATACAATAAATTATAATGATTTTGCATCGATACAAACTGTGTCCAGTGGTTTTGCTGAGCAGCTAATTGCATATTATGAAATTGATAACCATACATCGCTGACGCACCTAATGCACGGACTTTTCCTGCTTTCACCAGATTATGCAACGCTTCCATTGTTTCGTCTATCGGCGTGCTATAGTCAAAACGGTGAATAATATATAAATCCACATAATCAGTGCCAAGGCGTTTAAGTGATCCATTGATCTCTGTCTCGATCGCTTTTTTGGAAAGATGACCTTCATTAAAATAAACTTTGGTTGCAATCACAACTTTATCGCGGGCAATGTTTCTTTTAATTGCTCGTCCTACATATTCTTCACTGGTACCAGCCGAATAAGTATTCGCGGTATCAATAAAATTAATGCCTAAATCAAGAGCGTGTTTGATAATCGCTTCACTTTGATCAGGATCAAGTGTCCATGCATGCATTTGACTGGCTGGATCGCCAAAACTCATACACCCTAAACAAAATCGCGACACTTCAATGTTCGACGTGCCAAGTTTAATGTAATCCATAACTTCCTCCTTTCTTGCTGCTAAATTGACTTAGGTAAACGATTGTTTCAACAAAAAACAGATAACAGTCTTTTGATGAACAGATTTTAAACAGTAATTTTATTGAGATAAACAGGGTATTGATTTATAGTATGATGAATAAAATTCATTAATCCAACCCGATATGTATAACTTTAATGAACTAAATTACTTTATAACGATAGCCCAAGCGGGCAGTTTTGTAAAAGCGGCCAAGTCTTTACAAATTTCACCCTCGGCACTGAGCCATAGTATGCGTAATTTAGAGAGCCGTCTTGATTTACGATTATTTAATCGTACCACTCGAAGTATGTCATTAACCGAAGCTGGCGAACAGTTATTTAAACAAGTTGCCCCCTTATTCAAATCGATTAATGACGAAGTTAATGCCTTAGCGAATTTTCTTGAAACGCCATCGGGAACAATCAGAATTAATTCGACCAGTCTTGCGGTAGAAATGATTCTCTATCCTAAATTGCGCGATTTTTTAACTCAATATCCTCAAATAAAAGTTGAAATTCAAGCCGACAATAATTGGGTCGATATTGTTGAACAAGGTTTTGATATGGGCTGCCGTATCGGTGACGATCTCGCTAAAGATATGGTTGCAGTAAAAATATCAGAGCCGTTAAAAATGGCATTGGTTGCCAGCCCAGATTATTTAAAAAATACCACAAAACCCAAGCATATTAATGATTTAGATCATCATAAATTAATAGGATTAAGAATCTCTTCTCATCATGGTGCAGAATTATCATGGGAATTTAACGATAATGGTAATACTCTAATTTATCATCCTTCATCACAATTAATTTTTAATAATCATCTCCGTAAACAGGCAGCATTAGACGGTTTAGGTATTACTTGGGTGGGTCGGTTAGAAGTAGAAGAAGAATTAGCAAAAGGAACATTAGTTGAATTATTAGCCGATTTTGCCATGACCTATGAACCATTTTATATCTATTACCCAAGCCGAAAAGGTCATTCAAATGTATTTAAATTGATTTTAGAAGCGTTGAAATACTAATTCACTCAAGTTGAACAAAGAATATACTGTTTTAGTTAACTCTATTTTTTTCTGAACTCTAAGCAAAAACTGACACTTTTTGATAAATACCCTTTTATCGATTCCGAATAGTTCATTTTATTCAATCCAATAAACAGTCAATAAAGTTTAATCATTCATAAATAGATAAACAAATGTGAAATGATAAATCAAATTATATTAAATAATTAACATTAAACCTGTAAAAATTATTCAGGAGTCTATACCGTTTTATTTTTTATGAAATTTCGATAGACAGTAAATAAGGTTTAACCATTCATAAATAGATAAATAAATGTGAAATGATAAATCCAATTATATTAAATAATTAACATTAAACCTGTAAAAATTATTCAGGAGTCTATACCGTTTCATTTTTTATAAAATTCTAACAAACAGTCAATAAAGTTTAACCATTCATAAATAGATAAATAAATGTGAAATGATAAATCCAATTATATTAAATAATTAACATTAAACCTGTAAAAATTATTCAGGAGTCTATACCGTTTCATTTTCTATAAAATTCTGGCAAATAGTCAATAAGGTTTGATTAATTATAAATAGATAAACGAATGTTGAATAATAAATCCAATTATATTAACTATTTAACACCAAGTCTGTAAAAATTATTCAGGAGTCTATACCGTTTCATTTTTTATAAAATTCTAACAA
>CAMLMY010000064.1 GCA_946481345.1 uncultured Gilliamella sp. | reverse complement strand
GCAATATTAGGCAGTAAACCAACCGGTACAAATTCGGTGGTATTGAAAATAAATCCAGCAAAAGCTAAACAAAGAATCGACGACCAGATCCGAGAGCGCTTTTTAGCATTATTCATGATTTTACTTAAAGATGGGATAAATTGATTAGTGGTAATTATAACTGAATATTGACCATTGTTACATATATCGAATTAATAAATCTTAACAAAGGCCACCCGTTGTAGTAAGGTGGCATAAACTTCATTATTAGGCTTATTTTTATAATATCGTTTTGACTACCTTTAATATTTTATCGTAATCAGGTTCATTTGAGATCTCTTTAACATATTCGACATAAGCAATTTTATCGTTTTTATCAACGACAAATACCGCACGTGCCAATAAACGCATTTCTTCAATTACAACACCATATTTTAATCCAAAATCGAGATTCTTGTGATCTGATGTCACTTTAACCTCATCAATTCCGTCTGCTGAACAATAGCGATTTAATGCAAAAGGTAAATCGACACTGACTGAAAATATAATGGTATTTTTTAATTTTGTTGCTTCGACGTTAAAACGATGCACTTGAGCACTACATACCGAAGTATCAATGGAGGGAACTGAGTTAATAATTCTGACTTTACCTTTAAAATCCGATAATTTTACCGGTTGCATTTTGCTATTTTCGACAACAAAATCGGGCGCCTTATCACCAACTTTGATTTCAGGTCCGAGTAACGTGATAGGATGACCTTTCATAGTAACTTGATTTACTCTTTTTTGCATAATGGTTTCCTTTGTGTCGAGTTGAAGTGAATGACGTTTTTAATTTTCATTTACTATAAAGCTAGAATCAATAAGCAGCAATAATTTACTTTGCTTAAAATCCATAATTGATCTCATTATTAAATTTGTTGATAGCAATGCAATAAAACCAAAAAATAACCTCACCCTTTTGTCTGTTATTTATGCAAAGATATATAATGATATTCCCTGATTTTAATACATTTATGATTATTATGAATCAACTTGTTATTACTGTCTGTTTACTCATTTTAAGTAATTTTTTTATGACGTTTGCTTGGCATGGGCATTTACGCTTTTTGCATAATCAAACTTGGATTATTGCAGTGTTTATTAGCAGGGGAATTGCACTTTTTGAATATTTATTGCAAGTTCCAGCCAATCGGATTGGTTTTCAAGTCGCAACCGCGGGTCAGTTAAAAATTATTCAAGAAGTAATTAGTTTATCTGTCTTTATTCCATTTTCAATCTTTATCTTAAAAGAGCCTTTTAAAACTGATTTTATTTGGGCTGGTTTATGTCTGCTTGATGCCGTGTTTTTTATGTTTCGTGACAAAATCTTTGTGTAATGGAAGGTTAGAATCAGTTGATGGGTAGTTTAGTTTTTCTACTCTTTAATCCAAAACGATACTTTTTATAAAATTTTTAGATTCAGTCGTATACGTTGTTTAATATTGAAATGTGACTATTGTCACATAATAAAACATCATGATTTATTAATATAAAATCCAATTTATGATTAATCAATTAATAAATAAGTCAGTATTATTCAGCAGTGATTTAACAATCTAAAGTAAATGCTTTTTATCACTTTAAAAAATGAGTAAGTAAATTTAGGTTATTAAAGTAACTGACTAAATTTCAAACATTATTTTTATTGAGGAGATAGGTATGCAAAAAGTTTTTGTAAAGAGTATTATCATTTGTTCTTTGTTATGTACGAATGTGTTTGCCATTGAAGCAAAGGATGTAACAACTGATCCGCAAGATTATTACCTTAGAGTAGATCAAGCTCCAGATAGTTTATTACTTTTGCCGCAACCACCCGCTTACAATAGTATTGAATTTCTTAGAGATAAAGCTCAATATGATTGGGGGAAATCCATGCGTAATACGGAACGAGGACATCAGGCATATTTAGATGCGGATGCGACAAAAGATAATGTTACTAAACAATTTTCCCCCTCTTTTGGTTATGAGATTTCGAGCACTAAAACACCAGAGATTTACAAGCTTATTACTACAATGAAAGAAGATGCGGGTGATCTTGCAACACGATCTGCAAAAGTTCATTATAATCGGGTTCGACCATTTTCATTTTTCAAAGAACCAACTTGTCGACCTGAAGATGAGAAAACATTATCAACCAATGGTTCTTATCCATCAGGGCATACTACTTTAGGATTTGCTATTTCGTTAGTGCTTGCCGAAATAAACCCACAACGCCAAAACGAGATTTTAAAACGTGGCTATGAAATTGGGGAAAGTCGAGTAATTTGTGGTTATCATTGGCAAAGTGATGTTGATGCAGCCAAAGTGATGGCTGCCGCCGTGGTCGCACAGTTACATACCAATGAAGAGTTTAATAAACAGTTAGTTAAAGCTAAAGCGGAATTTAGTCAATTGAAAAAGTAAATATCAAATCTGTAAGGCTTTATTCGATTACTATTTTTTAAAATTTATCTTGATATTGGCTTTTAGTCGTTAAAAGCCAATATATTTTTGCGTATTAAAGTGCTTTAAAGGATATATCCGGTAAGATCGCTTGACCTTGCCAATAAAGCTCGCTGGCAATGCGGCCTGCAATTTGACAATAAATTTGGGTAAATTCACTTTCTGGATGATTAATAACCGTTGGTTTACCTGTATCCAGATCTTGGCGCAAAATTTTATGTAAGGGGATCTGTCCGAGTAACGATGTTTGATATTGTTCAGATAGACGCTTTGCACCGCCTTCGCCAAAAATTGCTTCGTGATGACCACAGTTTTCACAAATATGGTAACTCATATTTTCAATAATACCCAAAGTAGGAATATTAACTTTAGTAAACATGGTAATCCCTTTTTTAGCATCAATGAGTGCAATATCTTGTGGAGTTGTAACAATGACCGCGGCTGTAACGGGAATACTTTGCGCAAGCGTTAACTGAATATCGCCCGTTCCTGGCGGCATATCAATAACTAGATAATCAAGTTCAGGCCAAAATGTGTCTTGTAAGATTTGCAATAAAGCTTTACTGGCCATTGGACCACGCCATACCATTGCACCATCAGAATCCACTAAATAGCCAATTGAATTACTGGCGAGTCCATAAGCCATTATGGGGGTCATGTGTTTATTATCTGGTGTTAAGGGTTGTTGTTTTTCTGTACCTAACATGGTGGGAATGGATGGGCCATAAATATCTGCATCTAAAATACCTACACTGGCGCCTTGTTTTTGTAGTGCAAGTGCTATATTAACGGCAGTTGACGATTTACCAACACCACCTTTACCAGAGCTAATGGCAATAATATTTTTTATATTGTTTATTGCATGTTGGTTGTTGGCACGCTTAAGTGTAGCGATATTGTATTCAATATGCCATTTTACTTCTTTAACATCGGTAAGTTTGAGTAACTGTGGCGTGAGCGCTGATTTAAGTTCTTCAAAAGTAACTTGCCATGCAAATGGCATAACTAACTTTATGATTAGAATTTGATCGACTATTTCACAAGTTTTAACTGCACCAAGTTCAATCAAATTTTTTTGTAAGGTAGGATGAGTAAAATTTTCCAGAATTTTTTTCGCTTCCATGATATTAGCCTTATTTTTTGTGCATTTACTTTATACTCATATTGCTTTGACTTTAGACTATTTCAAGTATTGCCTTTATTTATAAAGTGTAAAATATAGTGTTGCAGATTTCTTAAATCTAACATTTTGGGCTTTGACACTTTACAATACTGTTGAGTATATAAAGAAATTTTATCAAATTATGGCATAAATCTAGCGATAATCACACGTTTGATGTACTATTTCTGTCATTATGTAATAGAAGGTAATTAATTAACATGACAACGCAACGCAAAATATTGGTGACTTGTGCACTTCCATATGCAAACGGTTCAATTCATTTAGGTCATATGCTTGAACATATTCAAGCGGATGTCTGGGTACGTTTTCAACGTATGCGCGGTAACGAAATCTATTTTATTTGTGCCGATGATGCGCACGGTACGCCAATTATGCTTAAAGCTCAGCAATTAGGTATTACACCAGAGCAGATGATTGAAGAAGTTAAAATTGAACATCAACGCGATTTTGCTGGTTTTAACATTAGTTATGATAATTACCATTCAACTCATAGCCCTGAAAATCGTCAAATATCAGAACAAATCTATAAGCGTTTAAAAGCTAACGGTTATATTAAAACTAAAGTTATTTCGCAATTATTCGATCCAGAAAAACAGATGTTTTTACCCGATCGTTTTGTTAAAGGCACATGTCCTCGTTGTAAAGCACCAGATCAATATGGTGACAACTGTGAAGTATGTAGTGCTACTTATAATCCGACTGATTTGATTGATCCAAAATCGGTTGTTTCGGGCGCAACGCCAATTTTGAAAGAATCGGAACATTTCTTTTTTGATCTGCCTGCTTTTTCAAACATGTTACAAGCTTGGATCCGTTCTGGTACATTGCAAGAACAAGTCGCAAATAAAATGCAAGAGTGGTTTGAAGCAGGTTTGCAACCATGGGATATCAGTCGTGATGCTCCTTATTTTGGTTTTGAAATTCCTGATGCACCGGGCAAATATTTTTATGTTTGGTTAGATGCGCCAATCGGTTATATGGGCTCTTTCCTTAATTATTGTAATAAAAATAACAAAGCAATCTTTGATGAATTCTGGAGTAAAGATTCAAGTACTGAACTTTATCACTTTATTGGTAAAGATATTGTCTATTTCCACAGCCTATTTTGGCCAGCGATGCTTGATGGTAGTGAACATCGTAAACCGTCCAATATTTTTGTACATGGCTATGTTACGGTTGATGGTGCGAAGATGTCTAAATCACGCGGTACTTTTATTCAAGCAAGCACTTACTTAAGACATTTAGATCCAGATTGTTTGCGCTACTATTATGCGGCAAAATTATCACCACATATTGATGATATTGATTTAAATTTAGAAGATTTTGTACAACGTGTTAATAGTGATTTAGTAAATAAAGTTGTGAACATCGCATCGCGTTCGGCTGGATTTATTAGCAAACGTTTTGATGGCAAATTATCTGATAAAGTTGCAGAGCCAGAGCTTTATGCGCAATTTGTTGAAAAGGCCAAAGTGATTGCCGATTACTATGAACAACGTGAATCAAGTAAGGCTATTCGCGAAATTATGGCATTAGCAGATGAAGCAAATCGCTATATTGACGAAAAAGCACCGTGGGTTGTGGCTAAACAAGAAGGACAAGATCAAGCTTTACAAGATATTTGTTCAATGGGTATTTTCCTATTCCGTATTCTAATGACTTACTTAAAACCTGTTGTGCCATCATTAGCACAGCGTACCGAAGAGTTTTTAAATAGCCAATTAGAATGGCGAGGTATTGATAACGCCTTAACTGGACATACAATTAATCGCTTTAAAGCCTTATTTAACCGAATTGATATGGATAAAATTACTGCAATGATTGAAGAAACTAAAGAATTAACGACATCGACAGCACCTGCTAAAGAAAAAGTAGCTGAGCCAATTGCTGATACCATTAATTTTGATGATTTTGCTAAAGTTGATATGCGCGTTGCATTAATCAAGAATGCTACTTTTGTAGAAGGTTCTGATAAATTATTGCAATTGACTCTCGATATTGGTGATGAAACGCGTAATGTGTTTTCGGGCATAAAACAATTTTATCCTGATCCTCAAGTTTTAATTGGTCGTTTAACGATTATGATTGCAAACTTAGCTCCTCGTAAAATGCGTTTTGGCGTTTCAGAAGGTATGGTTCTTTGTGCAAGTGGTAAAGACGATGGTGAGGGTGTTTACCTTTTATCGCCGGATAGCGGAGCAAAACCAGGTATGCGAATTTCATAATTCATATCTACATTTTTAAAATAACATCTTAACAAGTTCATATGCTTGTTAAGATGTTTGAGGTTACACACACGTTTTAGTATAAAAATTTATTCATTAAGGTAATATTTATTTAAGTCTCTTTTTCGATTATAAATGTTTATTTAACTAACTATCATGTAACCATTTCTGTCTTTGTCGACTTTATCAAATAAAATCTCATTCGGTATCTTTTGCAAATAGCATTACCGTTTTATCGGGTGTAATAATCGTTCAATAATAAAATCTGCGTTTAAATCACGGCACTTTACTTTCATACCTGTTAACGTAATCCAATATTACTTGGCGATGCATATTCAACAAATAGCAATAAATTTTTAGAAACTTAATTGATTTAGCAAATATTAAAAAATCATTTTTATTCAATAATTAATGAACGATAGTTATTCATTAGATGGTGCAGTTAAAAGTGGAGGACAGAATAGCTAAAATAGAGTTATTGATGAATCTCATCCTAAAATATTTTCACATATCGGCAATTAGGTTGCCATAGCCTTAATTTATGTACATGTCAGTGCTATTTTTTGTAAAAAAGTTTCAGATTAAGTATACGTTTCAGTATAAAATTTATTGAATTTAAGCTGCTATTATCGGTCATAGCTAATAATTGAAATCCTTAATAATAAATCCTATTGCCATTATTTTAAATTTAATATTCTTTTATTAATGAAAGGTTAGGGGATAGCAATGTTGTTATCCCCTAAGTGTCGTCGGTTAGTAATGTTAGATAAAAACATTGTTTATCTTTAGATTTATAAACTTTACATCCGATCTTTTTATAATGGATAAAATAAATTAATATTTCCCTTAACTTTTTTGATTTTGCGAAGGATTTCCAGAATAAGGAAATATGCTGTCTTTTAACGAAAATGAAAAATCTTTCGTGTTGATCTCCCCAATGATTTTATCGCTATCATACAGAGCTAACAAAAATTGCGCCATTTCATCGGCGGAATGATATTTTGCAAAACGTTTATCATAATCATATTCATTAGTATTATTGGCTTTTTTTCCAAATTCGGTTTGCGTTGCTGCGGGAGCGAGAACTTTTGCTCGTAACGGTGCATTAGCTTGTATCAATTCTTGCGCTAATCCTTCGGTAAAGGCATTGACGTAAAACTTAGTTGCGCAATAAGTGACTGCATTTGGAACGATAGTATATCCTCCTCTTGATGAAATATTGATAAGTTGCGTATCTGGTTGATTATGATATT
>CAMLMY010000063.1 GCA_946481345.1 uncultured Gilliamella sp. | reverse complement strand
CATAACTTATTCCTTTTTTAATATTTCTATTTTTATTTGTTCTAATTCTGTCATTGGAATGATTTCTGTTTCTCCATTCTCATCGGTTATACCATCTTGTGTACTTCCGTCATTGAAGTGGATACGATACGGTTGATTTTTTAGCACTTGTGAAGGTGAATCATTAAAGTGCAATTTGAATTTACGTGCAAGACTGCCTTTTTCAAATGAAGGTGCCGCTTCTTTTATACTTTCAGGACCACTGTAAGATAGTACTGCTGTTTTTTGTAATATGCTGGTTGGTGCTATCATTTCGATAGTGCCATTTTTGATACGAATTCCGCTACCTCCACTAAGCAGTAGCAGTTCATTTTGGGCATTAATGGTAATTTTACCTGCACAACTAGTGATAAACATATTTTTTTGGGCAGTTAATTCCATTTCATCGGATTGGGCTTGAATTTGAACTCGCCCTGAAGCAGCGATAAGTTTTATTCCTAACTTATGGGCAAAAATAGATATCATTTCACCTGCTGCCATAGAGAGCTTTTTAAAAATATTGATACTTGCATTGTTACCTGCGGTAGCAATAATATTTTCATTGGCAGCATGTTGAATGCTTCTGGGCGAAATTTGTGTGATCCCTTTTTCACCATGAATAACAACGGCTGATTCATGTAATTGATTACTGGCATCGAATAATGCTTGCTGTTCGGTTATTTCGGCTAGTTCAGCGCCACTCACTTTGCCACAACCGATCAAAGCATGAGATATATCAAGAGACTTTTCAATCTGTTTAATGGTACCTTTCATATCAAGCTGTTCACCAGTCGCTTTTTCTTGGCTTATGGTCGTAAGATAAACACCTTTACTGGCTCTTATTGCTCCAAACTCATCGGTCCTAAGTTCAAACCCTTCGCCACGCTGTTGCTTTTTATTATTTACTAAATGCCCAAGGTTAAGTTGCGTTTTACCGTATTCGGTGGCTAATTTGATGTGTTCTTGCTCACGCTTATCATCCATGCGCAGTTTATTATTGGCAGGTGTTCGAATTACATTACGGTGTTTGTTACTGGTCGAAACGTGATCCGGATTGCTACTGTCATGCATTGCATGAGCAATATAAGGTCTATCTGGATTGCCCGAAGTAAAACCTATCGCCACTTCTGTGCCGTCTATAAGCGGGAAGTGGAACCCATAAGTATCACCTGCATAAGGTTTAGCGAGTCTAACCCATAAGCTTTCTTCACCTTTCTTCCATTCGGTTAAATCAAAATCGAATTTAACACGATAACGACCTTGAGTATCAATGTAACCGTAGATATCACTGTCTGGGCTGGTGACTCTGGCTGGTAAGGTTCCACTTACCTTTGGCCAAGCAATTGGAGCAGGGCGATAAGGTTTTAATTCTTCGAATGGAATAGCTGTAAAATGGGTTTTGTAAGATGAGCTTCGGTCTGCATAACTCTGCGTCGATAGGATTATAATCCCTTTTTGAATATGGTTAATTGGACTTTCATCAACGGTAATTATTTGCCCTGGCATTAATTGATAATCATTACACTCACCACGGATAATGATTTTATCACTGATGTAATATTCATGACGGATTTGCGCATACCAATGGCCACTTTCTACTGTGTTTGAACTACCTTTTTGCTTATAGTGTTCACCATAGCGGTAATCATTGCCATAAGTAGTGGTGTCCTTAATTTGGGTATTAACGTTAGATTTTAGATTACTCTCGGCGGCGCGATAATTATAATCATTAACTGATACTTGTTGTTGTTTGGTTTTACTTCTAAATTGTAAATTCCAAATACTGTTTTGTTGAACATCATTCATGCCGCTAGGCGGTTTAAAAGGCAAGTGTCCTGTATTATCAAATCCTTGTTCGTAATCACTGATAACCATGACATCACAAGAGTGCTGTACATGTGTTTCAAAACGAAACCAAATCCCAACATCGGCTAAAATACGCTGAATAAAAACAAGGTCACTTTCTTGCCATTGAGTAATAAATTCACGAGCAGGATAGGCGTTTTTCAGTTCTAGGCGATATTCAATACCAGTAAATCCATGGGAACGTAAAACATCTTCTACAACATCAACCACGCTTTTATTTTGATAGATAGCACATCGATGTTCATTGGCTAGTAGTGCCAAGCGTGAATTTAATATGACTTGATAACGAGCTTCATCTTTACTTACTGATATCAAGCTAAATTCAGTAATAACACCATATATTGTCCTATTTTGTGCTTGAGAGGTTAGCGAACTGAGTTGAACAAGTTGTTTTATAGAATTTGGTGCATGAAAGGTAAGCGAGGCAGGTTGATTAAGTATTGAGTTAATGTCGATTTGTTTATTGGTACTGGTAAATGTTATTTCGTAATGCCAAGGTACATTCAATGACTCTTGCCCATTAATGGAGTAAATTGAGAGAATTGTGAGTTCATCAAGTTGATCAATTGACAGGCTATAGTGATTGAGTTGACTATCAGTTGCTGATGAAGCAATTCCATTTATTAAAGCGGATATCCTATCCATTTTTGCCTCTTATACTTATCTTTACTTTTTTACATTAAACCATGTAAATTTGTATAAATAAGATACTTCAAAATAGGTTCTTGTCAATGGGTTAATTCAATAAATGTGATCATTTTTTGCAAAAAAATAGACTAATAATTGATATGATTTAGTTTTTTTATTATTCACGTCTTAATCCATGACATTAAAGAAATAGCTACAGGTCGCTTTGTTAAAAAAAACGGATTTCTAAATGTTTCTATTCATAATTTTTTGAGATGTAGAATTAATTTTAATTTTGGGTAATTATCGTTGTAATACCAATAATTAACCAAAACAAAAAATCGGTAAAATTAACATGAATTTTATAAAGTTCGGAAAGATTTATAGAAATTAATCTATAAAAAAGAGGTATATTAATGTATGTTTTATCAAACAATTAATAGTGAAAAATCCAATCGTATAATAATTTGATAACGAGTATATTTGTTGCTTGAAAGTAGAGAAAGATACTTTTGCAAATGAGATAATATCCAAAAAAACCTCACCATAATTTTATTATTTTTGGTGAGATTTTTATTTATAAAAGACGATTTATTTTTCCAGTCCTAGTACCATTCGTCCATTTTTGGTTGCTACATTTACCACATTATCCAAATCGGTATAGCGGCAGCCGGTAACAAGTAGTTTAAGTTCTTCCCACATATTGCCTGTTGAAAATGGCAGCATATAATCACTAATATTATCGGTACCAATGGCAACGGGAATCCCGGCTGAGGCAAGTTCGTCAACGGGGGTGAGTGAGTTACGAGTAGGGCCTTGTTCTTCACGGCGTGGGCTATCAATCCAAGCAAATGGGCAAGCAATGACCATCATTTTTGCTTCTTTCATTTTTTGATAAAGTTTTTGACGATATTCCAAGCTGTGTGCAGTGATTGAAATACTGTGAATAGCAACGACACGACCATGCATACCATGCTCTAAAGTTTTATCGGTGAGTTGTTCGGTTTCGATTTCGTCTGATGAGTTAAATTGGTCAACATGAACATGAACCATTTTACCCAATGATTTACCCGTTTGCATTAACACATCAAGATGTTTTAATCCCATTCCTTTACCATGATCACGTTCATCACGGCGAGGTAAGCCACCAATGATATCAACCAAATCAGCACCTTTATCAAACCAATAGCGAGCTTCTTTATCGATGACACCTTTAAGTGTTTGATTGACTAATTTAATGATAATGTCATCTTTGTATGTTTCACGAGCTCGAAGTGCGCCTCTAATAGCGCGTTCTTCAGCAATTGGGTCGATATCCACAAATGACCCCATTGCCGTTACACCTTGTTCAATCATACGCTCAACCGCCATACTAAAATGGCGATAGTAATCATCTTCACTCATTGATGCCTTAACTTTATCTAAAGTATCCCATTTTTCAATTAAGGTCTGTTTTTGGTACACATCAAAACTATCTACCGTTATGGTAAAAGCACGATCGGCATGCATATGTGAGTTAACCCAACCGCCATTTTGCTTTATTTTATTCATCAAATATGCTTTTAAACTTTGATCTCGACTGGTTGATAACATTTTTTTATTATCGGTCATAATGTGCCTCTATAATTCAATTACTTTTGGGATTTAATAAAAATGGTGGATAAAAAAATCCTCCATGAAGGAGGATTAAAAAAATCAACAATTGTGGACGAAAATATTGTTGATTAAAGTTTAACATATCAAGCTAACCTAGACTGGTTTATAAAACTATTGAAATTCTAACCAAATTGGGGTTAATAGCAAGCTTAAAATTTAATAAAATATCTAAATAAATGAAATAGTTAAAGTATTATTTTTTAGATTTTTTCAAGCCTAAATACAGGGTTTTTATAGGATGGTTTTGGGTCTATGGCAATTTTTAACATATAACTCTATATTTTATATAAAGATTTACTAGTCCAAAAAACGAGATATTTTTATACTGAGTCTATATTTCAACTTTCAGATAAATATAGAAAAATTTATTGAATGTCTGCCATCATTTACTCGTGTATATCCAATCTCTATGTGTAATCAATGATGAGTAGAATAATTAAAAATAGACATCATGTTCGTAATCTCTTTTTATAAATCGGTAATTTTAGCTATACTCTTAACTTGATTATTTAGATTAAACATCAAGAGGTTTATATGAGCCATTTAAGTATTATCGCAACAATTACAGTTAAACCAGAATACTATGAAGCCTTTCAACCTATTTTAAAAAAACTTGTTGAAGAGAGCCAAAAAGAAGCAGGTTGCCTCCATTATGAACTTAATCAGAGTATTAGTAATCCTAATGTTTATGTAGTAATTGAAACATGGGCTTCTCAAGCTGCTATAGACAGTCATAACGCAACGCCACATTTTGTTGAGTTTGCTACGTTTGCCAAAGATCATGTAGATGGGTTAGATATTTGTGTAGCAAAACCTGTTAATTTCTAAAATCTTTTCAGGTTAACAATATATTTAAATATAAAAAAGCCACCGATACAATTTTATCGGTGGCTTTTAAATGTATTTTTTGCAAGATAATTTTATTTAATTACTGCTGGCTATCTTTTTAATTACATCTTATCGACGGTTTTAATACCTAACATATCAAGACCAACTTTAAGTGTTTTAGCCGTTAATGAAGCCAATTTTAAGCGGCTTTGTTTCAAGTTTTCATTTTCAGCCGTCAAGATAGGGCAGTTTTCATAGAAACTTGAAAACAGTGTTGCAATTTCATAAAGATAAGCACAAAGCACATGTGGCGTACCTTCGTTTGCTACTGTAGTGATCGTTTCATCAAATTGGATTAAACGAGTTGCTAAAGCGCGCTCTTTATCGCTATCCAAACTTATATCGCCTGTTAAGCTGTCTTCAGAAATATCAGACTTTCTAAACACGGACAGCACTCGAGTATAAGCATACTGTAAATAAGGCGCAGTATTTCCTTCAAACGACAACATATTATCCCAATCAAATACATAATCGGTAGTACGGTTTTTGGAAAGATCCGCATATTTAACGGCACCGATAGCAACGGCATCAACGATTTGGGCAAGTTCAGCTTCTGACAGATCAGGATTTTTGCTACGAATGAGCGAGCTTGCGCGTTCACAAGCTTCATCAAGCAAGTCATTTAATTTTACGGTATCACCCGAACGTGTTTTAAATGGTTTGCCATCTTTACCAAGCATCATACCAAACATATGATGTTCTAATTTTAATGATTCTGGAACATATTTAGCCTTATGTACAATCGTCCATACTTGCTCTAAATGTTGATGTTGACGAGAATCAGTATAATAAAGAATACGATCAGCGTGTAACGTTTCATAACGGTATTTGGCACAAGCGATATCGGTTGTTGCATACAGATAGCCACCATCACGTTTTTGGATAATAACGCCCATTGGTTCGCCTTCTTTATTTTTATACTCATCTAAAAATACAACAATGGCACCTTCACTCTCAACCGCTAATTTTTTCTGTTTAAGATCGGCAACAATACCCGGTAGCATACTGTTATAAATGCTTTCGCCCATGGTATCTTCAACTGTTAATGTCACATTTAATCGTTTATAAGTTGCTATGTTTTGTGTCATGGTAATATCAACAAGCTTACGCCACATATCACGACAGTACTCATCACCGCCTTGTAATTTAACCACATAATTACGAGCTTTTTCAGCAAAGACTTCATCTTCATCATAATGTTTTTTTGCTGCACGATAGAAAGATTCTAAATCCGACAGTTCCATATCATTAGCATGTTCGTTTTGCATCTTTTCAAGATATGCAATCAACATACCAAACTGTGTGCCCCAGTCGCCGACATGGTTAGCGCGAATGACATTGTGACCTAAGAAAGATAATACCCGCACACTGGCGTCACCAATGATGGTTGAACGCAAATGGCCAACGTGCATCTCTTTAGCGACGTTTGGCGCTGAATAGTCAACCACAATCGTTTGTGGCTTAGCAGGTAAAGTAATATTGAGTTTATCACTGTTTAATGCGATTTCATTCTGCTCGGCAATCCAACTATTTTTTAGAAAAATATTAATAAAACCCGGACCAGCAATTTCAACTTTATCGGCAATATCATCAATATCTAAATGCTGTAAAACCTTTTCTGCCAATGCTCTTGGTGGCATACCTAGTTTTTTGGCGGTTGCCATAATACCATTAGCTTGATAGTCACCAAATTGCACCTTAGCCGATTGCTTAATTAAAGCATCACAGTTGTTATCGGCGCCAGCCAGAATCATTGCTTGCGAAACGCGTTGCGTTAATAATTGTTGAATATTCACACTAAACCTAATCGATTATAATAAAATGCCCAATATGATACCGACAAAGTGATAAATTGTCACTGTAGGATTAGTTTTAGAGGGCTTTTTTTAGAATAGTAGGACTGTTTTTAATGACTCAATGGCTATTTTTATAACAAAACTTATGTATGATTTCAAAAATTTATTCAAACTACCAATCCATTAATTACCTCATCTAGTTTTTTACTAATCAATTAAATTATCACTTCAAACAAAAGAAAACGAAACGGTATAGACTCCTGAATAATTTTTACAAAATTATAACTGTCGTTTTTAATGTGATTCGATTTTTAATATTTTTATTGTATTAGATTGATCATTTTTTTTGGTTTAAACCTAAAGAAGATCGGTTT
>CAMLMY010000062.1 GCA_946481345.1 uncultured Gilliamella sp. | reverse complement strand
GAGCTTTTAAGTTCACATTTATCATCCATTTTATTTGATGAGCATAAACCATTACCCGTCATTGAGTTACCCGCGAAAAACAAACAACAACATCCTAATAGCGTAACTTTTTATTATTCGGGTGATGGTGGATGGCGAGATTTAGATAAAGTTTCAGCTGAATATATGGCCTCACATGGTTACTCGGTGGTTGGTGTCGATGCATTAAAACTGTTTTGGCAACATCGCTCGGTTGAACGTAGTGCTAAAGATTTAACTTATTTAATACAACAGTATCGTGAAAAGTGGGGAACAACTAAGTTTATATTAGCTGGCTATTCGTTCGGTGGTGATATTTTACCTTCATTATACAATCGTTTATCTAAAGAAGATCAAAATAGTATTCAAGCTTTAATCATGATAGCTTTTTCCAAAGACGCTAATTTTGAAATAGAAGTCAGCGGGTGGCTTGGGCAATCTGGTGATGAAATGAAAACCGCACCTGAGGTTGCGCAGATCCCAGAAAAGAAATTATTTTGTATCTATGGAGAAGAAGAAAAAGAGGATACTGGCTGCCTACAACCAGAGATGAAAGGCGAAGCATTTCAATTACCGGGTGGCCATCATTTTGATGAAAATTATCAGCATTTAGGGCAAATTATTATGCAAGCTATCGATAAACGTATGCAATAAATGTAGCGCTTTGGGTAATATTTTTTAAATCAAAACATTAATAAAACATGCCAGAATATTAATGTTTTTTAAGTTTAATTTTACCTTCGGACAATAGCACACCACCAAGTGTAAATAATGTACCAATTGCCGCAATCCACGTAAAAGGTTCATCTAAAATTAACACTGCATTAATAATTGTCAAAATTGGCACCAAATAAATATAGATGCTAATTTTAACTGCACCGACTAATTTCACTGCATAATTCCAAGAAGCAAAACAGATTGCAGATGCACCCACACCTAAAAATAAGATATTTAATAGGTTGACTGGCTGATTAAACCTTGGGAAATCCCATTCAAAATCAAATAAATAAAGCGCTGGCAACATAAATATTAGACCGTAAAAAAAGAATCTTCGCGTTAATAAAATAATATTGTAACCATAGTTACTACTTCTTTTAGTTAATATTGAATAACATGCCCAAAATAGACATGCAAATACTGCCAGTAAATCGCCTAATGGATTAACGGATAATACAAATTTTCCATTTAAGGTAATTAACACAATACCAATCATCGAAAATAGACAACCAATATAAAAACTTTTAGCTGGTTTTTCAGTTTTGAGGAAAAATATCGCCAATATTGCAGTAAATACTGGTGCTAATGTGGTGATCACCCCAACATTTGACGCGGTGGTATATGTTAATGCAATATTTTCACAGAGAAAATAACACGTTACTCCACAAAAACCAGCACCAAGGAACATCAGTTCTTGTTTAATTCCCTGCCAAGCAAAAAAGTGAGGAGATAATAACCAAAGTGTGGCATAACCTAAGGTAAATCGAAAAAAGAGAATTTCAATGGGTTTAAATTCTGTCAGTAAAACTTTGGTTGCAACATAAGTTATTCCCCAAACAAACACTGTCATCAGCGTTATCAGGTGTCCTTTTGTACTTGATGAAAATAACATGAAAATTCTCTCTGTTTACTTATTATTTGTATGCCATTCATTACCCTGCTACTTCTTTGCCAATTTAGACATAGAAACTAAACAAAAGAGAAAAGCCTTGATAACAGTAAAAATGACTCTATTTTATTAGAAAGTTAAAAATCACTGAATCTTAACTTACTGTTGATCATTGTTCAATAAGTTTTGATATATCATTGACTTTCATGAGTAATATGGCGATATAAAACGATGCGAATGCAGAAAAATGAGTTATAAGTAAAATCGTAGATAAAAAAAATCCACTCGAATATTCGAGTGGAGGGCAAAAAATGAAAAAACATAATCTGCTTATATAGACAAACTAAATCGTAAAAAGTTCAATTTAAATTGAAATATTTTTCATATTTTTATAAAATAACATATAAACAATTGATTAATATTAATTAAAATTTTTAATTTTTTTTAAAATTTAAGCATTTATTATTCTATTTAGCATTTTTAAATTAGTTTTAACTCATTACCAAATACTAAAATACTCATACTATTACACAGTATTCTCAAAATCACTTTTCTGAACTTGATTATAATTAATTTAACTTTGAGTCTTTAATGACAAAATAGCATTTTTTCTTTTAGTAAACGTTTATAACAGGTTATTTTCATTTTGACCCTGATACAAAGTTATTGGTAAATCAGTGATGCTATGATATGGTTCGCCGTTAATCATGGCGAGCAATACAGAAACCGCATTTTGTGCAATTTGCGCAATTGGTTGACGAATCGTAGTCAAAAATGGCATATGTTGTAAAGTCAATTCAGCACCATCAAATCCAACAACTTTTAGTTGTTTAGATAAAGATAATTTGCAGTCTCTGGCAGCATTAATAGTAGCAATTGCTGATGAATCGTCGGCTAAAACTCCGTCAATATGTTGGGACTGTAAACGGTTCTTAATCAATTGATACTTTTCTTGATAACTAATTGAAAAATCCATATCAAGAGTAATTGGTTTAATTCCTGCGAGTTTAATACTATCTTTATAAGCTTGATACCGTTTATTGGCATCCATATCGACTTGTTTGTCATTTGTAATAGAACCAATATAAAGAATATCTTTACAACCTTGATTGATTAGATATTGACTGGCCAGATAACCACCAGCATAGTTATCACATGAAATAACCGGTATTGTTTCATTAATTTTGCGATCAATGGAAACAATATTCAGATCAGGTATTAGGTAATCAGCTAAATTTTCATTCATAGAGTTTACAATTACCCCCTCAACCTGATGACGTCTTAACATAGTTAAAAAATTCTTTTCCTCCTCTTGGTTATGATGGCTATTGCAAATTAATATTTTGTAACCTTTTCGAGATAATATTCTTTCTAAGTAGCTGATTAATTCCATTTGAAAGGGATTAGTTAAACTTGGAAAAATCAAACCAATCAAATTACTTTTATTATTCGATAATGAACGTGCTAATTCATTAGG
Source organism: uncultured Gilliamella sp. (assembly GCA_946481345.1). Taxonomy (GTDB): domain Bacteria; phylum Pseudomonadota; class Gammaproteobacteria; order Enterobacterales; family Orbaceae; genus Gilliamella. Next base: position 4,150 of record CAMLMY010000062.1, on the reverse strand, counting down.
GTAGTAACCCAACGTTTCCATCGCATCTTGAACTCGTTGTCGAGTTGTTGCACTGATGTACCCACGATTGTTTAATACTCTCGATACAGTGGTTGCGGAAACCCCTGCCAACTTAGCAACATCATCTCTGCTTAATTTCATAATCATCCTTTAATCAAAATTTATATTATATCCACATAATTATAATGCTTTTTGCTATGGCGTAAATCATTGTAATTGAATTGATTTACATCTTGGTCTTCATCTTTTTTAGTGATATTCATCACAAAACTACCTTCTAATAAGTGATGTCTCTCACAAAATTATCATTTTAACTATGGTCTCGGTTGACATATGAACGCGGTTGACATGAAATGAAATAAAAGATTATCAAAATAAATGACAACGTAATGTCATTTGTCCATGTTAAAAAAGAAGGAGTAAAAAATGCAAAAATTACATTATCAACCAAAAGGGTACTGGGTTGGCGATATAATGCCATTTGGTAAAGATGGTACTTTTTATCTTTATGATCAACGTGATAATCGAAATCCATGCCCATTTGGAGAACCATTCGGTTGGTCGCTTGCAACTACAACTGATTTTGTTAATTACCAAAATCTTGGTGATTCAATAAAAAAAGGTGGTGAACAAGATGTCGATCAGTTTATTTATGCTGGTTGTGTATTTGAGGCAGAAGGTAAAGGACATGCTTTTTATACTGGTTACAACCGTAATTGGGAAAAAGAAGGAAAAACATCACAAGTCTTATTACATGCTTGGAGTGATGATTTTAAAACATGGCATAAATCCTCTGAACTCATAACATTAACACCTCAAGCTGGTTATGATATTAGTGATTGGCGCGATCCTTGGGTTATTTGGAACGATGAAAAACAAGAGTACCTATTAATTTTAGGTGCAAGATTGCAAGGTCCTAAAACTGAACAATCAGGCCGAGTTGTTGCTTTCACTTCAAAAGATCTAAAAAATTGGCAGTTCCAAGGTGATTTTTGGGTGGCAGGTAAATACACCATGATTGAAATGCCAGACTTATTTAAAATCGGTAATTGGTGGTATTTGGTTTATACCGAATACAGTGATCAAAGTAAAACACGCTACGTAATGAGCCAATCTTTAGAAGGTCCATGGATTACGCCTGCTGACGATGCGTTTGATGGTAGAGCTTATTATGCAGCAAGAACTGCATTTGATGGTAAACGTCGTATTCTTTTTGGTTGGGTACCAACAAAAGAAGATAACGATGATTTAAAAAATTTCCAATGGGCAGGTACCTTTGTTCCTCACGAGGTTTATCAAAGACCAAATCATACTTTGGGAGTAAAAGTCGTTGATAGTTTATGGAACTGCTTTACTCATCCAAAAAAAATCGATGATTTTTCGATTAATTCACCTTTCGCACGTCAAGAACAATTATTAATTGAAAATACGGGTAAAACATTCCGTTTTTCAACGACAGTGAAATTCAGTAAAGGTACTCGTGATTTTTCAATACGTTTAATGAAAGATAAACAAACTGGGGAATCCTATGACTTTATTTTTTCACTTGTCGATAACCGATTAACTTTTGATAAAACCCCTTGTTATCCTTGGTATCGTGTAATGAATAAAGGTTTAGAGCGCCCTATTCATCTTGAAGCTGATCGCGAATATGACATACAGATCATTGCTGATGATACGCTATTTACTTTGTACATTGATGGCACTGCACTTAATGTCCGAGGTTATGATCAATTAGGGAGTGGATTAGCAATTGCTGTCAGTGATGGAACATTAAGTTGTAAAAACAATACTTTTTCAAATGAAGGATGTTTTCCAGAAAAATGGTAATAGTGCTTATCAGACCGTTTAACTAGCAAGTTAGATGATCATCATTATCAAGGCTTTCGTCATTGAATAGGCTAAAAGCCTTGGTTTAGATAGGCGACTATCACCAGTAATCTGAACTTGGAAACTTCTCTGGAGATATCATAATGAACACAACAGTAACGGATAATAATGGTCAAATGCCTGACCATGACATCTCATTTAAAGAAAAACTTGCCTATGGATTAGGAGATTTTGCAACAGGGTTCTCGGGTGTTACCGTTGGAACTTTCGCACTTTACTACTATACCGATATTGTGGGAGTTTCAGCAACTTTATTAGGTGCAGTGCTACTATTTTCACGTGTTTTTGATGCTGTAATTAATGTGGTTATGGGCTATATTGTTGATAGAACTAAAAGTAAACATGGTAAAGCTCGGGCATGGATTTTATGGTCAACCATTCCATTCGGTCTATCATTGATAATGGTATTTAGTGCACCAGAAAATTGGAGTGAATTTGCATTATTAATTTTTGCCGGCATTACGCTCAACATACATTGGATTATTTATACCTCAAGTAATATACCTTATGGTACGCTTGCTGCATTAATGACTCAAAATTCTTACCAACGTAGTCGCTTGAATACATATCGTATGCTTTGCTATTTTGCTAGCATGCTAATTATTCCTTATATTACCTTACCTTTAGTCAATTTTTTTGGTGGAGGTGAACGCGGTTGGCAGTTCACTATGATAATTTACGCCGCAATTTTAATCATTACTTTCTTCTATACTTTTTTTAATACTAAAGAACGTATTAAACCAATTAACCAATTTAATTACAATGCACCATCAATTAGTGTTTCATTAAAAACTCTTCTTGCTAATAAATATTGGGTAACTATGTTTTTTACCATGCTAGTGAGTTTTAGTATCCTAGGACTTATCAATGGCGTTGGAGTTTACTATGCAAAATATCTATTAGCCGATAGTCAACTTATTGGTTTAATCAATATGGCTTTTGCTTTACCGTTAGTTGTTGTATTGATGTGTTCAGCTTATATTCTAAAAATCATGAGCCGATTAACATTTATCATTGTCGGTATGGCCACAATTATTTTAGGAAGCACCATCATGGCCGTTGCCCCTCAAGATACGAATGTTGCAATAATAGGAACAATATTACGTGGTGCTGGTTTTGCGCCAATTATGGGAAATGCGTATTCCATGTTAGCCAACACAATAGATTATGGTGAATGGAAATTTGGTATTAGAAATGATGGATTAGTCTATAGTGGCGGAAGTTTCAGTGCCATATTAGGAAGTGGTATTGCTTCCGGAGGCATTGGTTGGGTATTAGGTATGGCGGGTTACATTGCTACCGATGATGTTGCAAATCAACCAGAAAGCGTACTAACGACCCTACAAATATTATTTATTTATTCGCCTTTAATCTTAAGTGCTATCACCATTATATTATTGCGCTTTTATACTTTAGAAAAAATTTATCCTGACATTATCAAAGAGCTAGCGCAAAGAACGCACAACGTCTATTAATCTACCGAAACGAGGGATGGATATCGTCATGATTATTCCCTCGCTACCATCAAATAACAACTTATATGAATAACTGCTTCAGCATAAACTAAAGTTTTAATATCACTATATGTCAGAGCAGTAGGCGTTAAATACTGATATAAAATCGCAAGAAAGATACAATTGTTAATATTACTCCTTTGAAAGACGAAAAAACAATAAAAACAGGATTAATCACAAGGCAAGTTAACTTGTATTACATCTTGAATTCACATATAATGCCCCGACATTGTATTAAGTTACATATCACAATTGGGGCTGATTCTGGATTCGACGGGATTTGCGAAACCCAAGGTGCATGCCGAGGTGCGGTAGGCCTCGTAAATAAACCGCAAAAAAATAGTCGCAAACGACGAAAACTACGCACTAGCAGCTTAATAACCTGCATAGAGCCTTCTCTCCCTAGCCTCCGCTCGTAGGACGGGGATCAAGAGGAGTCAAACCCAAACGAGATCGTGTGGAAGCCTTGCTTGGGGCGGAAGCATTAAATTTAATCAAGCTAGTTTATCAGTGGCGTGTTTGTCCGCAGCGGGTAAGCGAAACTTAAAGACAAACTACGCATGTAGTACCAAGGATGTAGAGATTTCGGACGCGGGTTCAACTCCCGCCAGCTCCACCAATTCACTATTCAGTAACATTCTTTTAAATCCTTTAAAACACATCAAAATCAATAAACACAAGGCTTAAAGCCTATTTTATTATTCATTAAGCACCAGTAAGATACATTTACAACCAGAATTTTTAGG
>CAMLMY010000061.1 GCA_946481345.1 uncultured Gilliamella sp. | reverse complement strand
GATAAGAATAAATATGCCAACTACTCCAAAGAAAGTGAATATTTTGAACTTAATACTTATTCTCATCACGCTGTTAGCATTAAGTGCAGCTGCTTATTTATGGTTCCAAAATCAACCAAAAACCAAGACTAAAAAGCAAGATGAAATAACTATCGTATCGCCGGTTTTTTTAACCTTAAAACCATTTACTGTCTCATTACCTGCATCAGAAGATAATGGTGATATTAATAAAATTCTTTATGTTGGTATGGTATTGCGTGTTGCCGATGAAGACCAAAAAACCGCATTATTAGAATATTTACCTGAAGTTAGAAGCGATATCCTTTTTTTATTATCTAAACAATATGTTAGTAAATTAAAACAAGAAACGGGTAAATTTGAATTACAAGAACAGATAAAAAATACGTTATCACGCCAATATGATATCAAACACTCAGTAAAAATCGACGAAGTGCTCTTTACTGATTTTATTATACGGTGATTGTTATGTCTGATAAGCGTGAACCGATAACCGACATTAATGGCAACAAGAATACTAACCCTGTATCAGGAAGCTCAATTGCCACTAAAGATAACGTTACTGATACAAATGTTGTATCATTACCATCAGGCAAAAAAGCCGATGTTAAACCTTACGATTTATCGGTCAAACATAGCTTTGTTCCTGAACGTTTAACCGCATTAGAAATTATTAATGAACGTTTTGCTCGCCAGTTCAGGATAGGTTTATTTAATCTGTTACGCCGCAATACTGATGTGATTGCATCTCCAATTGAAACACAAAACTTTAAATATTTTTCCGATATTTCATCAACATATCATTTAAATTTAGTTCATCTTAATCCTTTAAGAGGCTCTGCTTTATTTTCGTTTTCACCTGAATTAGTGTTTATTGTGGTTGATACATTATTTGGTGGGGATGGACGTACAAATAAGGTTGCAACAGAAGATCGTGAGTTTACTCATACTGAACAACAAATCATTAAACGAGTCTTAGAGTTAGCATTAACTATATATCAAAATGCGTGGGCAGATATCTATTCAATTGAAACTGAGTATATCCGCTCTGAGATACAAAGTAAGTTTACTAATATTACTACTTCTCCTGATGATGTGGTTTTAACTACCAAATTTAAAATTGAAATTGGTAGCTTTAAAGCGACATTTTATATTTGTATACCTTATGCCATGGTTGAGCCAATTAAAGAATCTTTAATCAAACCACCTGTCGAGCAGCAAACTTATAAAGATGATAATATTTGGATGAGTTCATTAACCTCTGGCATTAAACAATCCACTGTCGAATTAGTTGCTAACTTTACTCGTATTCAAACTACTGTCTCTAAACTATTAGCGTTAAAAACTGACGATATTTTAGTGATCGATAAACCGACAAATTTAGATGTTACCGTCGGGGGGGTACCAGTATTAAAAGGTCATTACGGTAAAGTTAATAAACAATATGCAATTAAAGTAGAACAGGTTATTAATCCTGTAATAGAACAATTAAATGAGGGAATGCAAAATGACTGATATCAGACAAGATAGTGAAGAGATCCCGAAAGTCGATGAAAGCGGTGATGAATTATCTACTCAAGGCGTTATTTTTGAAACACTATCACCACAACAAACTGAAGAACAAAAGCAGGATATTAATCTTATTTTAGATATTCCGATTGATTTGAGTGTCGAACTTGGTCGAACCAAGATGGCAATTAAAGATTTATTGAATTTAACTCAAGGATCAGTCATTGCATTAGATGGTCTTGCTGGTGAACCTTTAGATATATTAATTAATGGTTATTTAATTGCCCAAGGCGAAATTGTGGTTGTCGGTGATAATTATGGCATACGCATCACTGATATTATAACTCCATCAGAGCGTGTACGTAGGTTGAGTCGTTAATGGATATTATATACGAAAATAAGGCTCAGCCTTCAATATCTGCAACAGATACAATTGCGATAACTTCTGTATCACCTGAATTAAAAGTAAACTCGCAAATAGTTACATCAATGGGGATGTCGCTTATCGGTGTGATTGCAGTAATTTTATTATTAGGGTGGATAGTAAAACGTTTTAATTGGAAAACGCCAAATAAACAATTGATTGAGGTAAAAGCCACTTACAATATCAATCCTAAAGAGCGGATTGTTTTGGTTCATGTCGATAATCAATTATTAGTTGTTGGTGTGACTGGGCAGCAGATGACTTTACTGCATACCATAAATGAACAACGAACCGATATGCTACTAGCAGAACCTTCTTCAAGAGTGAAAGATTTTTCCAGAAATAGGATATTTGAGCAAATGTTACAGTCCATTTTGAAATTAAGAAAGGAGTAATGGGTAGTGCGGTTAAAATCTGTTATTTTGCTGAGCTTATTGTCGATTAGCCAATATAGTTTTGCTGAAATCTCACCGTTATCTATCATTTCTCGTACTACGTTGGACAATGAACAAAGCTGGTCATTACCCGTAGAAACATTGGTCTTTTTGACCTTACTCACTTTTATTCCTGCAATACTACTGCTAATGACCAGTTTCACCCGCATTATTATTGTATTGGGTTTATTGCGTAATGCTTTAGGGACACAATCTGCTCCACCTAACCAAGTTATTTTAGGTATTGCTCTTTTTATGACATTTTTTATTATGTCACCGGTGACTGATAAAATTTATCAAGATGCTTATATACCTTATTCACAAAATCAAATCACTATGCAAGAAGCTTTATCCACCGCAACTAAACCATTGCAGGCGTTTATGCTTACCCAAACCCGCGAAAATGATTTAGCGTTATTTGTGAATATGTCCCACCAAAACGAGATCCAAAGCCGAGAAGATATTCCGTTAAAAATTTTGGTACCTGCCTTTGTAGTCAGTGAGTTAAAAACCGCTTTTCAAATAGGTTTTACGATTTTTATTCCTTTCTTAATTATCGATTTAGTGGTAGCCAGTACACTTATGGCATTAGGGATGATGATGGTTCCACCTGCAACGGTATCATTACCATTTAAATTAATGTTGTTTGTATTAGCAGATGGTTGGCACTTATTACTTGGTTCATTAGCGCAAAGCTTCTTTAGTTAGGGAATTTTAGTTAAGTAATTTTAGTCAAAAAATTCTAGTTAAGAAATTCGAATGAAGGAATAGTATGTCACCTGAGTATATTAGTACCTTAGCAATGCAAGCCATAAAAGTTGCAGCCTCTCTTGCTGGCCCTTTACTGTTAGCCGCTTTAGTTACTGGTTTAGTCATTAGTTTATTGCAAGCGGCTACGCAAATTAACGAAATGACCTTATCATTTATTCCCAAAATTTTAGCAGTGATCGTGGTTTTAATTATTTTGGGACCATCAATGTTGTCAACAATGATTGACTACATTCAAATTGTTATCACCGATATTCCTAACTTAACTCATTAAAAATGATGGATTTTAATATTAACAGTCTATTTAATATTGATTTCTTTTCTTGGATTAAAGATGTTTTTTTTCCGTTTGTGCGCATTTTGGCATTAATTATGGTTGCGCCAATTTTTGGTGAAAAAGAAGTACCAAATCGCATAAAGGTTGGTTTAGCATTAGTAATTGTTATGCTTCTACCCATTCCTCATCTTGATGAAAATATAAAAATCTATTCTTTAACGGGGGTATGGGTTATCGCTCAGCAAATAATGATTGGCGTGTTGATTGGTTTTACTATGCAACTTGCGTTTATAACCGTCAGAATTTCGGGTGAATTAATTGGAATGCAAATGGGATTGGGAATGGCAACTTTTTTTGATCCAATCGGGGGGCCATCCACTTCAGTTTTATCTCGCTTAATTAATATTATAGCGTTACTGATTTTTTTAAGTTTAGATGGTCACTTATGGTTATTATATGGTATTTCAAATAGCTTTGATATTGTTCCAATTAGACTTATGACATTGCCTGCAAATGGTTATTTAGCCTTAATTGATGTAAGTAACCAACTGTTTATTAATGGTATTATGTTAGCGCTTCCTTTGATGACTTTACTGTTGATCATCAATATATCATTGGGGTTATTAAATAGAATTACACCACAATTATCCATTTTTGTGGTCGGTTATCCACTAACACTATTGTTAGGATTAATCATGTTAAGCTATTTAATTTCGATGTTGCCAACATTTACTGAGTTTGTTTTTGAACAGATGTTTAATCACATTTCTGTTATTTTATGGTTTTTAAGTGATGTTCAGTAATGTGATATTGATGATATAATTGAGAAATTTATTAATTTAATTCTTATTTAATTACTCTTTTCATTAGCTATTCATCACATTCAATGTTCATTTTTGTAAAAAAGTTTCAGGTTAACTATACGTTTCAGTATAAAAATAGGTTGAATTACATTAAATAATAATTTAAAAAAGATGCGTTAAAACTAAACAAGAAAGGAATGCTGATATAATCAGCATTTTATTGATATCAATTAAGCTTTTTTTACAAAACAAGCTTTAAGCATGATTTTCATGCCATCAATTTTACAATCGATCTCATGATCGCCTTCAACTAAACGAATGCCTTTGGCTTTAGCACCTTTTTTCAAAACGGTAGAAGAACCTTTTAATTTAAGGTCTTTAATTAAAATAATATCGTCGCCATCAGCAAGTAAATTACCATTACTGTCTTTCACTTGTAATCCTTCATCAGTTGAAGCAACATCGTTCGGATCCCATTCGTGAGCACATTCAGGGCAAACATAAAATGAACCATCATGATAAGTATGTTCAGACTGGCAAACAGGGCAGTTAGGTATAGATTCCATAGGTATGAATAATCCAAATTAAATAAAATGGCGTTTACTATAGCAAAAAAACGCTATTAAGTCATGGTATTCCCCTCTTTGATAGCGTTATAGTGGTTGTCAAATCGCTGATTTAGGTTTGACTGAACAAATGGCAATATAATTAAGTTGGTTTCGGTATTGTTTGAATGTTTTAAACATTTTAAAAAATTGTGGTCGATTTTGTTTACGTAGTGCATTGCGAATAATTCTGCATGTTCCTAATAAACCTTCATCATGAATCATGCCTTTAGGAGACATTAATGTCATGGCAGCATGTTGTGAATGAATATCAACAAATCCAACATCAGCAAAAAGGGCGTGCCAAGATTCATTGCTAATCGGCTGGGCATTAACATTAATTGCTTGATGAATTCGTTGTATAACTTCCTGTGATTGTGCTGGATTAACTAGCATAATATCGTGAGTGAGGAGTTTGCCTCCTGGTTTTAATACTCGATAATATTCTTTAATTAAATGCGTTTTAGCTTTATTCGCATACATTGTTAACATCGCTTCATTAATCACTATGTCAAAACTATTATCAGCAAAGGGCAATGTTGATGCATTGGCTTGTTGTATATCTACTAAATGAGTAACTTTATTTTTAATAACATTTTGCTTTGCTTTTTCTAAAGCAAGTTTATCCATATCTACACCAATTATATGGCAACCGAAACGTTGAGCAATTTCGATGGATGTTGTACCCATGTTGCATGCAATTTCAAGCACCTGACTTTGTGGTGTAAAGTGTGCTTGTTTAAATAACCATTCGGTAGCTTTTTTACCGCCCGGGCGTAATCTGGTTTTACCTAAGCGAGCAAGAAATTTATGCCCAGCTTCTTTTTTTATGTCGTCCATTATATAGCACCTCAATTGGTAGTTTGCATCATTTCTCGTAACATGATTAATAACATTTTAGCTGCTTGTGGAGCTTCAACCGCGTGAGGAATGTTAGCAGGCATTCTGACAAGGGTACCGGGTACAGCCTTAACGGGTTGGCCATCAATAATTAAGGTTAGTTCACCTTCAATAACCATGACAATGGCATCAAAAGGGGCACTGTGTTCGGATAATCCTTGCCCTTTATCAAAAGCAAAGAGCGTTAAATTGCCACCTGTCGTTTTAGCTAAAATCCGACTGGCAATACTTTGTTCTGTTGCGTTAATTAATGAAGTGATTTCGAATGCTTGAGCAGGGCTAATGGTATTATTTGTCATAAACAACTCCTATATTTATTGAGTAGACGATTTGTTGCAGTTTTGCGAATAAAGCCATATATTTCATAAGGTTATTTCAATGATTTAAAGTAATTATGAGTATTGAAATAAGAACTATTATCAATTATATTGAATTTATTCTAGAAGCATCTTCAGGCAAAACCTATGATATTTGTCAAAAATATACCAACTGAACAACAGATTTTTGGTTGGTTAACTCAAGTTGAGCTGTTTCAAGGATTAACCAAAGAGGCATTAATGCCTATTATTGAAAGTGCTAGCTATAAGAAATTGTCGAAAGGGGATATGATCAGTTATGAAGGTAAACCCTCATCTTGTTGTGTGCTTGTTTTAACTGGGGAGGTTGAAGTTTATCGCAGTACTTATTTAGGTGAAGAAAAGATTTTTGGTATTTTTAATCATTATCAATTAGTGGCTATTGCTGCTATCTTTATGCCGCATAATCGTTTTCCAATGACGATTAGAGCTAAAACAGATTGCTCGGTATTATTAATTGAAAAACAGAGTTTATTGCAAGTTTGCAAAACTAATCCCATTATTATGCAACGTTTATTAATACGTTTCAGTACTAAATTATATGAGCAAATAAATAATATCGATTGGTTAACGTCAAGTTCCTCAGAACAGCGTTTGGCTAGTTATTTATTGTCATTATGTTCCGCTGATAACACTTATCAATTTATATTGCCTATTTCTCGTGGTCAGTTAGCAACAAAGTTAGGTATTCGTTATGAAACGTTAAGCCGATTAATGTCGAGCTGGCGAAAACAACAAATTATTCAAGTTGAAAATAATCGAATTAATATACTAAATGAAACTTATTTGAAAGAGCTTACTCTACCTTTTCAACGTTCATTTTAAAAAAGTGGTTAGTGTTTAGAAATAATCTTTTATAAAAGACAAATAAAGTTTATAAAAATTAAAATGACAAATTGCCGTTATTAAAGCAATCGAGATAAACATAAAAAAGGCGCGTATTATACGCGCCTCTTGTACTGATAAAGAGCATTAAGCATAATGCTCTAAATAGTTAGCATAGATTATTTGATAACCTTAGCAACAACACCAGCACCAACAGTACGTCCACCTTCACGGATAGCGAAACGTAAACCGTCTGCCATCGCGATTGGGTGAATTAATGATACAGTCATTTTGATGTTATCACCTGGCATTACCATCTCTACGCCTTCTGGTAATTCGATAGTACCTGTTACGTCAGTTGTACGGAAGTAGAACTGTG
>CAMLMY010000060.1 GCA_946481345.1 uncultured Gilliamella sp. | reverse complement strand
AAGCATTAGCTAAAATAACCAATCATGAATGGTGGCAACGTAAATTAAAAACTCGCCGTGATTTTGAACATGAGCATTTCGCAATTGCCGTAGGTCAAGTACAAAAAAAGGCATCCCCTTATGCTAGTCGTAGCTGTCAAATGGAATGGCAAGAACAAAAACGTCGCAATCAAAAATATTTGGAAAAGATGGCAATAGAAAACCAAGAAACCGGTGAACAAATACCATTGGAGTTACAAGTTTATAAATCGGTAGCTAATCCAGCAATAAGACGTGTAGAACTTATGACACGAATGCGCGGCTTTGAAGATTTAGCAGATCAGTTAGGTTATCAAGGTGCTTTTATAACCTTGACAGCCCCAGCTAAATATCACAGTGTGCATGCTAAAGGCGGCTTTGTTGAGAACTGGCAAGGTAACACTCCACGAGAAACACAAGCCTACTTATGCAAAATTTGGTCACGAATTCGGGCTAAATTAAATCGTGAAAATATTCAATTTTTTGGTTTTCGTGTTGCCGAACCTCATCATGACGGTACACCTCACTGGCATATTTTAATCTTTATGCATCCAAAAGATATTAAAAAAGCTTTTTATAGTATGTGGATATATGCTATGGATGAAGATGGAGAGGAAAAAGGTGCAGCCATCAATCGTTTTGAATTTAAAAATATTGATAAACAAAAAGGATCTGCAACTGGCTACATCGCCAAATATATTGCCAAAAATATTGATGGATATGCACTAGAAAACGAAATTGATACGCAAACAGGCGAAAACTTAAAGCTATCATCTAAGGCGATTACTGCTTGGGCCAGCCGTTGGAAGATTCGCCAATTTCAACAATTAGGAGGAGCACCTGTTAGCGTATGGCGAGAACTACGTCGTTTAAAAAATAAGAAAGTAGTCAATGATATTATCGATCCGGTATTAGCATCAGCCGATATTGGTGATTGGGCCGCTTATACTATTCATCAAGGTGGGCCATTAGTCAAACGCAAAGATATTAAAGTCCGCCTTGCTTATGAGGATAAAGTTAATCAATATGAAGAAATCATCAAAAAAATTAAAGGGGTTTACGCACCAATTCATGGTTTTGCATCTTTTATTTGCACGAGACTAATTAAATGGAAGCTAGTTCCAAAAAATAGTAGTAATAGCGTAAAAACAAATGATACATCTTTATTGCGGGCGGAACGCACGCCTTGGAGTTCTGTCAATAACTGTACTTACACAGTTACTTCTGAACAACAACGACAAACTATTAAGCAACAACTGAAAATTATCGGTTTACCAGATAATGATTTAAATGTGAATCAACTCTACTTAAGACGAAGTGTCAAGATAAATACGCATCAGCATCTTATATTAACTGATTCTCTAAATGGGCTTCATCTAATAGTAAATAATCATTATATTAAGCAGAAAAAAAGACCACTTAAAAACTATATCAATGCCTCTTTTTAACTAAAGCAAAAAAGACATTATTGGTGTTTTTTACCTAGTGAATAGTGTAAGATATTGGATGAAAAGTATATAAAAATACTTAATATTTTAACAAAAAAAATAGATAAATATACTAAATATATTAAAAATTATTGACTACTTTGTTTTAAGTCATTTAAAAATGACTTGATCGAAAAAGTAACTATTATGTACTAAGTATAAAAACAGCATTTAAGGAGAAATTGAAATGAATGAGTTGGAAAAAATAAAAACAATAGAACGAGCAGAATTACTTTCACGAATCATTACTGAACATATTCATTTACGGGAGCCGGATAAAGACATAATAATGTTTTGGTTTCGGGATTTACTTGAGCCATTAAAGGAGCAAATGACCACTAAACATCCTGATACCCCAAATAATCCATAATCACTTTAGGATAGTTGAAAATAGTTCATGCCCTATTAACTATAATCATCAACTATCCACTATACAATCTAAAAAAACTAAACTTAAGGAAAGGTTCTCTTTATATCCTAATAACACAAATTTATTCATTATTTGCTAATAATTATTGACAATAATTCATTATAGCAATCACTATTTATATAAATTAAACCTTAATGCTTAGATTTTTTAATTAGTATCGGTAACCGTCCAAATACTCATTTATTTTAGTCAAAATAAATTATTTTAATTGTCTAAACAGTTACTACAAAACCCTGTCTGAAATAATTCTCAATTATCTGATTAATAACAATTTTAAAGAGCTTATTTTTAATTGAATCCTCATTATAAATTAGGAGAAAAGAGTGAAAAACTGTATAATTAAACAGTGTAAGAAGTTACTTAATTTATCCTTTGATTATTAATAACTGATATCAGGATTGGAATAGACTTATTAAAAAAGGATATTAAAAAATGATAACAAATTTCGCATTACAAGATTAATTGCTTAAATGTATATTTTCGGCTTTTGCTGGAGCATTAATCATTTTAGCGTTTATCTGTTTTAATTGGCGATTTGAACTTACTTGAAGCATAGCTATGACCAAGACAGTTGGTCCTGAGCAAGCTTAATTTAAATTCGAAATAAAAATTAGTTAAATATATCAATGGAGATGAAGATTTATGAAATTAACCGAACACTTCACATTAGAAGAATTTACTCGCTCAACAACAGCAACTCGACTAAAAATAGATAATCATGTGCCAGATGAATTAATGGTAAATATTTATCTGACAGCTAATAAATTAGAATCAGTTAGAGAAGCTTTAGCTCATCCAATCATTATTTCATCTGGATACCGTTGCCCCGCTTTAAATAATCAAGTGGGAGGGTCGCAAAACAGCGCTCATACCAAAGGTTTAGCAGTTGATTTCCACTGTGCCTACGGTAATCCAAAACAAATTTGCCAACGATTAATTATGGCTGGCGTTGAATTTGACAAAATCATCCAAGAGTATAATCAATGGGTTCATATTGAATTTAGTCACACAAACCAACGCAGACGAGTTCTTACTGCAGTAAAACAAAACGGCAAAACTATTTATTTACCAGGATTAATATGAACAAAACCAACGTTACTATTGCTTTTGCATTTATGTTATTGTTTTTTATTATTAATGATTTACTGCATGCTAAACAATTAGCACAAAATGAAGTTAGTCAATTGACCCAAAAATTAGGTCAATTAGAGCAAACAATTATCAAAAATAATCAGATTATCGCTGACAATGAAAAAAATAAGCAGTCTTTAGAACACCAATCATTACAAAATCAGGAACAGATTAATGATCAACTCAAAGAAAATTATTGCGCTAACCAGCTGGTGCCTCTGCCTATTTCTGGTAGCTTGTACAACCGAGCGAAAAATATTCGTCAGTCAACCAATACCAGCGAATTTACTCAGTAGTTGTCAGCCGAGTTTGCCTCCTAAACCAATGACCTTTGGTGATAGTCTTAAATACAACGAACATCTATTGCATATCATTGAAAAATGTAATGCGGATAAACAAGCCATTCGAGAAATTAATAAATCTGACGGCAACTGATTTTTGTTAATTGATCGACAGTACTTAATCGAATTGTATTTCAATTTGTCACAATTTTGCTTAATTGCTTAAAAATGATTTAACAACGACCATAATATTATATAGCTATTTATAACAAGTGACCCTCACACCTCGGCGGTGCAATGGTTTTAATAGATCAACACCTTTGTTGTCCGCCGAGATCTATTTATTAAAACAACATCAATGTCGCTGTAAAAAATAAGTCTAAATTAACTATGGAGTAATTTAAAAATGATTGTTTATACCATGCAAAATGAAACTATTGATGCACTAGCCTATCGAGTTTTTGGTAAAACAGCGGGAATTGTAGAAATAATTTATCAAAACAACCCAAAACTATGTGAATTGCCAGCAATATTACCTATGGGTTTAGAAGTAAACGTTCCAGAATCGGTACCTGAAAAAAATTTTAATTCTATAAATTTATGGGACTAACTTAATGACAGAACCTACCAGTTTAACTTTTACCTCATTTATAAGTGCTTTTTCATTATCAATGATTTATCCTAACATTGAAAATGGCATTATTTTAGGCGCTCTTTGTGGTTCTATTTTATTAGTAATTAGTGAACAATGTATTTCTCTTTTGCGTCGTATCGTCCTATTTTTGATCTCATTTTCTATGGGTTTACTCTTAGCTGAAATGACGCTGTATTTACTCATTCCAATTTTTCCAACAAATATTCAAACAAAGATGCCACTTGGCTTAGGTGCATTAATTTCATCAGCTATTAGCGTTAAATTATTACTATGGCTAATTAAAAAATTCGATGATCCAACTAACTTTTTCAATTACTTTAGAGGCAAAAAATCATGATAACGACACTCAATACTATTTTTTGTTTAATGATTGCAGTGCGATTATTTACTTTCGATCGTAACAATTACCGCTACAAAATTAAATACTGTTGGTTAGCTTGGTTGATGATAGTATCAAGTGCTGCTGTTAGCTTATTTTCATTTATCGATCTACCCCATCGTGCTTATCTAGCTCAAGTTGTGATGAACATAACATTATTACTTTGTTTATTAAAAAGCAAAGGCAACATAAGCATTCTAAGTCGTTCAGTAAAATCGGCTAACAAAACCAATTCACAATGAAATAATTGCAATAAATTGAAAAATAGTCGTTTAAGCAAGTAAATAGTTGTAATTGAATATTTGAACCAATGCGATTGGATTGAGGATTGACATTTTTTTATTTCAACCTCAGCTATCTTCCACTAATTTAAAATTAACGGTTTTAAAGTAACCAAGATTATTCATAAATATTAGAAGGATCGGTATGAAAAAAATTAACCATTTAAAAAAATATCTGTTAAAAAAAAATCTGCTAGACAATAACTCAGAAACTAGAAATCAATTTATCATTAAAGATGGTATTGTGGAGCCTTTCTCTGTGGACGATTCAGGATTTCAATACCATTTCACGTTATCAATAAATTTAACTGGTTATCGCTATCCTTTTGAAGATTTAATTGCCAGTATAATCAGCTGGATGCAAGACAATCAGCCAGATACCATGATTAGCACACGTTCACGCCAACAAGCAATTAAGTTTAATGTTACAAATATCATTGGCAATCAGTGTGATTTAACAATTGAATTAACATTATCAGAAAGGATCAAACCAATATTACAGCAAGATAAATTGGAATTTAACTCATTAACCGACCAAATAATATTTCAATAGTCATTAGAAAAGTATAATCATTAATAACTTTCAATTTTCTAATACACTAAAATGCTGACATTTAGTGTGAACATTTCAAATTTGATGATTAATAGATTTTTTAGGGGCTTTACCCCCCCTTTTCCTACTTTTTTGATATCAAAGGCTATTCTTTAAGATCAATTAACATAGTGTTTTTATTATTTTATTTAAAACAAAAAATGATTAATCAAGAAGTTACTGATTAAATCATTTCAAATAAACCATAAATCTTAATTAACTCATTGAAAATTTGTAACCCCAATTACTACAACCAAGCTTGCTTTATTTTTACTTGATAAAATTTCATCATAGTCATTATGAAAAATTATCATCCCGCCGACTTAGTCGACATTCTACGAAAAATTGAAAACCTGATTCGCCCAGGTGTAATTTATCAAACCAATGGCGATCGGGTTAAAGTCCGTACCGGTGAATTAATTACAAATTGGTTACCTTGGTTTAGTCATCGTGCGGGCAAAAGTCGCACATGGTGGCGCCCATCAGTTGGTGAACAAGTATTTATTTTGAGCCCTAATGGTAACCTTTCTTTAGGTTGTGTATTACCTAGCATTTATTGTGATACAAATCCTGCTCCAGCTAAATCTGATGATGGTTATTTTGTGACATTCCCTGATGGTGCATCATTTGAATATGAACCTGAAACTAGTCAACTAACTATCAAAGGTATAAAAACCGCTGTGATTGAGGCCAGTGAGCAAATAACCGCTAAAGCAGGTAGCAAAATTCAACTTGATGCTCCATTAGTGGAGTGCAGTGATCATGTAACATTCAAATCATTTAGTGCTAGTGGTGGTGGAGCTAAAGGAAATACAGGCACATTAACTGGAAACGTCATTCATCAACAAGGTCAATTATCATCAAACGGTATTGTATTAGATTCTCACATCCACATTGGCGTTAAATCTGGTCGTGATTCAACAGGAAAACCACAATGAGTTATATAGGCATGAATAGCAAAACTGGACGAACAATTAGCGATATGGATCATATCAACCAATCAGTTAAAGATATTCTTACCACACCGATTGGTTCAAGAATAGAGAGACGGAGTTATGGTTCATTATTGTTTTTACTTTTAGATAACCCAAATACAGAAGCAACAAAATTACGCTTGGTATCGGCAACGGTATTGGCGCTTGCACAATGGGAACCAAGAATAAAACTTGATGCAGTCGATGTTTCACCTGATAAAGAAAAATTAACATTACAAATAACCGGTTCACGAATAGACAAACCAAACCAAACATTTACTAGCGAAATTGAGGTAGCAACATGGCGACATTAACTGATCTTTCAAAATTACCTTCTCCAAATGTGATTGAATCGTTAGATTTTGAGGAGATTTTTAATCGTCGCAAAGCTAAATTCCTTTCACTTTATAGTGATCAAGATAAAGAAGAAGTTGCTAAAACATTACAATTTGAAAGTGAGCCAATCGTAAAACTATTACAAGAAAGTAGCTATTATGAACTACTTTTACGGCAACGAATAAACGAAGCGTCGCAAGCTCTTATGATTGCTCATGCGAAAGATCAGGATTTAGATAATTTAGGGGCAAACTTTAATGTTTATCGTTTAACCATTCAAGCTGAAGATAATAGTGTCGTGCCTGCTATTAAAGAAATCAAAGAAGCTGATAGTGACTTTAGAATGCGAATTCAATCAGCATTTGAAGGCTTATCAGTGGCTGGCCCTAGAGCTGCTTATGAGTTTTTTGCTCGAAGTGCTGATGGCCGGGTGTTAGATGCCGCAGCTGAAAGCCCATCACCAGCTTGTGTTACATTAGCAATATTAGCACGCGATAATAATGGTATTGCGTCTGATGAATTGATTGAAATTGTTAAAAAAGCGGTTAACCAAGAAGATCGTCGTCCGATTGCAGATAGGGTAACCGTTAAATCGGTAGAATTAATTAACTATCAAATCAAAGCAAAACTTTATTTATATCCAGGTCCTGAATCAGAACCAATTAGAAAAATGGTCATGGATAATTTGCAAGCTTATATTAGCGAAAAACATCGAATTGGTCGAAGAATCAGTCGCAGTGCAAT
>CAMLMY010000059.1 GCA_946481345.1 uncultured Gilliamella sp. | reverse complement strand
ATGGCAGCTGGAGTGTAGGTTCTTGGGATGCGGTGCCGGTACCTGTGATTACCGGGTATACAGCCAGTCAAGCGCAAGTAGCAGCGCAACAAGTTACTGCGCAAGACAGTGACCAGCTGCTTGATATTTACTACACCAAAGCTTAAAAGGAAACCTATAAATAATAAATAAACACATAGATATAAAAGAAAAAGCACTCTTCAATGAGTGCTTTTTTACTTTTTTAGATGCCGAATAAATTACAAATTCATAATTATTCCCATAGTCTAAACATTATTCTTTTTCTGTTTTATAATGGAAATAAAATCGATATCATAAGCTTAATAACTAAATAGTTTAACTTGTAAACTATGTTTTAATAAAAAGGGAATTTGGAAAAAGTTTGATCTTGATTAAAAATTAATTTTTATTCTTTGCAGATCTAATTTTAAATTGTTTTATGAAAATAAAGTCATAATTGATTATAAAACAATGGTTAGCTACATCTACTTAAAACTGATTTTTACAGATTTACCAAAAGCATTGGCAATTTTGGAAATGGTTTTCATATTTATATTCGCACCTTTTTCAACACGTGCAATTGTTGATTGCGGTAAATTAGCTTTTTCTGCTAAATTTTGTTGTGTCCAGCCATAGGATTCTCGTTCTGTACGAACTGCTATAGCACTTTCTAGGAAATTCATCTCTTCTTGAACATGATTAGCAAAAGTAGCATCTTGCAGATCTTTAGCAAAAATATCATCGACATTAGTTAAAAATTCTTTTTTATCTGTCAATACTTATCATCCTTTCTGGAATAATACTCTGTTCTAAGTTCTTTGGCATGTTGGATTTCTTTTGGGGGAGTTTTTTGAGTTTTTTTAGTAAAACCATGTGTAATAATATAACGGTTTCCATCATCATGAAAATATAAACATCTTTGTATATTTTTAGCTTCCTGAGATCTTATCTCATATATATTTTTATCTAATTTCTTTATCCATTCCATTTTTATGGCTGTAAGCAAACCTTGCCGCTCAATACATTTGATTAAGGCAGTTAATTTTTCGCGTTGTTTTGTCGGTAGTTCCTCATAAAATTCCTGAAATTCGTCATGACCGTTAATTCGACGGTAAGAAGAAAACTTTGGTCTATTCATAATTTTATTATACTTTATAAGTGAAAAAATATCAATATATAATATATTATGATGCTAGCTTTTAATATTTCTTCATTTGAAAGTAAAGTGTTAATTCGAACAGTGAATATTCATTTACCAAGTGGTAATCTGAAAACTTACTGGCATCCGGTGATCCTAACACGGACCGTTTATCTGAATGCAGTAAGTGGAGAGAAGACTTATGACGCTTGGAGTACGGGTCATTGGGGAGCGATAACCGTACCCGTGGTGGCAGGTTATACAGCCAGTCAAGCACAGGTAGCAGCCCAAACAGTTACTGCACAAGACAGTGATCAGCTGTTGGATATTTACTACACCAAAGCTTAATAGTTAAACAATCAATATTTTAATAAAAAGAAAGCACTCTTCAATGAGTGCTTTTTAAGTATCTCGAACAATTATAAAATGATTATAATCAAGGCTAAGTTTAGGTTTATAATAAAAATGAAACCGTATTTATAATTGAAATACGGTTTCAAAATTAACAGAAAGGAACAAGATCATGAAACTAAACAATAAACATCGCGGTTTAGTGCTTTCTTCTACTTTTGTGGGGTTGGTCTGTGGCTTAGTTTTAACCCACCAACAAGCCTATGCCGCCCAGACACCGCCAGTAAGTAATCAGCAGAGTCAGATTACAACTGTGTCAGATAATAATCTGAATCAAGCAGCTGCAGTTAATCCGAAGAGTTACTCTAGCAATATCTCTCATCCTACACCTGTCAGTTATAATGTTACTCCTAATACTTATAACAGTCCAGAGACAGGTTTAGCTGCTAAACAGCAGCCAGCTATTTCAGATGCAACAGCTGCTGTTGCAACACCTAATACTGGTGCAGCAGTTCCTGTAGCTAATGGAACTACTACTTCAACCAATCCGGGAAATAATAATTCAACTAACCCTGCTACTAGTTCTTCTGCTACAGATACCGGTAATTCCGCAACAACCCCAGCTGCCAGTGCTGATAATCCAGCTAATGGTAATTCCGCCAATACGCCAGCACCAGCCAATACGCCAACATCATCTGAGCAACCGGAGACTAATATCATTGACCAAGGAACCTGGGGCACCAGCAAGTGGGACTGCATCCAAGAAGGTGACGACTATATTCTGCATCTGCACGCGGGCACTTTAGGAACTCCTGTAAGATACAATGGTCTTAATGGAGTTACTTGGGATATAGGTATTAGCAGTCTAAATACAGCTTTTCAGTATCATTTATCACAAATTATAATTGATCCGGGAGTGATCGCTAATCAAGATTCTCATGGCTTATTTAATAAACTAGTTTATTTAAAGACTATCCAAGGTTTAGAAAATTTGGATACTTCGCAGGTCACTGATATGTCTCATATGTTTGAAGACTGCGAAGATTTAACCAGTCTGGATGTCAGCCATTTTGATACCTCACTGGTTACTGATATGTCTTGGATGTTTTTGAACTGTTCTAGTTTAATCAATCTGGATTTGAGTAATTTTGATACTTCGCAGGTCACCAATATGTCTGATATGTTTTGGAGTTGCGACAGTTTAACCAGTCTGGATGTCAGTCATTTTAATACCTCACAGGTTACTGATATGCATGGGATGTTTGACGGATGTACGAGTTTAACCAATCTGGATGTCAGTCATTTTAATACTTCCCAGGTTACTAATATGCATGCTATATTTTCAAGCTGTGAGAGTTTAAAGAGTCTGGATGTCAGTCAATGGGATACCTCACAGGTTACCAATATGTGGCAGATGTTTGATAACTGCCCCAATTTAACTAGTTTAGATGTCAGCCATTGGGATACCTCGAAGGTTACAGTTATGACTCAGATGTTTGAAGACTGCGAGAATTTAACCAGTCTGGATGTCAGTCATTTTGATACTTCCCAGGTTATCGTTATGGATTATATGTTTAATAGATGTAAGAGTTTAAAGAGTCTGGATGTCAGTCAATGGGATACCTCACAAGTCACTGATATATCTTATATGTTTGCAGACTGTAAGAATTTAACTAGCTTGGACCTTAGTAGTTTTGATACCTCTCAACTAGTTGATTCTATATATATTAGTTTTTATATGTTAACTGGCTGTACCAACTTGCATCATTTAGTATTGGGGCCAAAGATTAAATTGGTTTATCCTAGTGGCAAAGAGGCTCATCTTCCGCCAGTTCCAGGCGCAGGTACTAAAATTCCCGGGACTGATAAAACGGTGACAGCGCCTTATTGGGTGGCTACTAGCGGTTATCAACAAGGGCAGCGTTATACTTCGGAGGAATTAGAACAGCTAACAGGCCGAGATCAGATCACCACCTATGATTGGGCCAGTGATTGGGATAGTCAACCGCTCTTTGCCAGCACCGTGAACAGTAAAGTGGTGACCCGGACCATTAATGTGCATAATCCGGATGGAACCACACACAGTGAAAAGCAGACAGTTATGCTCAGTCAGGAGATTAAGAATAACGCTGACGGGACTCAAACAGTTGGTCCTTGGTCCACGGCCCAATGGGAAGCTTATGCTATACCGGAAATTGCCGGTTATACGGCTAATCCAAGTACAGTAGCAGCCCAAACTGTTAATGAAAAGACTCAGGAGCAAACCGTCGATGTTTACTATGAACCGGTTTTACAACAGATTACCGTCAATTACTTAGATAATGGCAAAATAGTCGGGACCCAAATTCTGAGCGGTTATGCAGGGGAAACGATTATTCCGCAATACCGGGCCCCTAAGGGCTATGAAATTATTGATCAGCCGCAGGGTCAGGTAAGCTTTACCACAGCCCAACAACAAATTATTCAAGTGGCTGTTCAAGCCCGGATCCTGAAGACTTCCGAAACTAAAAGTCTTATCCGGACCGTAAATATACATCGGCCAAGTGGAACCATTCAGACCTATCGGCAGCCGGTGGTCTTAGTTCGGACAGTGTATGTCAATGCAGTCAACGGAGCCAAGAGTTATGGCAGCTGGAGTGTAGGTTCTTGGGATGCGGTGCCGGTACCTGTGATTACCGGGTATACAGCCAGTCAGGCGCAGGTAGCAGCCCAACAAGTTACTGTGCAAGACAGTGATCAGCTGCTTGATATTTACTACACCAAAGCTTAAAAGGGAACCTATAAATAATAAATAAACAATAGATATAAAAGAAAAAGCACTCACTGAAGAGTGCTTTTTTAGATGTTTGTTATTTATATTAAGGCTATGATCATTGATATTTAAAGTCTTTATTTTTGGTGCTTTAGTTTAGAATTAGAGGTTGATGTCTATCTTGAGTCTGGCTTCTTTTAATAATTTACAAGAATAAGAAGTTTTAGATTTCCAAACAAAACAAAATGGATTAAATTTTTTTAAATTTTGATTGATTATAAAATATTCCATAACTTTTCATTTTTCAGTATAGATTTTGATAGTAAAAATATTGTTATAAACTGTTATTATCGTGTAATGATCAGTATCAAGAGTTATAAAAATTTAATTTTAAACAGTTTAAATTTACTTACTGTTTATACTTTTTTGTTACTGTAGTTTTCAAATTTTTATTGAGTAATATAATAAATATTTATGGTTTCATCAGTAGTATCATGAGTAACTTCCTTTTTGTTTATTTTACTTTTATTTGGTGTATAACCCACAATGTTTGGAATTTTAAATTCTGACCAGTTGCTGTTATTCCATGGTCCATAAGTTTTATCTCCAGTAATTTTGTCTATCTTTATATTACGCTCAACCGTAGCAATTTGATGATAACTATGTATTTTAGAATTAGGTAGATTAACATTGATGGTTCTTGTTTTAGTTGTTACTTCATTGCTTTCTATAATTTTATGATGGACATTAACTTGTATAATTTGTTTTTTATCTGTAGTAAAGGTTAGTTGTCTTTGAGGTTTATTAGTAAGTTCATAACCTTTAGGTACCCGGTATTGCGGTATAATAGTTTCACCTGCAAAACCAGTAAGCATTTGAGTACCTACTATATGATGCTCAGAATTTAAATAATTGACAGTAATTTGTTGCTTAATAGGTTTATAAATTATATCAATAGTTTTTTCAGTTGTAGTTATATTTACTTTTTCTGCTGGTACTTGATTAATATTAGGTCTATAACCTACTATAATTGGGGCTTTGTATTCCTTCCATTGGGAATGAGACCATCCTCCATAGTCTTTTACTCCCTTAGGATTAAAGCTTATATTTCTACTGATAATTGCCGTATTTTGTATTGTTTCAAGATGACCATCAGGATGATGAATGTTAATAGTACGAGTAACTGATTTAGACTCTACTGTATTTTTATAATGAAATTTATTGTTACGATTGTCTATTATCATTGTATGCTTGCCTCGTAAAATGCATTAATTCATAATAATAGTAATTTCGACTCTTTATTGTTTAATCTTTTTAAAGTACTATCATTAATTTATGCAAATTTCCTTTTCTATAAATTTTTAACTACAAGTTTAATTATAATACAATATTCTTTTTATTATCTATATATATAAAATCATCTACTAATTGTAATTGTTTCTGTTAAAAAATTAATAATATTAATTGTATAAGATCACTAAAATGAGGTTAGTATCCGTTTAGGAATCTTAGTTTTAACAAGCTAAATTGGTGTTATTAAAATCCAAAAATGAAGGAAGTGTAATAATTTAAGACCACATTTGGCTTATAGTTTAATATTATTAAATAGATTAATTTCTTTGCTTTCTTTTTAGTTACATTATACTAAGTATAAGTGAAAGTAACTCGTTTCATTTTGGAAAAGTGTTTCAATATCTGCCTAATCTGTCTAGATGGATTGAAACAATTTTTTGATTATTATGATTTTCTTTACAAGATATAAAATTTACATATTGAATATATTTCAGATAAAATTAAATAATAGCAATGTTAGTCTAAATGTTAAATTATTCAGTAAAAACTAGCCGATCTTCTATTCATATTTATAATTAAAAATTTATTCATAAATTTTAGCCAAATAATTTTTCCCTTATTGTATTAGTTTTTGAAGATTATACAGTAAGTCATAGTTCAAATATTAATCTCACTGTATTCAGTATTAAAAGTTAATTACACTAGAAAAAATAATCATGTTCGAGTGTTTTTTTAGATTTTTTATATATTATGTAATGTACTAAAAATCATAAGCTAAATATTTACTTCAGCATATTAAACACTTTCTCATCTATGTTTTATAATGAAAATTAGATCTAAATCATACGTAAATGCGGTTTTAATATTAACAGATAGGAAGAAGATTATGAAACCAAGACATAAACATCGTGGTTTAATGCTTTTGTCCTGTTTTTTAGGTTTAGTCTGTGACTTAATTTTTATTCATTGACATCATCAGGTATTGCCATTAATGCTACTTGAAAATAAGTCATTTAAGTCTAAATCTAAAACTAGAAAATTTGTACATATTTTGGAGGGACATAATGAAAATTCGATTTATAATATTTGTTATGGGTTTACTAATGGTTTCTACATTAGTAGGATGTGTTAACAATCATAATAATAATTCTTCCATGATTGATAATTCTACAATAATTGGTAAGGTACAAATGGAACATTATTATAAGGATATTTTTGATAGTTATGCAGATGTTATTGACTCATACGCTGATAGTATTATAGATAATAAATTAGAAACGAAGGCTTCAGCCACCCATACTATAAAATTAATCGATAATATAAACATTAAACTTAAAAATAATTCAATAAACAAAGAAGAAAGTAATAATTTTATTAAGTTAAACTTAGGCCTTAAAAATTTAGTAGAATGTTATAAAACAAATAATTTCTCCAACTCAAAAGAATATAACAGTAAAATAAATGAATACCTGCCCAAAGTAGAAAGAGATCTTAGTGTTGATAGAAATAATAAAGTTGTTAAAGCTACTAATCGTTTGAATGAGATAGTTACTAATAGATCCAATATAATTAATTAAATATGGGAATATTAGATATTAACTGGTAAGAAACGCATGTTTAAGTACGTGAATTAACTTACTAAGGTTTAGAAAATTTAGATACCTAGCAAGTAACGGATATGTCTTGGATGTTTTATAAATGCGAGAAATTAATTAGTCTGGATTTAGATTCATGGGATACCCTCTAATGTTGAAAATATGAGGTGGATGTTAAACAAATGTAATAGCCTTTTGAAACTAATATTAGGGTCGAAAACTATTTTGACTAGTGCATTACTTCCTAATGTTCCCGCGATTGGTACTAAAATTCCCGGGACTGACAGAGTAGTCACAGCACCTTATTGGGTGGCTACCAGTGGCTATCAACAAGGACAACGCTATACTTCGAAGGAATTAGAACAGTTAACGGGCCGGGATCAGGTAACGACCTATGATTGGGCCAGTCAACCGCTCTTTGCCAGCACCGTGAACAGTAAAGTGGTGACCCGGACTATTAATG
>CAMLMY010000058.1 GCA_946481345.1 uncultured Gilliamella sp. | reverse complement strand
CAAAATTAACATAACCAAAACCTAATTTTTTTAGTTTAAAAAAGGCTTTAATGGTGCGCCATAAACTCTCTTTTTCTTTTTTGGCTCCTCGCAATTCATTTGCATAGGTTGCAACTTCTAAAACATGTTCATAACCAATATAAACCGGTACAATCGTAATTGGTCTGCTATCGCCACGTAATAAGGTCTGTACTGTTATTGTTAACATGCCTGTTTTAGGATCGAGTAATCGTCCTGTACGAGAGCGACCACCTTCAATAAAATATTCAACAGAATAACCACGAATAAATAGTTCAGCTAAATATTCACGAAAAACAGCGGTATAAAGTTTATTTCCTCGAAATGAACGACGAATAAAAAAAGCACCTAAACGTCGAAAAATGGGACCAGCTGGCCAGAAATTTAGGTTAATACCTGCGGCAATATGTGGAGGAACTAATCCTTGACGATAAAGAACATAGGATAACAACAAGTAATCCATATGACTACGATGGCAAGGCGCATAAACAATCTCGTGCCCGTTTTGTGCTAACTCCCGAATTGGGTCCGCATTGGTAACTTTTAATCCTTGGTAAAGTCTATGCCATGCCCAAGTCAGAATAAAGTCAGTTACTCTGAGCATACGATAAGAAAAATTAGCTGCAATTTCATTTAAAATGGATAAGGCATTTTTTTTAGCTTTATCAAGATTAATGTTTTTACTTTTTGCTTCTTCTTGTATGGCTTCTGAAATGTTTGGATTATGTAATAATTTATTAAGCATTTCTTGTCGAACAGGTAGTTTTGGCCCAACTGATGCTGTTCTTTGTTTAGCAAAATGAATTCGAGCAACACGTGATAATTTGCGTGCTAATGTTGAAATATCTTGGTTATTGTCAAGTTGGAGCGTTTTAAATGAAACGGTTCGAGAAAAGTGAGTATAACAATCTCGCCCAGAAACAATTATTTTATATAACTTATACGTTGCACCCACCACTTGCAGTGATGGCATTTTTTTGCCTTCTTTATCTGGTCTTCGCCCAAACATTACCGAAACTGGTAACATTTGCACATCCAGATCATGATTTTGCTGATGTGCAGAAATATAATCTCTTAGAATCTCAATAGCTTTAGTTTGTTGTCGATAAGAGGCAAAAATACCCGGTCCTTTATCAATATAAATATACGACGGTACGGTCTTTCCATTGATTTCAATGCCTGTCAGGGGATCAGGTAAATGATATTTTAAACAAAGAGATCTAACGACCATCAAATCAATTTGCGAGTTATAAGGAAGTACATATAAAATAGGTTTACTTGAATCCAGATTTAGTTCTGTTATTGGATCGGTAGGAATCGGTTTACTTTTAACAAAAAGTTTGACTAAGATTTGGATAATAAAAAAATAGACTTTAGTCCACCATGAAAACATAAAAAAATAAACCTCAGACGTTTACATTATTGATATACTTGAATAACTTTAGTGATAATTTTATAAAGCTAAAACGTTTTTTTAAAATAAAGAGATTGCATAAGTATATACTTTTTATTAATTAATTGTTAGTAATTTTGCATATTATTTAGTCCATGCAATTTACTGAATATAATTAAGTTTTAACAAAATATAAACTTATTATAAAGGGTTATTAATCTCAACTCTATGAATCTCTTTAGTACTATTTTCAGAAAAAATATTGGACAATATTAAATTCAATTATCCATGTAACTAAGCATAAACCATAAACCAAGCTCACTTTGCCTATTCTATTCTTAGTAATGTGTATTTAAACAGTATTTTTATCTGATTTTTATTGATTAGATTGAATTACATAATTTTATTAAGCTTTACTTCGATACAAGACATCTAAAATATATCGTAACTCTTTCACATCTAATTGACCTGGCGCGGATGCATTTTTAGCTGCACCAAATGTCATTGAAGATCCAAAGGTTATTCCAGACACGCGACTGATTGCGCCAAGACCTGCCATCGACATAGTAATAATAGGTTTTTCAGCGTAGTTTTCGTTCATTTCGGTTGTTGCAGCAAGTAATGTTAAAACATCATCCGTTGTTTTTGGCATGACTGCAATTTTGGGAATGTCTGCACCTAAATCTTGCATTTTTCGTAATCGGTAGATGATATCGCTTTTAGGAGGTGTTTTGTCAAAATCATGATTGGACGCTACTACAAAAACATTGTGTTTATGGGCAACATGAATCATCTCTTTTACATAATCATCACCAATAAACACTTCAACATCAATAAGATCGATTAAACCACTATGCACCATTTGTTTATTTAACTCTATATATGAGGTTAATGGCCAAGGTTTCACGCCACCTTCGTTTGCGGTTCTGAAAGTAAATAAGATCGGCTTATTAGGTAAAAGTTCTCGAATTTGTTTTGCTGTTTGTTTTACAGCATTGATATCGTCAACTTGAGTAAAGTGATCAACACGCCACTCTAAAACATCAAAATCGATTGATTGTAAAAACTTTATTTCGTCAAGTAGTTCTGCTTCGGTTTTACCGACAACAGGAACGATAATTTTAGGTGCGCCTGAACCTATCTCAAGTCCTTTAATGTTAATGGTTTTCATTTCATATCCTGTTAGTAAAAAATCATATTAATTGAAACTAGTTGAATAAATTTTATCACCAATTATGGTGGTGGTATTTAAGTCTAAAAAACAAGTTTAATTATCTATTAATCATTAAATCCCATTTTTTCTTTTACATATTCAATCGGAGCTTCTTCGCCAGTCCAAATTTTAATTTGTGCAGCACCTTGCCATAGCATCATGCCAATACCATTGAGTATCTTACAACCTTGTTGCTCTGCTATTTCAAGTAATTTTGTTTTTCTAGGACTATAAATACAATCAGTTACCACAAGATCAGTTCTTAGCATCGTTGGATCGGTTATTAAACTTTGGCCTTCTAATGGTTTCATACCTACGCCAGTAGCATTACAAAGTACGACACTTTCGGCAATCTCTTTACGTAATTGCTCTTTATCATCAAGATCCGTCACATAAACTTTACATTGAGTATTTTGGTTTAATTTTTTTGCTACTGCTTCGATTTTTTGGTAACACTCGTCTTTTTGGTTAAATATGACAATCTCTTTTACACCATCTAATGCCGCTTGTACAACAATCGCTGTTGCCGCACCGCCCGCCCCCATAATTGTCATTTTTTTACCAATAACCTCAACGCCAGCCTCTTTGAGCATACGCATATAGCCTATACCATCGGTGTTGTAACCTGTTAGCACGCCATTGTCATTTGAAATTGTGTTACAAGCACCACTCATTTCGACCGCCGGGGTTAATTTATCTAAATATTGGCAAACCAATTGCTTATTTGGCATCGAAACGGCACTTCCACGCAGCCCTAATGCTCGTAAACCTTTTATTGCGTCGGGTAATTTTTCTTGATCTACTTCAAAAGCTAAATATACATAAGGTACATTCAATTTAGAATAGATTGTATTTTGCATTTGTGGCGATAAACTGTGGCGGATTGGGTAGGCCATTAATCCGATTAATAAAAAATGACCGTCGATATTATCTCTCATTGAAATTCTCCAAAATAACCTTATTGATACGCAACGTTTTATAAAATAGATATTTTTATACAAATTGTGTAAGTCATGCGCAAATATTTTCAATATACATTATAGCGCGTTTAATGAGTGATTTTGACAGGGATAGTTCATCATTACAACATTCAATTTAACTAGTTATTTAAATAATGGTTTTAATAATGACACAAGATCAATTTTTATAAACCCCATTAATAAATGATAATTACGTGCTTGGTAAAGTCATTCTTTTCTATCTTTTATTTTTTTATGTCATGGTAACGTTGCATATATCATTAATAATGATTTTTTTAGATTTTTAGGTGAGTTTGCGTCATGATGAAAATTAAGTAAATTGGTTATCATGCCTCAATTATGGTGGTATGTTTCTTTCAGTTGTTCATTACTGGTATTAATATTTGGCATATCTTTCTTCTTAATTAAAAATTTAATTCATATAAAATATAAATTCTATGTAATTTTTAAATTAGCCTAAGTATGATTTGTCATGATATTTGTATAAATATTTATTGTTTAAATTAAAGTGATAATGTTCACTTAGTAAGTTAAAAAAGGAATTTTTATTAAAATGGGGTCTATATCAAAAAATTAAAAATCAGTAGATTAAAAGGGATGTTGCACAAATATAAGACAATCTATTGATTTTATTTTTAATTAAAATATTTTTAGAAATGTTGCAAATTTGTTCAAAAGTCAACATGTTTTGCGTTAACGTTATTTACAATCTATGTATTACGCTATCAATTGCACTTTCCATATCTATAGCCTAAAATGTTAAACTTTGCTTCTTAACCCAGAATCTTCTTATGAATACAGTGCTTGATTTGTTCTCGTCCATAAATGCAGTTGTGGTCGCGGTAATTTGTATGTTAATTTTGTCTCTTTGCCGTGTTCATGTGGTAATCAGCTTAATTATTGGTGCATTTGTCGGTGGATTATTTAGCCATTTATCATTGAAAGAAACGATCGATGCCTTTAATACTGGTATTAGTAATGGTGCCAATATTGCGCTTTCTTATGCTATGCTCGGCGCTTTTGCTGTGGCGATTTCAAAATCAGGCTTACCTGAATTATTAGCAGATAAGGCGATAAAACAGCTTACAACCAGTAGTGCCAAAAAGCGTATTAAATGGTTATTAATTATCATTATTGCACTAGTTAGTATTTCGTCACAAAACATTATTCCTATACATATCGCTTTTATTCCTCTCTTAATTCCGCCACTTTTATATGTAATGTCGCGGTTGCAATTAGATAGAAGAATGATTGCTTGTATTATGACCTTTGGTCTTATTACACCTTATATGTTCTTACCAGTTGGTTTCGGTAATATCTTTTTAAATCAAATATTATTAAAAAATATTATTTCATCGGGTATGGATGTCAGTCATGTTAATGTCATGCATGCGATGGCGATTCCTGCATTGGGCATGTTTCTTGGCTTATTATGGGCTATTTTTGTCAGTTACCGCAAACCAAGAGAATATAAAATTATTCGTGAAGAAACCAATTTAGACGCACTAAACAATGTGAATAAGCGTTCACTTATTGTTTCGTTATTAGCGATTGTTTTATCGTTCACGATTCAACTTTACACAGGATCAATGATTTTAGGCGCATTAGTTGGTTTTATTTGCTTTATTGTATCAGGCTCTATTAAATGGGGTGAAGCAGACGGCGTATTTACCGATGGCATCAAAATGATGGCAATGATTGGTTTTGTGATGATTTCAGCCCAAGGCTTTGCCGAAGTTTTAAAACAGACTCACGAAATTGAACCTTTAGTTATCAATAGTGCTGAGTTGTTTGCGGGCAATAAAGTTATTGCTTCATTTATGATGATGCTCGTTGGACTGGTTATTACCTTAGGTATTGGCTCTTCGTTTTCAACTGTACCAATTATTGCCGCTATTTATGTACCGCTTTGTGTGCAACTTGGTTTTTCTCCTATTGCTACCGTGTGTTTGATCGGTGCATCTGGAGCGATTGGTGATGCGGGTTCTCCACCTTCCGATACCATTTTAGCAACATCAGCAGGTTTAAATAGCGATGGTCAGCATGATCATATCCGTGATAGTGTTATTCCAACTTTCACCCACTTTAATATTCCATTATTTATTGCGGGTTGGGTTGGATCATTAATTTTATAATCATTTAGGTAGATGAGTTAAGGTCATTATTAGTTATGAATAAAAAGTTACACTCAAATATTCGAGCTATTTGTGCGCAAGCGATTTTTAATGTACTTGAAGATGGACAATCGCTAAGTACGGCCTTAACGTTATCGAGCCATAAAATAGCGGAAAAAGATCGCGCATTAGTACAAGAGATCTGTTTTGGTGTGATGCGAGTTTTGCCTGAACTTAACTTTTATATTCATACTTTGATGAGTAAAGTACTTACTGGCAAAAATCGAGTTCTTCACTATTTATTGTTAGTGGGTATTTACCAAATTTTATATACCCGAATACCTGAGCATGCTGCAGTAGGTGAAACGGTTAATGCAGTAAATGAGTTAAAAAAGTCAGCGCTCAAAGGGTTAGTAAATGGTGTATTGCGTGAGTTTTTACGCCAACAGGCATCATTACAGCAAAAATTTATACAGGATAAGAAACAACAGACAAGTCAAACCTTGCACCCAAGTTGGTTACTTAACCGTCTTAAGCTAGCTTATCCACAGCAATGGCAAAATATTATTAATGCAAATAATCAAAAACCACCAATGTGGTTACGGGTTAATCTTAATCACTATTCTGTCAGTGAGTACCAACAATTATTGGCTGAACAGCAAATTGAGTCAGAAGCTTTTGCTGATTTGCCTTGTGCAATCCGGTTATTGTCACCAGTGAATGTAACGAAATTACCTTATTTTGCTGAGGGAGCGGTTACTGTACAGGATCTATCAGCACAGTATGCTGCATATTTACTAGCACCAAAAAATGGTGAGCAAATTTTGGATATGTGTGCCGCTCCAGGTGGTAAAACAACCCATATTTTAGAAATTGCTCCGAAAGCGAATTTATTAGCGGTAGATGTTGATGCGAGTCGTGCCAAACGTATTGAAGAAAATCTGGCTCGCTTAAAACAAGTAGCAGAAGTTAAAGTAGGTGATGGGCTTACTCCTGAAAAATGGTGCTCAGGCAGACAGTTTGACCGAATTTTACTTGATTCACCATGCTCGGCAACCGGCGTGATTCGTCGTCATCCTGATATTAAGTGGTTACGTCGTGATAGCGATATTGCGCAATTAACTGAGTTACAACACGCTATTTTAACTAATATTTGGTCATATTTAAAAGCAGATGGCACTTTAGTTTATGCCACCTGTTCAATCTTACCCGATGAAAACAAATTTCAAATTGAGCGTTTTTTAAAAGAAAACAGCAATGCTCAACTCGTGGGTGACATGAAACAATTTTTACCAACCGCACAAGGTGGTGATGGTTTTTTCTATGCTGTTTTAAAAAAGAGTAATTAGTACATTTAAAAATGTCATGCTCTATTAAAAATGATTAACCCATTATCGTTGCTCTACTTACTGTAATTTTTAATTAATTGAGCTAATTGCTTACTGTGCTGTGATGCTTTTGCTTTTATCGTCGCTTTTTCTCCTTCAATAACAGGTGATACACCATATAAAAGTATTGGAGGAAGATATTTCATTTGTGTGTAGAGTGCTGAAACTTTAACGGATTCAAGTAAATTAGTTATTAATTCAGAGCTATATTTTTGGTAATTCTCTTCTACTTGTCCTACTGTTAAGCTTTGTAATAACTTTTTATCTTTTAATTTATCTCCCTGCGAGCCATAAGCAAATTGGTAGGTTAATACCTCATCAAACCATAATTTAAGTATTGCTGGCATATTAAACCAATACATAGGGTATTGTAGTACGATAAGATCATGTCTAAGTAAAGCGGTTTGTTCTTCTTGTACATTTATTTTGTAATCTGGATAAAGCTGGTGAATATTACGAATTTCTAAATCAGTAATATGTTCTTGCAATGATTCTATGATGGTTTTGTTTGCAATAGATTGTTCAATATTGGGATGACCTAACACGATTAATGTCATGATAATTCCTTTTTAATTTATGCTATAAAAATTTGAGTTACTATAATTAGTTTATTCCTTAATGAGGTTATGGCAATATCTATCAAATTAGATAGTTATAAAAAAATAGTTAGGTAAGTTAAATGGAACAAGACAAACAAAGACTTTCAAAAATTTATAAAAATAAAACGTATTATTGTCCTATCAGTCTAGCGATGGATTTAGTTGGTGGAAAATGGAAAGGTGTAATACTTTACTATTTACTTTCTGGAGAAAAAAGATTTAGCGAACTAAAAATAGTGATCCCTGAAATTACCGATATGACATTAAGTATTCAACTAAAAAAACTTGAAGATGATGGTTTAATTACTCGCACAGTTTTTGGCGATAAGCCTCCGTTAAAAGTATTATATAAATTGACACTACTCGGTGAACGAATTGGTCCTGCATTAGAACAACTTTGTTTGTGGGGATTAACTGTATAGTGTTAAATGATTATAT
>CAMLMY010000057.1 GCA_946481345.1 uncultured Gilliamella sp. | reverse complement strand
AGCTTTGAAACAAGAATGACACAAAGTGTTGCCGAAAAGTCATCCGTCGCCAAGCGTTGTGCTGAGTTAATCAAAGCGAACACGTGTATCTTTATTGATGCAGGCTCCACTTATTTAGCCATGGCAGAATATATCCCTAATGACCTAGAATTAACTATTGTTACCAATTCACCGCAAATAGCATCATTACTTAGTAGTCGCACCAATGGCGAATTGATATTACTTGGCGGTAAAATAAACCCACAAACTGGCAGTACTATGGGATCTGATACTGTAAATCAAATACATAATATGGTTTTTGATCAAACTTTTATTGGTGTGTGTGGACTCGATCCTCAAGCAGGTTTGAGCGCAGTTTATTATGAAGATGCCTGTTTTAAAAAAGAGGTCATTGCCCAAAGCAACCAAGTTGTCGCAGCCGTCATTGCCGATAAGGTTTTACAAGTTGCACGCTATAAAGTGGCAACTTGCGAAGAAATAGATATCATTGTTGCGAGTAAGCAATCAAAAATTGATGGTTTTCACAACCTCAATTTGCATTTAGAAATTGTTTAAAAATACAAAAACAAACTATCTACTGATAATACTATTTTTCTTGTAATGCTAACATTAATTCAATCGTTTTTAACACTGCACTCTCGGTGTTAAAACCGGTTATAAATTTTGCCACGGCTTTAGTATCATCAAAAGCATTACGCATAGCAAAACTGTATTCAGCTTGTTCTAGTAGTTCAATATCATTATAACCATCACCAAAAGCCATAGTCTGTTGATAGCTAACATCAAGAATCTGCTGTAATTTCTTTATAGTATTTCCTTTATGTACATTTTGCTCAGTAATATCTATCCATGCCGCTTCGGACACAACTATGTAGGTTTCATTTTCATAAGGGATTAAATGAGGACGAATTTCAGGACAGCGCTCGTTTTCGTCATAGACTGTAATTTTAACAAAATTATCAGTAACAGCACTAAGGTCATCAACTTCTAAAATATTGGTATAAGATTGTCTCATTTTTTGTTTCAAATATTCAGGAGTATCGGCTTCAAGCACCGCACCTTTTTCTGTACAAGCAACAATCACATGATCGATACCAGTCTGTTTTAAGGTTTTAATTATTTTTTGTCCCAACTCATTACGCAGAAAAGATCGATAAATAAATTCACCATTATATTTGATTGCAGTTGCACTATCTCCAACAATCCAGATTTTATCGCTATAATCACCAAACAGCTCTTCGACTCTTTCACACTGTTTACCTGTACAAGCAACAAAATGAACATCATTATGCACCATTTTCTGATAAATCCGAGCAAATAACTCACGATCATAATCACCTTGTTTATTTAAAAATGTTCCATCTAAATCACTGATAATTAATTTAATCATTTCATTTTCCTTACAACTTTACATTTAGAGTAATAACAATTCAATATGATAGATTATGCAATATTGTGCAATATTAAGCAAGATTGAATTAACTTATTCCTCTTAAAATAATTATTAAAACATATGTGATAAAAACACCTTATCTGACAAAACAAATTAACTTTTTAGTCTCGTGATCAAATTTAGAAAAACATAAATCTAAACAATTTTGCAAAATGGTAATGAAGGATGTATTCAATCCAAGTAGCAACTAATAAATGGTATTACAACTAAAGTAGATAAGAGTTTACTGATATGAAATGTGTAATAGGTTGTAGGTTATCCCGATTATTTAAGTTAAATTTCTAATAGGAATACAAAACTCAGGGGATTAACTATAAAAAAACCGACCATTTGAAGGTCGGCTTTTTCAAGTGTTAAAGATATTATTGTTTAGCTACAATTTCATCACCTTGTAAATCAAGATGAATGGTTTTACCTGGAACTAACTTACCAGATAATATTTGTTGCGCTAATGGATTTTCAATCTCTTGTTGTATTGCTCGTTTTAACGGTCTTGCACCATAAATTGGATCGAAACCAACTTTAGCAAGTTGTTCTAACGCAGCATCAGAAATATCCAATTGGTAACCACGTTCATCTAAGCGTTTTTCAACGTGCGCTAATTGAATTTTCGCAATCGCTTTGATATTTTCTTGACCAAGTGGATGGAATACCACCGTTTCATCAATACGATTAATGAATTCTGGTCTAAAGTGTTTAGTTACAACCGTCATTACTAACGCTTTCATTTCATCATAGCTTAACTCAATTTGACCTTGAATCAAATCTGAACCTAAATTAGATGTCATGATAATAACGGTATTACGAAAATCAACCGTACGCCCTTGTCCATCGGTTAAGCGTCCATCATCTAATACTTGTAATAAAATATTAAAGACATCCGGATGTGCTTTTTCAACTTCATCCAACAAAATGACTGAATAAGGACGACGTCTTACGGCTTCAGTTAAATAACCGCCCTCTTCATATCCTACATATCCCGGAGGCGCACCAATTAAACGTGCTACTGAGTGCTTTTCCATAAACTCGGACATATCGATTCTGACCATTGCATCTTCGCTATCAAACATAAAGTTAGCCAAAGCTTTACAAAGTTCAGTTTTACCAACGCCCGTTGGCCCCAAGAACAAGAAAGAGCCAATTGGTTTATTTGGATCAGACAATCCTGCTCGACTACGACGAATCGCATTAGCTACTGCAACAACGGCTTCGTCTTGACCAATCACACGTTTATGTAACGCATCTTCCATATGTAATAATTTATCTTTTTCACTTTCCAGCATTCTTGAAACAGGAATACCGGTTGCTTTAGATAATACTTCGGCAATCTCGTTATCGGTGACTTTATTACGCAATAACTTCATAGTCTTGCCTTCAAGCTGTGTTGCTGATGCGAGTCTTTTCTCAAGTTCTGGTATTTTGCCATATTGAAGCTCTGACATTTTATTAAGATCACCAGCACGACGAGCTTGTTCTATTTCAGTTCGTGCTTTTTCCAACTCAGCTTTGATTGTCTGAGTACCAGAAACAGCAGCCTTCTCTGACTTCCACTCTTCTTCAAGTGACGCATACTCTTTTTCTTTCTCAGCAAGTTCATCGTTTAGCATCTCTAGTCGTTTTTTACTCGCATCATCAGACTCTTTTTTAAGCGCTTGTTGCTCAAGTTTAAGCTGAATAATACGGCGTTCAAGTCGATCTAATGATTCAGGTTTTGAATCCATTTGCATACGAATACTCGATGCAGCTTCATCAATTAAGTCAATGGCTTTATCAGGAAGCATACGATCGGAAATATAACGATGCGATAACGTTGCTGCCGCCACAATTGCCGGATCGGTAATTTGTACATGGTGATGTAATTCATAACGTTCTTTTAAACCACGCAAGATAGCAATGGTGTCTTCAACAGTTGGTTCAGCCACATACACTTTTTGGAATCGACGCTCTAAAGCGGGATCTTTTTCAATATATTGACGGTATTCATCTAACGTTGTTGCGCCAACACAATGTAATTCACCGCGGGCCAATGCAGGTTTTAACATATTACCTGCATCCATTGCGCCATCACTTTTACCTGCACCGACCATGGTATGGATTTCATCAATAAATAAAATAATGCGCCCTTCTTCTTTGGCTAAATCTTTTAAAACGGCTTTTAAGCGTTCTTCAAATTCACCTCGATATTTAGCGCCAGCAATTAAAGCACCCATATCTAAAGACAATACGCGCTTATTACGTAATCCTTCTGGTACTTCACGGTTTACAATACGTTGTGCAAGTCCTTCAACAATTGCGGTTTTACCCACACCAGGCTCACCGATTAATACTGGATTATTTTTAGTACGACGTTGTAATACTTGAATTGTACGACGAATTTCTTCATCACGCCCAATCACTGGATCGAGCTTACCTTGTTCAGCACGCTCGGTTAAATCAATGGTATATTTTTTCAACGCACCACGTTGATCTTCGGCATTGGCATCGTTCACGTTATCACTTCCTCTTACTTGACTTACGGCCTGATTTAATCTGTCTTTTGTGATCCCTGATTTTTTAAGAATATCACTAAGACTACCCTTTTCGTCTAAAGCCGCTAAGATAAAGAGTTCAGACGAGATATAACTATCGCCATTTTTTTGTGCTAATTTGTCACAAAGATTTAAAACGCGGACAAATTCTTGTGATGGAATAACTTCACCACCCACGCCTTGTACTTGTGGCAATCGATCAATAGCTTGATTTAATTCTTGCTGTAACATTGCTACATTAGCACCAGCCGCTGCCAGTAAAGGCTTGACACTGCTACCTTCTTGGTTAAGCATAGCGGATAAAACATGGACTGGTTCTATATATTGATTATCTTTACCTAATGCTAATGATTGTGCATCAGCTAAAGCTTGTTGGAATTTATTAGTGAGTTTATCTAACCTCATATTAACTATCTCCTGAGCAATAGATTTGGCTTAAATGCTTTAAGCAGATAAACCATTTGCATGGTTACTAAATGAGTGTGGAAAGATAAATTTCAAGAGTTTTTTATGAAAATTTTTTACAAAAAATCGACAATAAAATTAATTTATATTCTGTTGTTGAACTAAGCAAAATATAAACGTTCAATTTTACACCGTTAGTGTAATAAATATTGCTCGGAATAACAATTGTAAGATGACAATTAAGCATTAATCCATTATATTAGCCGCTCTATTTTGTTAGGTGGTCTAACCGTGGTTCGTAATCCATCCCACGAAAAAAAACTAGGAATTATACATGTTCAAAATTGCTAAAGAATTTCAATTCGATGCTTGTCATATGTTAGACGGGCACAACAAAAAATGTCACAACCTGCACGGTCATACTTATCGCTTATTAGTCGAAATTCAAGGTGAACTGATAGATCACGGTTCAAGCGCTGATATGGTGATGGATTATGCCGATTTAAAAACAATAGTAAAACAGCATATTGTTGATCCTCTTGATCATGCTTATCTATACAATCAAAATAATCCAAATGAGTGCCGTATTGCTTCATTATTAAAAGAGATGAATCGCAAAATCTTCGCCTTTCCTTGTCGCACAACTGCCGAAGGTATGAGTAAATTTATTTTTGATTGCCTGTCACAATATTTACCTATCTCAATGATCAAACTCTGGGAAACACCAACGTCTTACTGCGAGTATCATCGGAGCGAAAAATGACAGAATTTCGCATTGTTGAAATCTTCGAATCATTACAGGGCGAAGGTTACAATACAGGCATGCCTGCTATTTTTATCCGCTTTGCTGGTTGTAATTTAAATTGCGTTTGGTGCGATACTAACTTTCGCCAATACACCCGTTTTACATTAGAGCAGTTATTGACGAAAGTTAAACAAT
The DNA here is from genome assembly GCA_946481345.1 of uncultured Gilliamella sp. Taxonomy (GTDB): domain Bacteria; phylum Pseudomonadota; class Gammaproteobacteria; order Enterobacterales; family Orbaceae; genus Gilliamella. The sequence goes on along the minus strand of CAMLMY010000057.1, from coordinate 2,975 downwards.
ATACGAGCAAAAACATCATTATTACCGGTGGTGAACCAACTATGGTTAAAGCGCTACCAGAGTTACTTTTACCACTAAAACAGGCTGGTTACTATATTGCTATTGAAAGTAATGGACTAGGTAAAGTTGATCCTTTAATTGACTATATCGCCCTTAGCCCAAAATTTTGCTATCAAGCACGGTACCAAAAAATCGCACAACCGACTGCAAGCGAAGTGCGAATTGTTGCCGAAAATCATGCAGACTTTCTTCCTTTTTGCCAATATATTGAACAAAATATTCAAGCAAAACGTTATTATCTTTCCCCTTGCGAAAAAAATGGTGAATTTAATATGTTTGAAACAATTGAATTACTTGGCAAGATTAACCAAAACCGCAACGACAACAAGTGGCTACTCAGTATTCAAACGCATAAGTTTGCAAATATAGAGTAACCTTTTTTAATTAACTGCCAAATATAAAAAAATCAATTCAATCTATAAATTATGCTTTAAATTTTAATTGTTTAGCTTTATTATTGTCCAATATTCTTTGGGTGATGTTTATGTTTAATCGTGTTTTAGTCGGATTATTTTTTTTATTCACATTGGTTCATTACGCGTATGCCAATACGGCAGTTGAGTTTTACTATGTAAATTGGGAAATGGTTTGTGATAATACTTTGACTTGTCGTGTGGCAGGTTTTGGTAGAGAGTTAGATGATGGTGATAGTCATATATCAATTCTACTCGAGCGCAAAGCTGGTGCAAATCAACCTATTACTGGTGGTTATTTTAAATACGAATCTTATAAATATGAAGACGATGACAAAAAAGAGCAAATACTAAAGAATCACCCAATCAGCCTAGTTATTAATAATAAAGACTTGGGTACACTAATAAAGAAACCCAATTCTATTTATCAATTAAAACCTCATCAATTAAGCGCACTCCTTAGAGTATTAAAAAAAACTGATAATGAAATTTTTTTCAAGCAAGGCGACAGATATTGGGAGTTATTTGATATAGGCTATAATGCGGTAATGTTAAAAATGGATGAAGTACAAGGCCGTATCGGTACAATTGGTGCAATAATAAAATCAGGTAAGAAAAGCGAAAATGATGTTTATAAGCCAATACCTGCTCCGGTCATAAAAAAAGGTACTGTAATTAAGTCCGATGAAAGTAAAAAACTAACATTAGACGAAGTAATAGCAATTTTTCCTGAATTTAAAACACGCTATAGTGACGAAAAAGAAGCTGATTGTTTTTCTTATGATTTAGATGAAAAAGAAGAAGATAACTTTAAACCGCATTTTTATCTATACAAATTAGATAAGAATAACGATTTATTAAAAGCATCGTGTTTAAGAGGTGCTTATAATTTTAGTGATGCTTATTGGGTTATTCCTAAGAAAAAAATAAACAATAACAAAATTGAGTTTGTAGTAACCAATGTATTTCCTGAATATAATAATGGTGTTATAAAAAGCGACCGAAAAATGCGAGGATTGGGTGACTGTTGGATATATGAAGAACTCACATGGAACGGGCGTAAATTCGTACCTTCTGCAAAAAACACCACTGGCTCATGTAATGCGTTTCTTGGTGGAACATGGAGACTACCGATTTTGGTTACACGAGTTGTAACTAAATAGACATAAATTAATTAATATTAGGTTTAATTGGCAAAAAATATTCATAGTCCTATCCCATTTTAATTTTATGTCTACACCTAATATTTGATTTGGATTTCACCTTATAAACAAGATGATTATAAACATGGTGAGTTATTTATCATACTGCATTCATTACTAATTGAGACTGAGACTGCACCATAAAATATGAACACCTTACAAGTCTTTTATCAACCTATCAATTCTTAAAATTAAATTCAGATATTAATAAGAAGTAAAACGGTATACACTCCTGAATATTTTTTACAAAATAAATTATTAATATAATTAATTTATTAAATTAACGTTAATCAATGATTCAATCACATTAAAATAATATTTATTATTTATCAGTATTTTTCACAAGAATATTTTTCGGTAATTGTACAGTCCGCTATTTTTGTCAAAAAGTTTCAGGTTATAGGTATGCTTCAGTAAAATGAATTTTTAAGATTAATGATTAAAAAAACACTGAACAAAATAGTTATAAAGAATGCATAAAATTCAAAATATTTTTATCATTGTAATTCATATTTAGAATTATTGTGTCTTTATGATGAAACGGTATACACTCCTGAATATTTTTTACAAAACTAATTATAACTTATTAATATAATTAATTTATTAAATTAACGTTAATCAATGATTCAATCACATTAAAATAATATTTATTATTTATCAGTATTTTTCACAAGAATATTTTTCGGTAATTGTACAGTCCGCTATTTTTGTCAAAAAGTTTCAGGTTATAGGTATGCTTCAGTAAAATGAATTTTTAAGATTAATGATTAAAAAAACACTGAACAAAATAGTTATAAAGAATGCATAAAATTCAAAATATTTTTATCATTGTAATTCATATTTAGAATTATTGTGTCTTTATGATGAAACGGTATACACTCCTGAATATTTTTTACAAAATAAATTATAAATTATTAATATAATTAATTTTTTAAATTAACGTTAATCCAAAGATTCAATCACATTAAAATTTTATTTATTGTTTATCAGTATTTTTCAGTAATTGTGCAGTCGGTTATGTTTGTCAAAAAGTTTCAGGTTATGGGTATGTTTGAGTAAAAATGATTTTTTAGTTACAAATCTTAATAAAAATTCTATGCAAAATACTCAATAAAAAATCTGCAAAAGCCAAATTCTACTAATCCTTTTTTGATCATGTTTAGGTGACAATTTGTTATCTATATTTTGATGATATTATTAGTAATATCAGTAAGTTATCCATCTAATTTGAATTTAAAAATTTTTTAAAAAAAGGTTGCAAAATACCCTAAACAGTGTATTTTATATTCTTTTTTAGATT
>CAMLMY010000056.1 GCA_946481345.1 uncultured Gilliamella sp. | reverse complement strand
GAAAACTGGATAAACAGCATAAAGCGACAAAAAGTTTAGAATATTCCATTACTCGATCTCCGATTAAAGTATTATATAATTACATAAATAAACTACAATTTTTTTAAATTACGATTAAATATAATGTGTGTACATTTAAAAAATAATGTTGATTTAAGAAAGTAATTTTTTGGCCAGTAAAAAATTACCAATTGTTGCACTACAATTATTTTCTATAGATGGTGTTTTTATATATTCATCCAAATTTTCAATTGTAATATAATTATTCATGAGCAGTTTAAAGTGTGCTTTAACTCTACCTAACATATGATCTTGATACATTACACCGCCACCAAGAATAATCATTTTAGGTCGTATTATTAATGTTGCATTGAAAATTGCTTGAGCTATATAAAAGGCTTGCACATCCCATACATATGAATCACTCGTTATATTTTCACCCTTAATACCTGTTCTAGCTTCAATACTTGGTCCCGATGCCAATCCCTCTAAGCAATCATGGTGAAATGGGCAAACTCCATTAAAGTTCTGATCTAACAGATGTTTTTTTACCATTTGATGTCCCATTTCTAGGTGCCCTACACCACCTATAAATTGACCATTTTGAATAACACTACCCCCAACGCCCGTCCCTATTGTGTAATAAATCAAATTATCACATGAATTTAAATACATTTCTCCGTAAGCACTTGAATTAACATCTGTTGTAAAAAATACAGGAATATTTAATTCTTTTTGAATAGGAGAAACTAAATCAACATTAGACCATCCTTGTTTAGGTGTGTTTAAAATATATCCGTATTTATCACTATTCTTATTATTATCAATAGGACCGAAACTGCCGATTGCAATTGATGAAACTCTATTCACACTGAAAAAGTGATTAACTTGTTTAATTGTTTGTTCATAGGTTGTGGTTGGGATAATTTCACTCGTAATTATCTCATTTTTCTCATTTCCTACTGCGCAGAGGAATTTCGTTCCACCAGCCTCAATACTACCAAATAAATTCATTTTTGAACCTCTTCAAAATAAATTCAATATCATAAATAAACTTATTATGATTTATATTATTTTAGATAATATATCTATAAATAATTTAGCCAATATCATCCATATTGGCTAAATTTTATTCGCTTTATTAATTAGTTAATTCATTTTCAAATTCGATATAAATCGTAACAAACTTAGCGTGCTCAATACCTTTAATATCAATACTATTATTAAATATATCTATATTATCTAAGCAATGTTCTTGAAGATTAACTTTTTCAGCTAGTTTAATTTTATGCTTAAACTTAATTGTTGAATGACTAATCTGTTTATATTTACCATTATAAAATCTTAAAATATAACCCGGTCTCTCTTCAGCTTTCTTTATAACACTTAAAATTAAATCTCCGCTGGTTTCCATCATACTAAAAGTGACAGGAAGTGTTTTATCTACATCTGATAATGTAAATATTAATCTTGAGTTTAAAAAATCTGCTATTTGGTAAACTTGAACTGGTGATAATATTTGTTTTGCTAACTCCGCAACATTTGAAGAGTTAAATGATTCAGGATAATAAAAAACCGAAAACGAATATGTCATATATTTATGACACTGGGCATCAGGAGTTTTAATAGTTGTTTCACCAGAAGCTCGTCCTGGTCTGTACATTAAATTCTCTTTTCCCATAAAACCATATGTTCTAAATATAGTTAATCGGATAATACTGTAATCATCGCCAATGATTTCATATTCTCGAACCCCTTTGGGTACGACTGCAACTCCTTTATTTTCATCAGATAAAGTTACAAAAGTTTGGCAAGTTTCGATTGCTATAGGTTGCTCACTCCAAGAGTTTTTATTTTGCTCCCATAAGCTCATTTCTTTTTCAAATAGAACCGGTCTTTTTATTACACCAAATTGATGATCTGCCGTTGAAAATTTAGATGCAATACTTGTATCTAAAGATACACATACTCGATGGCTATCAACTAATGTATTATCTACTTGTAATGAAAAATCAATTACAGGAGAATCTTTTTTAATGGTTAAATTTAATGTGATTGGTAATAAAGTTGTACATTTTCTTTGTGATCTTTCTTGTAGATTTTTAGGTACTAACATTTCAAAATCTATACAAACCATACTAACGATATCTGATTCTTTTATCGTTATCGTAGGTGAAAAATCTGTAGAATAAACAACTAAATCGTTAACCGGAGGTGAATAATTAAAGGAATCCCCATCATCACCATTATCTTCTATAATAGCTTGATTTTTATAGGTTACATTTGATTTTTTATCTAAAATGTCTAAAGAACCATTCTTATTAACAGTAATTGTATAGTAACTATTTTCAATTACATTAGTAGATTTTTGTTTGATTTTTTTATGTGTACTGCCATTCAAATCAAGCGTTAGTTGGTTATAACCTAAGCCAGGTAGATTAGATGATTCTAACGCAATTTTTGCTTTATATACTTTCTTTGGAATATATATTTTTTTACTTGGGTTAAGAATATTTCCTTGATTAAGAACATATTGTGTCTGATCTACTAATTCTAAAATTGTATAGGGAATCTCCATACCTTGTTGATCTAATATTCTAAAATCTTCTTGTGGTAAATAAACATCTGCTTCAATAATTCCACTTCTAGATTTATTAAAAGTATTAAATACAGTTAGAGTGATTTCTTTACCAGAAAAATTATCAATTCTCATCGATATATTTCTCATTGTAAGCTCTATCAAGTTCTCCGAAATATCCCTAATTTGTTTGTAGCGCATATAGATATCTTCATTAGCAGAATCAGATACACACGAACCTATCGAATCATGCGCAGCATTTTCAAACATCAATTTCCATATTTCACGAACTGTTTCTACTGGATATTCGAAACCTAATGACATAGAAATACTTAAAATAGGTTCCATTATATTAACAAGATAGTTTTGAGTTTGTGTATTTAACTGTTTTAAATCTGATCGCGAAGAAAAAATAGTTTTATGAATTCTCATTAATTTTCCATTAATTAACTCACCACTAATTTCTTCTAAGTCTGGGTTTTCATTTTTTATAGCATTTATATAGTTTTCTATAGTAGATATTTCTAATTCAAACTCATCTTTATATAATTCATTCATTCTAGCTATTAATTCTAATAGATTTTCTCTTGGTGGAGCTTGATCAAATCCATTAGGGAAAAAAACATGATTAGTTGAACTTCTTGCCCATGTTTTTCTAAAAGGCTCTTGTTTCAAATAAGTTGCTAGTTCTTGCGAATCCTCAGGAATAGCTCCGCCAATGTAATAACCACTAGGAATTTGGAATACATTGACAATTGAACCATCTTCTCCTTTCCATCTATATTCTGTTTTTTTGACTTCATCATCACTAACTCCGCGCCAAAACATTGTATCTTTAATGCCGAATTCTAAGTAAATTTGAGGCATGCTTGATGATTGACCAAATGAATCTGGAACATAACCAACTGGCATATATCCACCAAATTCACTACAAATTCTTATACCATATTGCATATTTCTGATAATACTTTCACCAGATATCACTAACTGATCTGTTTGAGTATACCAAGGACCTATAATTAACTTACCTTTTTTTACTAGTGATTCTATTCTATGTTTATCTTGCGGTCTCCATTTGAGATAATCATCTAAAAGAGATGCTTGACCATCTAATAAAAATGAATCATATCCATTTTCATCTTCTAATAATTCAATGACTCTTTTAAAATCATGCATCAAATATACTTTAGAGCGACTAGTTGTGAAATACCACTCTCTATCCCAATGAGTATGCGGAACTACATGTACTTTTTTCATTATCTTGGCCTATTTAATTTAAATTAAGTTTAATTTTCAATGCTGATCTCAATATCATCAATATCTATTAATTCTTGCTCATCATCTCTTTTAAAGTTAACAAACAATGGCGCAAAAAAACCGATGAAAGCAGCACCAACAAATAGACCGACTAAATATGCCCAGCCATTTCCGACAGTAAAGAAACCATAAACACCGCCAACAGGTGGCATCTTGTCAAACATCCCTAATAAAACACCTAAACCTGATGCTATAGCTCCACCAATAATATTAATTGGTACTAACTTTAATGGGTTTACTAAAGTAAATGGTATTGCACCTTCGGTAATACCAATAAATCCCATCACAAAATTATTCCGGCCTGCATCTAATAATTCAGCATTAAATTTTTTCTTATGGAATAACGTTGCAAAAGCATATCCCATAGGAACAGCACAAATAGCAATATTAACCATGATTGCTGGCATATAAATCTGTTCAATTAATAACACATTTCCTGCCATCCATGCAGCTTTATTAATTGGGCCACCTAAATCAGAAGCGATCATTCCCCCAAGAATAATAGCTAATAATAATTGGCTGACATCATTCGCTATCATACTTCTGATCCAATTAACTAATCCTGTGTTAATCAAAGCTAGTGGTTCAGATAAAACAGCTCCCATAATGATAGCTACAGATAAAGTAGCAATTAAAGGTAGAATAACCAGTGGCATTACGCCTGAAAATGATGCTGGTAGATGAATTTTATTTTTTGCCCATTTAACTAAATAGCCAGCTAAAAATCCAGCAATCACCGCACCTAAAAATCCAGCATTAGTTGAACTAGCAACAGCTCCACCAATAAATCCAGCACCAAGTGCAGCCTTATCACCAATAGAATATGCAATAAAACCAGCTAATACTGTATTTATTAATGCTATACCTACCCAACCCACTTGTTCTATCAAATAAAGGGAGTGCTCAAAACCAGAACTATCTTTAAAAATATCTAGACTAGTAATACCCATAGATAATGCTATCATTTTGGGAATGGCAATTACTAAAGAAGCTCCGATAATTAATGGTAGAACAAAACTAATGCCACTCATCAAATGCCCTTTCAACTCAAACATTATTTTTTTCATATTAATTTTCTCTTATTTAGTTATTTTCTACTTTCTATGATATTCACACATTTTTTTAAAACTGCTTCAGGAGCCTTAATACAAGTGGCAATACTAACTTTTAATTGAGGCTTATCTTTAAATCTATCCATATCTATTACTTTTTGATCTGTTGCTAATAAAACAAAATCAGCTTCATCAACTTCAGCTTGTGAAATTTTATTAACTTGCCCTAAAGATCCTTGTTGCTCAATTTTTACATCATAACCTAATTTTTTACCTGCATTCTCTAATGCTTTAGCAGCCATAGGTGTGTGCGCAAGTCCTGCTGGGCAGGCTGAAATACCAACAATTTTCATACTAATACCCCTCTTGTCATTTCCTTACTGATTAGTGATATAATTTTATTTATATCTGTTGAAGCTTTTATTTCATTTTTAAAATCATCTTCCATTAAAGCTGTAGCTAGTTTACTTATCATCATAATATGGGTAGTGCCAGCCTCATTTTTAGGCACGAATAAAGCAAAAACATATTGAACATTACTCTCATCAAATGTTTCCCATTCTATCGGTTTAGCTAATTTTGCAAAAAAAACAGTTGGAGTAATAACAGCGTCATCTTTTGCATGAGGAATTGCAAACCCATCAATCAATCCTGTCGATGATTCTTTTTCTCTATCGATAAATGCTTCCATAGTTTTTTTAATATCATTGACGTAATTATGCTTAAAAGCATTACTTGATAAAAAATCAAATAACTCATCTCTACTTTCTACGTTTAAATTCAAAAAAATATTATTTTCTGAAAGATTCATTACTTTAGTACCTTTAATTAAATAAAATGTATTAATTAATATAATAAGAGATGTTATAAAAAAGCATATCCATACATTTTCATTTTATTTTGGAAAATTAATGTACTATCTTTTTTTCTAGAAGTAATATCATATTGATAGTGATTTTTTAAATGAGGCCTCTTATTACTATGAGTAAATTTTCGTACCAACGGTTAGATGATTTATTTGATTTTTTTTTACTTAAAAAAGAGCCCATATTAATTAAAGATATTGCGTCCACAATTAATGTGTCTGAACGAACTATTCGCACAGACATTTCTAACCTAAATGATTATTTAATTAATAAAAATGCCAAAATAAAATTAATAAGACAAAAAGGTTATATCTTAGATTGTGAAGATGAAAAAAAAATCATCGACTGGTGGGGTAATTTTAATAAAACTGAAGGCTATAGTTTATTAGGCTCTTTAAAAGAACGTCAGAATTATTTATTCGCTTTATTATTGAATGAGCTAAAATATTATTCTGTTTATGAATTAATGGAACATTTATGTATAAGTAAAAATACATTATATATGTACTTGAAAAATATACGTAAAACATTATCAAACTATAATTTAAAATTAATTAATAATACAAATACTGGATTTAAAGTTATTGGCACAGAATACGATAAACGAAAAGCTATATTAGATTTATTTTTGATTAACGATTTACAATCTTATTTGGTTGGATTCACGGACTTAGAAAAGTTGTTTTTGACAAATATTGATTTAGATTTATTAAAAACATTAGAATCAAAACACTTATATTCTCTACAATTATTAGACTCTGATTTTTATCATAAAAATATAATATCGACTATTGCATTGGCAATAGCTAGAGTAAAAGAAGGATTAACAATTAATGAAATATCCATTGAAGTTCCAAAGTTAATGGATCATGCATTAGATGCAATATATTTATTTCTTAAAGAAATAGAAAACTCATTCTCAATCACATTACCCATTAATGAAATCAACTATTTTATTCTAACTTTATCCATTAATGTACCTAGATTAATCAAAAACCCTAAAAATCACCCATCTGAATCGTCGATCATCGTTGATGAATTATTAACATCAATATATGAGACATCTAATCTTAATTGGACTAAAGATAAGATCTTATTTGAAGATTTAGTTAACCATATTGAGAATTTTATTAAAATTAGTTCAATAGATAAAGAAAGAAAAAATCCAATACTCAGTACAATAATAAATTCTTTCCCATTTGCCTATAGTTTAAGTTTAACCCATCTAGGCGTAATTGGTAAAAAATACAATATCTTTTTTTCTGAAGATGAAGTCGGATATATAGCATTACACATAGCTGGCGCTATTGAAAGACATAAAGCAAAAACTCAACAGCTTAATGTGATTATCGTCTGTGGTGGTGGCTTTGCAATGAGCAAAATTATAGAATCAAAAATAAATAAAAAATTCCCAAATAAATTTAATATAAAAAAAACATACTCCTATGCTGAATTTCAATTATCAAATATAAGTGACATAGATCTAACAATTACCACACTTCCATTTACTCAAGAAAATACTCCCACTGTTTACATTGATATGTCAAATATAGATAAAGCAATTGATGATTTAAAATATTATCTAACCGATGATCAAATTAATAATAACGTTATGCAACTTTTTAATCCTGAAAATTTTTATTACTTTGACACTGATAAATTATCTAAAAAAGACTTATTAGTAAAAATGACAGTTGATCTAGAAAAACAAAATATTGTCTCAGAGGATTTTGTGTCAAGTGTGTTAGAAAGAGAGAGCTTACAAACAACATTGATTAATGATGTCATTGCTATACCTCATTCTATGACAATGATTGCAAACAGATCAAGAGTATCAGTTGCTATATTTCCGAATGGGATACAATGGGAGAAAGATAAAAAATGTAATTTTATATTTTTACTTGCAATATCGAAAACTGATAATGAAATTACAGATAATTTATATGATCTAATATTAAATTTAATTGATGATAAAGCCATGACAAAACAATTATTAAAAGCTTATACATTCCATGAATTTAAAAATTTACTAAGTATTTTATAGGTTAATTATAATTCATTGTAAATGGACTTTATTGTAACCATCAACATTTTATTACGATGGGTAAACACGTTGGACTAGATGAAAATCTGGCCAGAGGAATGTTTATTGAGTTTAAATCGCTCATACCTAGTGTTATTTCACAGATCAAATCTCAATTACCAAACCATCACCCTTTACATATCAGTGATGCAATTTTTAATGGCCTTGCAAAACAATCTGAAAAGATCCCTGATTTTTAAAAGAAGTTTTCTATATTAAGAGATACTTTATTTTATCTATTCCCGTATACGGTATAGATAATAAATTTTAACCTATTGTTATAAAATAATTTATCATGAATCAATAAGATATTTATATCCGGGTTTGTATCCGATTTTGCACTTGATATAGGGTAATCTCAGTTGACGTCGGTTGACAAAGAAACTCCCTTGAAAGGTAGTTTGGAAAAGGCTTTAGACATAAAAAAACCAGCTTTAAGCTGGTGTCTTTTTTTTGGAATTGGTGCCCGGACGCGGAATCGAAGAT
>CAMLMY010000055.1 GCA_946481345.1 uncultured Gilliamella sp. | reverse complement strand
CATCCAATTCATCAATAAACTCAATACACGCTTCTTTATAAGGCATTGAAATAGCACAACCACGAATGGCTAACGCTTTGATACCAAAAATCGCATCTTTCAAGTTATTAGTGGTAAACGCTTTATAGAGATAATTTAAATTAAGTTGTTCATATAAATAGTTATGAAAACGGGTGCCAAAATTGCTTGGTCTTGCTGAAAGGGACATGCAAACGGTTGTATCTTTATTAATAATTCTTGCCATTACAACGAATCCTTGTGATCATAGTTAAATTCATATTTATTTTAACACATTATTCATCTGACATGTAAGATTATGGTTGCTAATAATACCGGGCCCAAAATACAAGAAGAAAAGAAAACCGTTAGTGCAATGATTTATCTATATTGCAACAAACATCATCACTCTAAATCTAATCAGTTATGTGAAGAATGTAACGACTTATTGCAATATGCCATGCAACGCTTAACCATGTGCCGTTTTGGAGAGCAGAAAACGACCTGCGAGCGTTGCCCGAAGCATTGTTATCGTAAGGATTATAAACAGAAAATCAAACAAGTTATGCGTTTTTCAGGACCACGAATGATTATCCATCATCCTATTATGGCGTTTAAGCATTTGTATAAAAATTTGACTAGAAAATAGCGTGACTAATCTGTTTTACTCACTCAAAACGATTCGATGTTGATCATAATCACTCATGAGTGAGCAAGGTTAATCTTTCAATCTAAAATTTCATACTTGCACTAATTATAGCGTGGAATTTAGCCGCAGGAATTGATTCATAAGCAGTCCTATAGTTCTTATTTAATATATTATTGAGATCTATTCCAATATGGTACTGACGATCTAAACCGAACGAGGTGGTTGCCGATAAGTTGAGTGTTGACCAACCACTGTAATGATACACCGATGAATCACTACGTTGTGTGGCTTTAGTCGCAAATCGCATAAACAGATCGGAATCGATATCAAATTTATCAAAGTAAGCAGTATGTTTTATCCCTGCATTCCCTGTAAAGCGTGGGTTGCCAGTATCATAAGTTGTATAGGTTTCTGTTTCAATTTTACGACGTAAATAATTGCCTTTTAGATAAGGGGTAACGGGTAGTTCTAAATATTCAATACTCAATTCAAGACCATGAGTTTTGGCTTTATTGGCATTACCGTAATAAGTGTAATTTCGCCCAGATGTGCCATCACAAATCGCCGAACCATTACAATTCATTTGCGTAATGTAATCTTTTGCATCTGAAAAATAAATCGCCCCATCAATTAACCATTGGTTATTATTATAACGTAACCCAATTTCGTAGTTATTGGATTTTTCAGCTTTTAAATTAGCATTACCATAGATTGTTTGCGAAGCCGCTGAAGTGACTGCATAAAGATGTGAAAGTGTTGGATAAACATATCCTTGGGCAAAAGAGGCTCTTAATTGCGTATGTTCAATTCCAGAATAGGTTAAACCTGACGATACAACAAAGTTATTGTCATGATCTTTCTTTCTGCCATCAATTTTATAATTGGAGGAAGTTGCACCTATAACTGGAACTTTATTGATTGTCGTGTGACCTTTTTTTAATTTTGATTGTACCCAATATTGGCGAGCGCCAATATTCCAAGAAATACCATCGGTAATGGCCCAATCATTTTGGCCAAAGAGTGAAATACTGGATTGCTGCCATTTATTGGTTAGATATTTGTGTTGTGTATAACTTGCTTTTGGTGAAAGCATTTTTGATACGACGACATTATGTGAATCTTGATCGACATTATCTTGTTGATATTGCATACCCGTAATGAGATTCATATTCTTACGTAACTCAAAATCTGATTGTAATGTCATACCATACGTTTTTTGTTCATCATCAGTGGCGGTATTAGTTGTTACATTCATAATAGGTGCAGGTGATACTACAACATGATTTCTAAATTGACGATTTAGTTTTTGTGCATAAGCATCATAATGAAGTTTTTTTAAGAAATCACCATTAGCTTCATAATCATAAAACAATCCAACTTTTTCTCGTTGTAATTTGGGTAGTTTTACCCAGAATTCTTTAACTTGTGGTGAGGTATCATCTTTGTCAGTATAGGTTTTCGTATCAAGTTTATAACGATCTAGTGAGATACCCAATTTATGTTTATCCAGATTAAGCCCAAACCATGAACTTAAACTGTTATTACCAAAATCGGTATTGTGCAGTTTGCCTTGATAGGCTTTGCGATCATTATTTTCAGCATAAGTTCCACTAATACGGTAATCAAAAATACCGTCAATTGAACCATTTACAGTGCCCATCTCAGTAAAACCATCTGTCGATTGATTATAAATAAATTTCATATCACCATTGATGGGAGAACCATTTTTGCTACCTTTACGTGTAATAAAATTAACCACACCACCAATAGCTTGTGAACCGTATAATACAGAGTGAGGTCCTTTAATCACCTCAATGCGTTCAACCGATTCCATATCAATTAACACACCGGCACTCGATCCGTGTCCGGAACGATGATAAGTTACTTCTTGCCCATCAATTAACATTAAAATGCGTGAAGGCGCTTCACCACGGATCATGATCTGTTTGCGTCCAGCAAGAGCATTATCGGTAATTTCAACTCCAGGGATGTCACGTAATGCTTCAACAACAGAATCACCATTTTGCTTATCAATATCATCTCGATTGACTGCATTGACTGATACTGAGCTGTCCCAAACAGTTTTTTCATTACGATCTGCTGTCACAATAATGGTATCTTGTGGATTGTTTTTTCGCTCTTCTGCAAAAGCATCCACACAAAAGCAGATATTCAATATTGCTATATAACAGCTTGGTTTAATGAAATTTTTGGTACTAATTGTTCTCATTATCTATTTTATCCTGTACAGCTTTAAACTATTTATGTAAATTTAATGCAAATGATAATCATTATTATTATATGTGTAAATAATTAAATTAATTAGAATTGTGAAAATTTTAATGGTAAAAATAGGTTTTTTTATGAAAAGAAAAATTTGTCATTATTGATAACAATATTTACAATGATGACTTAAGAAAAATTTAGGTTGATAAAAATGTCTATCGCAGTAATAGAAGTTAATCGTCAAGCAATTGTTCATAATGTCGAGTATATTCGAAAAATTGCACCAAATAGTCAATTGGTGGCAACCATTAAAGCAAACGCGTATTCGCATGGAATTGTAGGTGTGGCTGAACTGTTACAAAACATGGTGGATTGTTTTGGTGTAGCACGGATTTGTGAAGCAATGCTGTTGCGTCAAAAAGGGATCAATACTCCTATCATTTGTTTAGAAGGTTTTTTTCCACATGATGATATTGTTGATTTAGTCGATTTTAATATCCAATCAGCTGTTCACAGTAAATGGCAAATTGATGCATTACAATCATCTCCTCTAGAAAACGAAATTACTGCATGGTTTAAACTTGATACAGGGATGCATCGTTTAGGATTTAATCTTGAAGAAGCAAAGGCAGAATTTTATCGCTTAGCCAGTTGTTCGGTGGTGCGTAAACCAATTAATATTATAAGTCATTTTAGTTCTGCTGATGAATTAACCTCAGAACAAACTGCAAAACAGATCAAATTGTTCGATCAATTTATTGCCTCAATCGAAGATAAATCATTAATTGGTAAATGTTCGATAGCAGCATCAAGTGGTACGCTTGCTTGGACGCAATCACAACGTGAAATAGTGCGTCCTGGTATTAGTTTATACGGCATTTCACCCTTTAATGATCCCATTGCTGAATTGAGACCAGCCATGACATTCAAATCGGAACTTATCGCGGTACGCAGCCATAAAAAAGGTGAATCTGTCGGTTATGGTCAGATTTGGTGTAGCCAGCGCGATACAAAACTCGGCGTCGTAGCTATGGGATATGGAGATGGTTACCCAAGAAATATTCCCGAAAATACGCCCGTTTTAGTGAATGGTCGTAGAGTGCCGATTGTTGGTCATGTATCAATGGACATGATTGTAGTCGATTTAGGTATCGATAGTCAGGAAAAACCAGGTGATGAAGTGATCTTTTGGGGACAAGATTTACCCGTTGAAGAGATCGCTAAATACACGGGTATTAGTCCTTATGAATTAGTTACACGCTTAACTGCACGAGCAAAAATCCATTATGTAGATAGATAAGTTATGATTAAGAAAATATTTTTATATACGTTATTTACCTTTGTTGCAATTGTCGTTGGTTCTTTCAGTATCTGTTACTATTCTTTACAGCAATTTTCCAAGCAGCAAATTAATGTGACACCCGATAATCAAATGTTTGTTTTGAAAAAAGGCACATCAATGCATCAATTAATTACTCAACTCAAAGAGGCGAAATTGATGGATAGAGCTTTTCTGCTGCCTTATTTATCTAAGTTAGATCCCTCCTTAAGCTCCATCAAAGCTGGAACGTATCAACTACACCCTCATATGACCGTCGAAGAATTTTTGCGCTTATTAGTATCAGGTAAAGAGAGTAATTTCTCTATTCAATTTGTTGAGGGTAAACGTGCTAAAGATTGGCTAAAAGTGATTCAAAACACGCCTTATATACAGCAAACCTTGGCTGGCAAAACAGACGAAGAGATCGCAAAATTATTAGGGATTGAAGGTTCAATTGAAGGTTGGTTAACCCCTGATACCTATCTTTATACGGCAGATACGTTAGATATTAATATATTAAAACGTGCGCATATGACTATGAAAAGCAATTTACAAAAAATATGGGGTAACCGCGATAATGATTTACCTTATCAATCACCTTATGAAATGTTGATTATTGCTTCAATCATTGAGAAAGAAACGGCTCTTAGTTCTGAGCGTGCCAATGTTGCTTCAGTGTTTGTTAATCGCTTAAAAGCCAAAATGAAGTTGCAAACCGATCCTACTATTATTTATGGTTTAGGCGATAATTATACTGGAGTGATTAGGCGTATCGACTTAACAGATACCCAAAATCCATATAATACCTATGTTATTGATGGATTACCGCCAACCCCCATTGCTATGCCAAGCTTAGCCTCATTAGAAGCCGCAGCGCACCCAGCTAAAACAAATTATCTATTCTTCGTAGCCAATGGCACAGGTGGACATACGTTTTCTGATAATTATGGAAATCATCTACAGGCAGTCAATGAGTATCGTAAATTGTCAAAATAGGATGATTAATTTTAAAGTCACCTAAATGAGATTAATGGTATTCTCAACTGTTTTGATTGACTCCATATTGATGTTAACTTGAAAATTACCGCAAATTGAATGCGGTAATTTTTTTATCTTTATTTTTGTGAGGAGGATAATTCATCAAGCTGTTTAATCAGATTTAATAAATTATGAATGTTTGCTTCTTCATCTTTTAGTGCTTCTTCAAAGTACGGATGTAAAGCAAATTGAGGTAAATTGGCATTAGCTTCAATAAGTGCTCGCATGCGTGGAATAAAAATCCATTGTAACCATTCATGGGCTTGCATAGTATCAAGCGCAAAGGGTTGCTCACTTAAAAAGGCATCAGGATTCGGTGGCGATGTTTGCCATAATGCAATTTTTTGTAGCTCTGCGATAATTAACTCTAGTTGTTTTTCAAATAGCTTTACTTGTGATTTTTGAGTAAGCAATCCTCGATAAAATTGCCAATCAAAACATGGACCAGGATCCGTTTTACGGTCGGGCGCAATATCACTATGACCGATAATATTTTTTATAGCATAAGTTTGTTGTAGTAATAAGGTTACCGCTGCAAGTTGTTGATACTGTATATCTGTAAAATTATCAGTATCACATCCCTCCATTTCAATACCAATTGAAAAGTCATTACAGTTTTCTTGCCCCTCAAAGATTGACTTACCTGCATGCCAAGCTCGTTTATCGAACGGTACAAATTGAATGATTTCTCCGTCTCGACGAATGAACAGATGAGTTGATACTTTTAATTGATAAATTGTTGCAAAGTAGGGATGTTCATTCGGATCAAGTTTACCGGTAAATAACTGTTCTACATAAGGCCCACCGTATTGATTAGGTGGTAAGCTGATATTATGGATCACCAGTAAAGATATAGATTTATCGGTTGGGCGTTCATCATAAAAAGGCGAAATGATCTGTTTGACCCCTTGTAACCAACCATTAACAATTTTTAGTGACATAGTAAACTCCAACTCATTTTAAAAGATCTTTCATTCATCAGCTTGTCTTTGCGACATATTTCACAAACAAAGCTTACTAAATTCGGATCGTTGCAAACATGGTGCATTCTTTTTTCCAGAATATCGATTCTCTTATTATTTCATTTTTTTGTTTTGCTATAAAGGCAGAACTTAAATCATTTGCTTTGTTTCCCGAGGAATTTATGTCCAATCAATCAGGATTTACTTTATTCGAACTAATGATTGCAATTGTTGTAATCGCTATTTTAACTGCCATTGGTTTGCCTGCTTATCAAGGATATGTAAAAAAAGCGGCTTTAACCGATATGTTGCAAACGATGACGGCTTATAAGACAGCCGTTGAAATTTGTGCAATTGAACAAGGAAATTTAACTCATTGTAAAAGTGGTAGCAATGGCGTGCCACTGACTAAAAGTACGAATTATGTTACATCCGTTACCGTTACAAATGGCGCGATTACATTAGTGGGTGCCAGTGCTTTGACCGGGTTAACGACAACTTTAACACCCACTGAAAATAGTGCTCATGGCGGATTAGATTGGACACGAACTTGCTTAACTTCACCACTAGATGACAGTTTGACAGCTGCATGTGAAGATATTTTCAAATTCTAATCTCGTAAAAATTCAGAATAAGGAAAATTTATAATGCAAGAAGAACAGTTAGTTGCCAGCCTTGATAAATTACTCCTATCGGCGTTGGATAAACGTGCTTCGGATATTCATTTTGAACCTTATCAAAATTACTATCGTATTCGAATGCGTATTGATGGTGTGCTGCAAGATATGCTTACACCACCATTATCATTAGCCAAACAAATAACGGCTAGGTTGAAAATTATGGCTAATCTTAATATTGCTGAGCAGCGGTTACCCCAAGATGGACAATTGGTGATTGATCGTTATGCCATGCGAATAGCAACTTTACCCGTCATAAACGGTGAAAAGATTGTATTACGTGTTATGGATAATCATGACTCTGAGTTGACTATTAATGATTTAGGTCTGAATGTTGATGATTTAAATCATTTTCAGCAAATACTCGATTATCCGCAAGGGTTAATTTTAGTAACGGGGCCAACTGGAAGTGGTAAAACCGTGACACTTTATAGTGGACTGAAAAAGTTAAATCGCAGTGATCGAAATATTTGCAGTGTTGAAGATCCGATTGAAGTGCCAATTGAAGGTATCAATCAAACTTCTGTGAATGTTAAAGCTGGTTTGACTTTTTCTATCATACTACGTGCACTGTTAAGGCAAGATCCCGATGTGATGATGATCGGTGAAATTCGCGATCAAGAAACCGCAGAAATCGCCATTCAAGCAGCGCAAACAGGACATTTGGTTTTATCAACATTACATACTAATTCAAGTATTGAAGCGTTGACACGTTTAAATCAAATGGGAATTGAAAATTATCTACTCTCATCCAGTTTGAAGTTGATTATTGCACAGCGATTAGTGCGTAAGCTTTGCAATAGCTGTAAAGTTGTGGCCAACCAATTAATTTTTTTAGCTGATGAAACTATCCCGCATTATGTTGCATCGGGATGTTCACATTGTGTTGGCGGTTATAAAGGACGAATTGGATTATACGAATTTCTGGTAATCACTCCAGAAATTCAACATCAAATATTGACTCATCAGCTTCGTGCGCCATCCAATATGATCACCTTAAAAAAAGCAGGTCAGAAAATGGTCAAAGAGGGTATTACCTCAGTTGCCGAATTGTATCGTGTTTTAGGTGATTTTGTATGAAGAGGCTCTATTTTTGGTATGACTTGGATTTTCATCAATATCAAATAATCGCAACTTCACAAAGTGATGCCAAAAAACAGCTATTATTACAAGGTAAATTAGCCATAAAAGTAAAAGCGGGCAATTTTATAACGGCGCGTAGCTTTAACCGATCGGAATTACTGAATATAACGACACAATTGGCAACGATGTTAAAGGCTGGATTATCGATAATTGAAAGTCTAAATTTATTGGCGGAAGAACAATCTAAACCTCATTGGCAATATTTAATAAATGAAATTGAGGCGCAAATTGTAAAAGGTGAGCCCTTATCCAGTGCATTAGCCAAATATAATTATGTGTTTTCTTCACTGTATTGTGAAATTATTGCCACAGGTGAACTGACGGGTAAACTTGATGAGAGTTTTGAGCAATTAGCATCATTGCTCGAAAAATC
>CAMLMY010000054.1 GCA_946481345.1 uncultured Gilliamella sp. | reverse complement strand
GTTATTGGTGCCATTATATTCCGAGCAATTTTTGTAATAATTGGTACAAGTTTATTATCCTTAGGACCGTGGATGGAATTAGCTTTCTCCATTATGGTTGCTTTTACGGGAATAATGATGTTAAAAAATCAAAACAGTGATGATGAAATTAAAGATTATTCCAATCATATTGCCTTTCGCATAGCGAAACATATTTTTCCCTCATACCCTAAGATTGTAGGACACTCTTTTTTATTGACTCAAAAACAAGTAGACAGCGAACTTGAAAAACCAGAAAACAGCGATTTAATTGGCAAAATTTCTAAAAGTGCACTTTATGCAACACCGTTATTTTTATGTATTGTTGTTATTGAACTTAGTGATGTTATGTTCGCTTTTGACTCAGTCCCTGCGGTGATTGCGGTTAGCCAAGAACCATTAATTGTTTATAGTGCCATGATTTTTGCTATTTTAGGGCTTAGAACGATGTATTTTGTTTTAGAGGCTATGCGACAATATTTGGTGCATCTTGGTAAAGCTGTTATCTGTTTACTATTTTTCATTGCTGGTAAATTAGCTTTAAATGCCAGTCATCATCTGTTTGGTTATGGACTTGATATTAGCCCAAACATGAGTCTTTACATCGTTTTAGGAATTTTAGTTTTAGGTATTATTGCAAGCTTTATCTGGCCAGCAAAAAATGATGAATAATTAAAAGAGAATTGGCAGGAGACCCCTGCCAATATTTAACTAACATATTATCTTTTCAATGAACGGAAATAATAACTTATTCCTAATATTACAAACCAAATAGGTGTTGCAATTAAAGCTTGGCAAGTATCAGCTTCGAAAGTAAGCAACACAATCACAAATGCAAAAAAGGCCAAACAGACAAAACACATCAAAGTACCGCCAGGCATTTTAAAGTCAGATTGCTCATGTAAATCAGCCTTCTTACGACGATAAGCAATATAAGAAATTAAAATCATCGACCAAATAAACATAAATAAAATAGCCGAAATCGTCGTAACTATGGTAAAGGCCTCCATAACATTAGGCACAAGGTAAATCAATACCACACCACCAAATAAGCAGAGACAAGAAAATAACAACCCATTAGCTGGAACAGAGCGACTTGACAGTTTTCCAAAAGGCTCTGGTGCATCTTGCTTTTTTGCAAGTCCAAATAACATACGACTGGTTGAGTAAATGCCACTATTAGCAGAAGATGCAGCTGATGTCAGCACTACAAAATTAATAATGCTTGCCGCAGCAGGTAAACCTATTAAGGTAAATAATTCCACAAACGGACTTTTATTTGGTGAAATTAATGTCCAAGGTGTAACACTCATAATTATGATTAAAGCAAACACATAAAAAAAGATAATCCGAGCAGGTACAGAATTAATTGCTCGTGGCAAATTTTTATTTGGGTCGACAGTTTCTGCTGCGGTAGTACCAACTAGCTCAATTCCCACAAAAGCAAAAATCGCAATTTGAAAGCCAGCAAAAAAGCCCATACTACCATTAGGGAAGAGGCCTCCATATTGCCATAAATTTGAAAACGCTGCTGTAGTATCAGTTTGTGTAGAATGATATGAGATTAAAATTAATATACTCCCAATAACAATTAATCCAAGAATCGCAACGATTTTAATCATTGAAAACCAAAATTCCGTCTCACCAAACATTTTTACGGTTAATAAATTTAGAGTTGCTAATAAAATAACCGTCAAAAACATTGGTATCCATGCCTGTAAGTCGGGAAACCAATGTTGCGCATATCCCGCAATGGCAACAACGTCTGCAATTCCGGTAATCACCCAACAAAACCAATAAGTCCATCCTGTAAAAAAACCAGCCCAAGGCCCTAAAAGGTCATTCGCAAAATCACTAAATGATTTATACTTTAAGTTTGAAAGTAGAATTTCACCCATTGCACGCATAACAAAAAACAGGATAAAACCAATTACCATATATACAAAAACGATTGAAGGTCCAGCCAGACTTATCGTTTTACCTGACCCCATAAATAAGCCAGTACCGATTGCCCCACTAATGGCAATTAACTGAATATGTCGGTTAGAAAGGTTTCGCTTTAGATCATGGTTAGAGGATTTAATGCTCATTGCTATTATTACCTTTTATTTTCACAATTTTCCGATTCACAAGAATATAGGACTATAAAGTCTATAGAATCAAAGCGCAAGTTGAATTGTTATGAAAACTTTTTATGGGTACATAATAATTATCTATAGTTTCTTATAATAGAATTGTGTAGCATAACCCACTATACTTTATAACTTATTACAATAAATGATTAACATGAAACAAAAGAAACGCTGCTTTTACTTATCTGTCTTATACATTTTGATTATTCTATCAGTATCAACTGGTTGCCAAAGTAATTTAAATAAAGATACTAAACAAGATCAACAATACATGGATGGTAAGTTGCTATTAACTTCTAATGTATCATATCCCCATTTAAGCGCTCCTGTTAACATATCCGATTATGTTCTTCAAATTGCTATGATTGAATCTTCATCTCCTGAATTGTATCGTGAAAATGAACATATTTATACCGCTATTAATAGCTGGATTAATAACTTACTAGACTTTGATGAATTTCATAAAGTTGGATTAAACAGCTATGGGATGATTGGGCAAGATGGCTACGGTAATGTACATTTTACGGGTTATTATACACCTGTCATTAAAGCAAGACATACTCCAACGGCGGAATTCAAATACCCTATTTATAAAATGCCAAACCTGACTGAAGGGGAATTTCCAAGTCGTGAGCAAATTTATAATGGTGCATTAGCTGGCAAAGGACTGGAAATAGCTTACAGTAACTCTCTAATGGATAACTTTATTATGGAGGTTCAGGGAAGTGCTTATATTGATTTTGAAGATGGCGATCCCTTAGTGTTTTTTAGTTATGCTGGAAAAAATGGTTATAGCTACTCAAGTATCGGTCAATTGTTAGTAAAACAAGGTGAGATCAAAAAAGAAGAATTATCAATGCAAGCAATAAAAGATTGGTCTAAAAACAAAAATGAAGAAAAACTTAAACAATTGCTCATTCAAAATCGTTCTTTTGTCTTTTTTGAACCAAAATATAATGCAGAAGTAAAGGGTGCAGCATCGGTTCCCTTAATCGCTAATGCATCGGTCGCTTCTGACAAGTCTTTAATTCCCATTGGTTCAGTAATCTTAGCCGATGTACCACTTCTTGATGATGATGGCCAACATCGAGGTAGAAGAGAGACTCGATTAATGGTTGCACTAGATGTTGGAGGAGCCATTAAAGGTCAACACTTTGATCTTTATCTAGGCATTGGTGAAAAGCCTGGAGAACTGGCTGGTTTTTATAATCACTATGGACGAGTATGGGTGTTAAAACCTTAATTTGCGGACATCGACGATATTAAAAGAACCTGCTAGAATAAACGAATATAAGTTGCATTAAGGATAACTCATGAGATTATGCGATCGAGATATCGAAACGTATTTACAAAATGGTAAATTAAAAATAACCCCTCAACCAGCACCAAACTGCATCAATGGTGCTACTATTGATGTTAGATTAGGTAATAAATTTCGTACTTTTAGAGAACATACTACACCTTATATCGATTTAAGTGGTCCTAAAGAAGAAGTATCTGCGGTATTAGAAAAAGTGATGAGTGAAGAAATAGTATTACCTGAAGGTGATGCGTTTTATCTTCATCCTGGCGAATTAGCATTAGCCGTTACTTTAGAATCTGTCACAATTCCTAATGATTTGGTTGGCTGGTTAGATGGGCGATCATCCCTTGCTAGACTTGGGCTTATGGTACATGTAACAGCTCATCGTATCGATCCTGGCTGGCAAGGACAAATTGTACTCGAGTTTTTTAATTCTGGAAAAATACCGTTAGCACTTAGACCAGGAATGACAATAGGAGCACTTAGTTTTGAAACACTCACCGGTCCAGCAGCTAGACCGTATAATAGTAGACAAGATGCAAAATATAAAGATCAACATGGCGCAGTCGCTAGCCGTATTGATAAAGACTAAATCACTCCGTAGTTTTTATTCTGAAGGAATATTAACATGATCAAAAAAATATTGATTACTCTTTTAATTTTAATTCTTCTTACTGCCATTGGCATCGTATCTCTTATTGTTTTTGTTGATCCTAACAATTATAGAGGTTTTATTTCTGATACAGTTAAAGATAAAACAGGTTATGAACTAACTATTGACGGTAATTTACGATGGCACATCTGGCCGCAAGTAAGTATATTAACGGATTCAGTTAAACTGTCTGACATTGATGCCAAAAAACCAATTTTAACAGCGGATAATATGCGCCTTGATGTAGAGCTATTTCCTTTATTTTCAAAAAAATTAGAGGTTAAAAATGTATTTATAAAATCGGCTATTATCAATATTACCGATGAAAGTAAAGGACAAGTTTATAAACATAAAGCTGAACAGCAACCAACTGCAAATGACACTCAAACGACACAAACTAAGCAGCAAAAAGAATCATCAAAATGGGCATTTACCTTAAATAAACTTGAAGTTTCTGATAGCACTGTTGTTTTACAAAATAAAGATGATTTTATTAACTTTAGAAACATTAACCTTGCTATCATCCAAAAATCTGATAAAAAAATCGCTATTGATGTTAAAGGCAATATCGATCGTAATCAACAAAATTTTTCTTATGTGGCTGATGCAGATGTTGATTTAACACTATTCCCAGAAAAAGCCATAATTGATCTGAAGAAATTTGATTACACCTATAATGGAATAGCCATTCCTACCAAAGAATTAAAAGGCAATTTGAAAGGTGTTATTAATTATCTACACAATTCAAAACAATTAACAAGCAAGGATTTATCTTTCTCAGTTAATGAAAATTATTTTTCTGGTGCCGTTAATGCTAATTTTGATAAAAAGCCTTATATCGATTTAACGGTAACAAGTAATGAGCTCAATCTTACGCCTTTTTTAGAGAAAGACAAAAAAACAAATGAAAACATTACAATACAACAATCTCCGCCTGTTGTATCTAATGTTACAAATGTAGATAACGAACTAAACTTTCTTAATAGTTTTAACGCTAAAGCAAAACTAGACATTAAAAAATTAAATGTTAATAAGATGATATTAAATAATATCAATGTAGCTTTAGCCAATAATGATGGAGTTACAACATTTCAAAATATTGGTTTTGACTTCGCTAAAGGTCACATAGCAGCAACGGGTATGGCAAATGGTAAACAAAAATATACTCAAATAAAATTAGTTCCAAAAATTACTAATATTGATTTAAATACTTTCTTTAACCAGATAGAAACACCTAATGATTTAGAGGGAGTATTTAATGCAAGCGGAGATATAGAAGTAAATACATTATCTGGAAATAAATTGTTAGAAAATTTAAAAGGTAATTTATCAATTAATGTAACTAATGCGAAATTAAATAAAATCAATATAAATAGTATCATTGAGAATGCTGCAACTAAATATACTAAAGATGTTTCAGCAACTGACAATATGAAAAATTATACAGAATTTTCGAAAATCAGTACTGATGCCTATTTAAATAGAGGAAATCTGGAATTAACAACATTAAATGCCCTTTCACCAACCCTTGAAATAGTTGATGGTTCTGGCAAAGTTGGGATGATTCAAAAAGATCTTGATATTAACATGAACATAAAAATTCTTGGTGGTTGGAACGGAAAAAGCAACACTATTGCCAAACTACAAAAGCTAGTAATTCCATTACGTATTTACGGGCAATTTTCTAAACTTCATTATCAACTTGATATAGGCCAAGTGATTAAAGATCTCTTTAATGATAAGTTGCAAGAAAGTTTAGATAAATTTCGCAACAAATTAGAAAATCGCAGTTCAAAAGATGGCTCAAAATCAGATTCCAAACAAAAAGCTGTCGATATGTTAGAAAATTTATTGGGCAAATAACAAGCTAAATTAACTAACAAGCATAATAAAAAAAGGTGAGTTAAAAAACTCACCTTTTTTATTGTTAATTAAATCTTACTCTATTTATTATAGAATAAATTTACTTAAATCCTCATCTGCCACAAGTTTATCTAAATGGTCACTTACATATTTAGCATCAATAGTCACTGTTTTGCCATTAAGTTCACTTGCATCAAATGATACTTCTTCCATTAGACGTTCAAGCACAGTATGCAACCTACGAGCACCGATATTTTCATTTTGCTCATTTACTTGCCAAGCTGACTCAGCAATTTTACGAATACCGTCAGGTGTAAAGTCGATATTCACCCCTTCAGTTGCCATTAATGCTTTATATTGCACAGTTAATGATGCATTAGGTTCAGTTAAAATTCTTTCGAAATCTTCGCTAGTTAACGCTTGTAATTCAACTCGAATTGGTAAACGCCCTTGAAGTTCAGGAATTAAATCTGATGGATTTGCCGTTTGGAATGCACCAGAAGCGATAAATAAAATATGATCGGTTTTTACCGAGCCATGTTTAGTTGAAACAGTACAACCTTCAACAAGTGGTAATAAATCACGCTGAACACCTTCACGCGAAACATCTGGTCCAGAGGAATTACCTCTTTTACACACTTTATCGATCTCATCAATAAACACAATACCATTTTGTTCAACAGCTTCAATTGCTTCATGTTTAAGATCATCAGGATTCACTAATTTAGCTGCTTCTTCTTCAGTCAGTTGCTTGAAAGCATCTTTTATCTTCATTTTGCGAGCTTTAGTTTTTTGCCCACCTAAATTTTGGAACATTGACTGTAGTTGATTAGTCATCTCTTCCATTCCTGGAGGAGCCATAATTTCAACCCCAATATTAACGCCAGCAACTTCGATTTCTATTTCTTTATCGTCAAGTGAACCTTCTCGTAATTTTTTTCTAAATGCTTGTCGAGCAGTCGAATCATTATTATTTTCAACTTGCCCCCAACCATCTTTAGCAGGTGGTACAAGCACATCTAAAATACGTTCTTCAGCTAGTTCTTGAGCTCTATTTCGGTTTCTTTCAATTGCTTCTTGTCGAATCATCTTAACAGCAGAGTCAGTTAGATCTCGTATGATTGAGTCAACTTCTTTACCTACATAACCAACTTCGGTAAATTTTGTTGCTTCGACTTTAATAAATGGAGCTCTAGCAAGTTTAGCTAATCTTCTTGCAATTTCTGTTTTACCAACACCCGTTGGACCTATCATAAGAATATTTTTTGGCGTAACTTCATGACGTAATGCTTCATCAAGTTGCATTCGACGCCAGCGATTACGCAAAGCAATAGCAACTGAACGTTTTGCTTTATCTTGCCCAATAATATGTTGGTTTAATTCGCTTACAATTTCGCGAGGAGTCATTTCAGACATAATAGTAGTTCTCTTAAATCAGTTTAATTAGTAATTGAGTTCTTCAATAGTTTGGAAGTTGTTGGTGTAAACACAAATGTCACCCGCTATTGATAGAGATTTTTGTACGATATCATGTGCAGATAATGATGTATTATCTAACAAAGCCCTAGCTGCTGCTTGAGCATAAGGTCCACCCGAACCAATGGCAATAAGATCATCTTCTGGCTGTATAACATCACCAGTACCTGTAATAATCAGTGAGGCACTTTCATCGGCAACCGCAAGTAATGCTTCTAATTTACGTAGCATTCTATCTGTACGCCAATCTTTAGCTAGTTCAACAGCAGCCTTAGTTAAATGACCTTGGTGCATTTCTAGTTTACGTTCAAATAACTCGAAAAGTGTAAAAGCATCGGCAGTACCACCGGCAAAACCCGCAATTACTTTGTTATTATATAAACGACGAACTTTACGTGCATTACCTTTCATAATAATACGTTCACCAAGTGTAACTTGACCATCACCACCAATAACCACTTGCCCTTCACGGCGAACGCTGACTATTGTTGTCATATTCTGCTCCTTCTCTTACTTAAAATAACTAAATTTGGAATGAATAGAACATATATAAGGACGAATAATTGATTTTCAACATCTCCATTAAAAGATGTTGAAAATTTATTTCTATAAAGAAGCTTTTAGGTCAAATCATTTTTAATAAAATAATTTCAATACTATTTGGGTTGGAATTCAACTGTCATATTTTTTACTTCATCATATAAGCCACTCGCTGGTTTTGGAATGGTGGTAAGTTTAGTGGTAGCAACCGCTTCACGACAAAGAGCTTCATCGCCTTCAATAGAGGTCACATTAAGTAATAACCCATCCGGTGCTATTTGAATTTGTAAAACACAACTTTTGCCACTGTAAACATTAGCTGGATTTATAAATTTATTGCTTATAGCGTTTGTTACTAATGCTTTGTATTTAGCTAGTTCATCATCGGATGAACCTTTACGGCTTGCAGCTGCTCCACTTTGATCACTTGGAGAATTTGGAGCACCAGAAGTCAGACCACCTAATAGATCATTGATAGCTTTATCTTTTTTAGCCTGTTCTGCCTTTTGTTTTGCTTTTATCTCCGCTGCTTTCTTTTCCGCTGCTGCTTTCTCTGC
>CAMLMY010000053.1 GCA_946481345.1 uncultured Gilliamella sp. | reverse complement strand
TAAAAATAACTTACCACTTTCTTTATTTACAATTTTCCAACTAACTACTAAACTAATGTCGTTCTCAACGGGGTGCCTTATGGGCTGAGAGTGTTAGGTTTACTAATGCAACTCGTCGAACCTGAACTGGGTCATACCAGCGGAGGGATTTGAGTTATCGTGTCTGCTCAAACCTTTTGTCTTTTATTCGCTTTTTTGGAGGCAAAATGTTTTGTAATAAATTCTTACTGTCATTTTTATTTTCTGTGTTTTTTGTAGCAACTTCTGCCAATGCTAATATTCATGAAAAACCTACTTTAACTGTTTATAGTTATAGCTCTTTTATTTCCAAGTGGGGGCCAGGTGAAGCAATTAAACAGGGCTTTGAAGCGCAGTGTGATTGCCAACTTGATATTGTAACGCTAGGCGATGGTGTGTCGATTTTAAATCGTCTTCGCCTTGAAGGTAGTAAAACTAATGCTGATGTTATTTTAGGTTTAGACAATAATCTTTTAGGACAAGCTAAACAGGCTAATATCATGGCACCTCATCAAATAGCCAAACCTAGTAATCTTAATACCGATTGGTGGGATGAGGATTTTATACCGTATGATTTCGGTTATTTTGCTTTTATCTATAATAAAGAAAAAATAAAGAATCCTCCTCACTCATTACATGAGTTAGTTGACAATAAAGCCAATTGGAAAATTATTTATCAAGATCCTAGAACCAGTACTCCCGGTTTAGGATTGCTATTTTGGGTAAAAAATATTTACGGTAAGGATGCGGTATCGGCATGGCAAAAAATTGCTAAAAATACTGTTACAGTTACTAAAGGTTGGAGTGAAGCATACGGTATGTTCTTAAAAGGTGAAGCTGATTTGGTGCTGAGTTATAGCACCTCGCCAGTTGCACACATAACTAATGATCAAGATTATCGTTATAATGCCGCTATTTTTGATGAAGGGCATTATCGTCAAGTTGAAATAGCAGGTATCACCAAATATAGTCAACAACCACAATTAGCACGCCACTTTTTACAATATCTATTAACACCAGAGGTGCAACGGCAATTTGCTGAAAAAAATGTTATGTATCCTATTATAAATACGCCATTACCCCCTGCGTTTAATCAGATTAATAAAGTCAGTAAAGCGCTTGAATTTGATGCAGAGAAAGTGGTTGATAATCAAAAAGCTTGGATACGAGAATGGCAATCAGCCATTAGTCAGTAATAAAAAAGATTGTTAATTTTATAATAAAAAGCAATGTTAAATTTTAAAACGTTACTGCCAGGTATCAGCGCTGCTAATTTGATAATAGCAGTTTTAGGCACTGCATTGTTTGCGCTTTGTTATACAGCCATAAAGTCCGATAATTTAACGCTCTATATTGATAATTATTTATTGCACATTATTTGGATCACTTTCATGCAAGCGATATTATCGACGTTTTTGTCGGTATTTTTGGCCGTTGTTATGGCTAAAGCGTTATCCATGATCGATTTTTGGGGAAAAAGCTTTCTGATACGAATCATGCCCGTTACCTTTATATTACCAACATTAGTTGTTGTAACCGGGCTATTATCTGTTTATGGTCAACAAGGTTTATTTGCTACGTGTTTTACTTATTTAGGCTTATCTTTTTCAACTTCAATTTATGGACTGGTTGGGATTTTATTGGCTCATGTTTTTTTGAATTTTCCTTATGCGAGCGGTCTGTTTTATCAAACATTAACGAGTGTTCCTGTTGAGCAAAAACAACTGGCTGCTCAGCTTAATTTTTCTCATTTTACTTATTTTAAATTAGTAGAATGGCCATTATTGCGTCGGCAGCTTTTACCTATGTCCGGACTGATTTTTATGCTTTGCTTTACCAGCTTTGCAATAGTGTTGGCATTAGGAGGTGGGCCAAAATATACCACTATTGAAGTAGCTATTTACCAATCGATTCGCGATTTTGATTTGATGCAAGCTGTTATGTTAGCAATCATACAACTTATTTGTTGTATGAGTTTTGTTTGGGTACTGCGAAGAAAAAATCATTACCGCGATCTTAGTGCGCAGTATATTCGTGACCAATATCGTTTACCCAACACTGTGACTATAGATTTAGTTAGTGCTGTTATTGTGATTTTGGGCGCAATGTATATATTGTTGCCAATGATTACGTTATTGATTGAAGGTATTGGTTATTTTCAATGGTCGCAGTTAAATTGGGCTTTTCAGCAAGCGGTTATCTATTCGTTAATAATTGCCCTTGGTTCAGCTGTGGTGGCTATGTTACTTGCTTTATTAATACTTTGGACCAATAGCCGTCTATTGATTAGCAATCAACAACAATGGAGCAATCGTTTAATGTTAATAGGGTCATTGATATTAACCATTCCAAGCATGGTACTTGCATCAGGATTGTTTATTTTGTTATTTCAGTATGCTGATAATGCCGTGTTTGTCTGTGGTTTAATGATGCTTTGCAATGGTCTAATGGCCTTACCTTTTATCTTAAAAAATCTTGAAGTGCCAATGTATGATGTCACATCACGGTATTGGCAATTATGTCAATCATTAAACATTGCAGGTATTAGGCATTTTTATTTAATCGAATATAAATCATTAAAAAAACTGATTACATTGAGCTTGGCCTTTTCGGCATTATTGTCAATGGGGGATTTTGGTATCATTGCATTGTTTGGCGGGCAAGCCGTCACCACGTTACCTTATTATTTGTATCAACAAATCGCTCATTACCATTATCAAGAGAGCGCCGTGACGGCTGCATTTTTGTTAATTTTATCTTTTAGTTTATTAATTGTGATGGATTATGATCGAACTTAATCAAATTAATTATCAATATGATAATTTTAAGATGCATTTTAATATGCAAATTGCTGCTCAAGAAAAAGTAGTCATTGTTGGACCGAGTGGTGCGGGTAAAAGTACCTTATTAAGCTTGATCGCAGGATTTATTTTTCCAAGTTCCGGGCAAATCATCCTTAATAATCAAAATATGACGCAAACTTTACCGGGTAAGCGCCCAGTTTCGATGCTGTTTCAAAATAATAACTTATTCGATCATTTAACCGTTGAGCAAAATATTGCTTTAGGCATTAAGCCGTCATTAAAACTAACGGGTTTTGAGAAGCAAACTATCGCCGATATGCTGGCTAAAGTCGGTTTATCGGGCTTTAATGAACGCTATCCCAATCAACTTTCAGGGGGACAGCGTCAACGAGTTGCTTTGGCTCGCTGTTTAATTCAACATCGTCCTATTTTATTATTGGATGAACCATTTTCGGCATTAGACCAAGCTTTACGGTTTGAAATGCTAGCACTGGTTAATCATATCTGTAATGAATTCGCTTTAACGTTACTTATGGTTTCACATTATCTAGATGAGTCTTTAGATAACTTTTCACGCTGTTTAGTTATTGATAATGGAAAGATCATATTTAATAATCCTCCTGATCAACTCAAGGAACCCGAAAATAAGGTTATTGCTCAATTATTAGGTTTGCCAATAAATAAAAGCTAAAACGATTGTTTGCTAATTTATTTCTAAATATAAAATTGTTATCACTTAAGGTTTTATTAATGTAGGAGGGGTAATTTATACACTTCTATAACCTATGATATCAAATAAATTTTCATGACGAATATACAAGAAAACAAAAAGTTTAGCTGGTTAGCGCTTATCTTTACTATTTTATTTTTTACTTTTTTTTCAAGTGGTTTACAACTTTATATCTTCATTTCTGGACACGCCAATGTGATAGGTTTACGTGATTCAATCATCTATAGTTTAATTTGGTTGATCCCCGCTTTAATATTTCCAAATCAGACTCGAAAAATTGCCACTGTCTATGGTTTGATTGTCGGAAGCTTATCACTGATTTCAATAAGTTATTTTATAATTTATCGTCAGGAATTTTCACAAAGTGTATTTTTTGTCATGGCTGAATCGAATTTGACTGAATCAAATGAGTTTATTCAACAGTATTTCAGTTCGAAATTAATGGCTGTAGTGATTATTTATTGTTTGATTGGTATTTATCTTTGGCGAAAAGTAAGACCTGTCTATGTTAAAAACACAACCAAATGGGTTACGTCATTATTAATTGCCATTTATGCCATTATGCCACTGGTTATTAGTGTTACAATCAAAAATTCCTCCTTGCAAAAAGCAACAACACATCTATTAGGTCGAATGGAAACCACTGTACCTTGGCAACTGATTAATAGTTATATCGCTTATCGCTCTCAACTTTCGAATATGGAAGATATAATTCATCATTTGAATACTTTACCTCCCGTTGAAAATTTAAAAGATGCCAATGGTAATACTCCCAGAACACTGGTGTTAATTATTGGTGAATCAACTACTCGTAATCGAATGAGTATTTATGGATATCCACGTAACACAACGCCACAAATCGAGCAATTTAAAAAGGATAATCCTGAATTTTTAGTGTTTAAAGATGTTGTGTCATCAAGACCTTATACCATAGAGGTTTTGCAACAAGTCTTAACTTTTGCAGATGAACAACATCCTGACCTTTACCTTACTCAACCTTCGTTAATACATTTAATGAAACAGGCAGGATATAAAACCTATTGGATAACAAATCAACAAACGATGACGAAACGAAATACGATGTTGACAATGTTTTCTAAACAAGCAGATGAACAGTTTTATATGAATAACGATCGTAATCAAAGTTCAAGGCAATATGATGAATCGGTCTTTGAACCGTTTGTGAAAGTGCTTGCTGAACCAGAAGAAAAGAAATTTATCATTATTCATCTGCTCGGTACACATATGAAATATGAGTTTCGTTATCCAAAAGATGGGGAACATGATAGATTTAAAGATAATGCAAATATCCCATTTAAAATTGATGATGAGAACGTGGATGAATATAACTCTTATGATAATGCAATAAGTTATAATGATTTTGTGACAACCACGTTATTCAATCTATTTAAAAACAGTCATACAAATGGTTTTATGTTATATTTTTCTGATCATGGCGAAGATGTTTACGAAACTTCACCACATGATATTTTAGGGCGTAATGAAAAGGTGCCAACCCGCACCATGTATACTGTACCGTTTATGTTATGGCAATCACCGAGTTGGATCGCATCTCACCCTAATCACTATCAAGATTATGTGAATCGAAAATTTAGTACTCAGGATTTGATCCATACTTGGTCTGATTTAGCTGGACTCAATTATAACTTATATGTGCCAGAAAAAAGTTTGGTCAACCCCAATTATTATGAGGGCAAACGCTGGATTGGTGATCCTTATGATAAAAATGGCTTAATTGATTTTGATAAATTAACGAGGTAACTCTTTAGACTGTTTACACCAGCATTTAAGGTATGTTATTGTATATTTATACAGTCATATTTTAAATGCAGTGAAACAGTTATTTATGCGAAAAATTATTCATGTTGATATGGATTGTTTTTATGCCGCAGTTGAAATGAGAGATAATCCCCGTTATCGCAATTTGCCGATAGCAGTAGGGGGCGATCCTCGCAAACGCGGTGTTGTTGCTACTGCAAATTATTTAGCTCGTCAATATGGCGTACATAGTGCGATGTCGATGTCACAAGCTCTAAAATTGTGCCCAAATCTTAAAGTCATTCCAAGTCGGCATGCTGTTTATAAAGAAGTTTCTAATCAAATTCATCAAATATTTCAGCGCTATACTAAAGCAATTGAAACCTTGTCATTGGATGAAGCTTATTTAGATGTGACCGATTGTAAGCTTTGTCATGGTTCAGCCACTTTAATTGCTCAAGATATTCGCCAAGCGATATATAAAGAACTTGAATTGACCGCATCCGCAGGCGTAGCCCCACTTAAATTTTTAGCTAAAATTGCTTCAGATATGAATAAACCTAATGGGCAATATGTAATTACACCCGATGCTGTTACAAGCTTTATCGCTCAATTACCACTTAAAAAAATTCCGGGTGTAGGTAAAGTGACCGAGAAAAAATTAGCTGAATTAGGGCTAATCACCTGTCAGGATGTCGTTAATTATGATGTGAGTAAATTACTTAATCAATTTGGTAAATTTGGGCGAGTCTTATATGAACGATGTCAAGGCATTGATGAACGTGAAGTTTGTAATGATAGGCAACGTAAATCTGTAGGGGTAGAGCGCACCTTAGTTAACGATATTCATACTTGGGATGAGTGTTTATTACAGTTTGAACCGTTATTTGAAGAGCTGAAAACTCGGTTAAGTAAAGTTCGTTCTGATTTGTCAATCGCTCGACAAGGTGTTAAGTTTAAATTTGATGATTTCCAACTTACTACCCAAGAACATGTTTGGTCTAAACTTGATAAACAGGATTTAATTGAACAAGCCTATAAAGTTTGGCAAGAACGTCGAAATGATCGTGGAGTGCGTTTGATTGGTTTTCATGTCACTTTAATCGATCCACAACTTGATAAACAGTTACTCTTCAATTTTTAATTATCAAGATTGATAAAAAAAGAGGATGTGTGCATTACCACATCACCCCCAAAACTTACGACTTCATACTAAATCTATTTTAAATTAGTACCATTACTGCTAATGACTTGTTTATACCAATCAAAAGAATCTTTTTTATAGCGTTTCATAGTACCGTTACCTTCATTATCACGATCAACGTAAATCACGCCATAACGTTTTTTCATTTCGCCAGTTGTAAATGAGACGACATCAATAATACCCCACGCGGTATATCCCATAACATCAACCCCATCATAATCGATAGCTTTTAACATTGCTTTGATGTGTGCACCAAGATATTCGATGCGTGGTTTATCATGAACTTTATTACCGTTTTCTAATTCATCTATCGCGCCAAAACCATTTTCCACAATAAACAGTGGTAACTGATAACGATCATATAAACGATTAAGAGTATAACGTAAGCCTTCTGGGTCAATAGGCCAACCCCAATCGCTGCTTTTAATGTATGGATTCTCAACAGCATTAGGTAAAGCACCGTTGACAATATTGTCACGATGATCATTTTTAGCATCAGCTTTAACAACGGTTGACATGTAATAACTAAAGCCGATGTAATCAACGGTACCTTGTTTTAAAATCGCTAAATCTTCATCGGTGATATCAAGCTTATAGCCTTCTCGTTCAAACTCTTTTAAAGCATAAGATGGATAATAACCACGAACATGCACATCAGGGAAGAAGAAGCGTTGATGCATAGCAATTTCAGATGCCATCATATCTTCTGGATTACAAGAATACGGATAAATCGGCACGTGAGAAATCATACAACCAATTTCAAAGTTAGGATTGATTTTTTTACCAGCAATTACCGCTTTGGCACTGGCTAATAGTTCGTAATGTGCCACTTGATAAAGTACTTCTTGTGGATTTTCGCCCGGTTGAACCTGCACACCTGAATTAGTCCAGAAAAAGATCGGATTACTGGTATCCATTTGGTTATTAATTTCGTTAAACGTCATCCAATACTTCACTTTGTTTTTATAACGTTCAAAACACGCTGTTGCAAAACGTTCAAAAAATTCAACTGTTTTACGGTTTCTAAAGCCACCGTAATGACGAGCAATGTGTAATGGCATCTCAAAATGGGATAAAGTAATAACCGGTTCGATACCATTGGCAATTAACTCATCAAATACATTATCATAAAAACGTAACCCTTCTTCATTTGGCTCTAGTTCATCACCTTTTGGAAAAATACGAGTCCAAGCAATGGATGTACGTAAGCATTTCAAACCTAGCTCGGCAAACAGCTTAATATCGTCTTTATAATGATGATAAAAATCGATAGCAGTATGGTTTGGATAAAATTTACCTGCTTCAATTTCTTGGGTAATTTGTCTTGCAACGCCATGTGCGCCCGCTGTCATAACATCAACTACGCTTGGCCCTTTGCCGCCTTCGTTCCAACCGCCTTCGAATTGATGAGCGGCTAATGCACCGCCCCATAAAAATGGTTTTTTAGTCATTTTTTGGTTCCTTGTTATTGCTTTATTTCAAAAAGGTTATCATCAAGATTTACTTCCGTTTTTTCTGTTAATGTGATTACTTGGTATTGATCAGTATTAACAATAATAACCGGAGTAATTAAAGGGTAACCTGCTTGTTTAATTGCTTGAGGATCAAAGCTGATCAACCGATCACCTTTTTTCACTTTTTCATTCAACTTCACATGGTATTCAAATTCATTGTTAGTTAAATTAACTGTATCAATACCCACATGAATTAATAATTCAACCCCATTATCTAAGACCAAACCAATAGCGTGTTTTGATGCTTCAAACACAGCGGTTACTTCGCCATCATAAGGTGCATAAACATGATTGTCTGTTGGTTCAATAGCAATACCTTCACCCATAAGTTTTTGCGAAAAAGCAGGGTCTGGTACTTCACTAAGTGGTAATGCTTTACCGATCATTGGGCTAGTCACATCGATTTCATCAATTACAATTTTAGGTGTATCGTTTTCAATGTCAGATGTTTCATTTTCAATGTTTTCATTGCTTTGGTTCTTTTCATTAGTGCCAAAAATTTGGATAAGAATAATTGGTCCAACAAATGCAATT
>CAMLMY010000052.1 GCA_946481345.1 uncultured Gilliamella sp. | reverse complement strand
CGGTATAGACTCCTGAATTATTTTTACAGATAAACATGAATAAACTCAAGTAAGTGTTATCTAAAAAAGGTCAATTAATCATCCTTAATTAAGATAAATAGTTGCTTATAATTAATTATTTTTTTATTACATTTGCTAATTTGTGATCCAAAACACAAAATGAAA
The DNA here is from genome assembly GCA_946481345.1 of uncultured Gilliamella sp. GTDB lineage: Bacteria > Pseudomonadota > Gammaproteobacteria > Enterobacterales > Orbaceae > Gilliamella. The sequence goes on along the minus strand of CAMLMY010000052.1, from coordinate 8,566 downwards.
TAGCGTTTCACTTATAATGATTTATAATTTTATTATTAGGTTTTGGAGTAGAAACATGGGGCTTTTTCTAAATATATTTGGTCAACCAGCTATCATTATTGCATTAGTAGCTTTTATCGGTCTGGTATTACAGAGAGCAAAAATTTCTAAAATTATTACTGGAACGCTGCTTTCATTCATTGGATTTGTGTTAATTAAGACTGGCGGAAAAATTTTGGGTGGTGTGTTAATTATGTTTAGTAACATGTTTACTCACGCGTTTGGAATGCATGGCGTAGTACCAAGTAATGAAGCCATTACCGCATTGACAATGGAATCACTTGGCACAAGTGCTGCTTTTATCCTCTTTTTTGCGATGATCATTAATCTGCTATTAGCAAGATTTACTCGCTTTAAGTCGATTTATTTATCATTGCATTTAGTGCTATTTATGGCATTTTCGTTCACTGCCGTATTACAGGGTATGGGCTATAATGGCTATATAATTGTTGCTACTGGCGCAATTATTATTGGGCTTTATATGGCGATATTTCCAACTTTACTCTCTAAATTCAGCCGTAAAATAATTGGCAATAATGATTATTGTATTGCTCATGCAGGGACTATCTCTTATTTGATAGGTTCTTATTTAGGTTCATTGTTAGGAAATAAAAAAAATGATATTGAAAATATCAAAATAAACGATCGTTTTAGCTTTTTAAGACAGTCTGATGTGGCGACATTTATTACCATGTTTGTCTTATTATGTTTATCTGGCGCGTTTTCTTCTGCTGATTATTTAAAAGATATTCTTAAAAATAACACGTTCATTATTTTTGCACTGGAACAATCAGCTATTTTTGCAGGCGGTTTATATATTGCTAAAAAAGGAGTAGCCATTTTTACTGAAGAAATTATTCCTGCTTTTAAAGGATTTGCTCAAGTTGTCGCACCCGGTTGTGTACCCGCTGTCGACCCTATGGTGTTATTTGATAAAGCACCCAATTGTGTATTGGTTGGTTTTATTGTGAGTTTCTTCACTGAAATAGCCTGCGTTGTTGTTTTTCCTTTTGTTGGCTTACCCATTATTATTCCAGGAATTATGGCAAGCTTTATCACAGGTGGAACCGCGGCTATTTTTGGTAATTCAACTGGCGGAGCACGAGGTGCAATAATTGCTGCTTTTATCAATGGGTTATTATTATGTATATTACCTGCTCTAGCGTTACCTCTTTTTGCATTTCTAGGTGTGGAAGGCGTTACATTTGCCGATCCTGACTTTACCAGTTTGTCATTGATTACCGAATTTGTAGTGAAATTGTTCAACTAGCACTAAAAGCGCTTTCGCTTTGATTAAGTTAAGTATTCATGATTGGTTAAAAGTCTGCCGAATAAGCAGACTTTTTAATGATCATTTCATTCAATATTAAACATTAATATTTTTGAATTTCTTTGATAATTATAGAGTTGTTTCTTTTTAATTGGTAAATCATCCACTTCTGCTGGATTAAAGCCCTTTTCTCTGAACCAGTGAATACTACGGGTAGTTAATACAAATATTTTTTTTAACCCTAAGTTATTTGCACTTTCCATGATCTTTTCAATCAATAAATCACCACGAGATGAATTACGATAATCAGGATGGATTACGACACAAGCCATTTCACCCATTTTTTCTTCTAGATAAGGGTAAAGAGCAGCACAACCAATCGTCATATTGTCACGTTCAATAATGGTAAATTTATCAATTTCCATCTCTAATTGTTCACGTGAACGCTTAACTAATACACCTTGTTCTTCTAATGGTCGGATGAGTTCTAATATGCCACCAATATCATTAATGGTTGCAGAGCGAATCTGTTCTGAATGTTCCATCGAAACTTGTGTTCCAATACCATCACGGGAAAAGAGTTCTTGTAAAATAGAGCCATCAACTAAATAACTAACTAAATGGCTTCGTCTAACTCCACAACGGCATGCTTTAGAGGCTACCCGTAAAAAACGTGCTTCACTTGATAAATGTTTACCTTGTTGCTCTTTATTATTTACATAATTATCCGCATCTATAGGATAAAGATCGGTAATAACTCGACCATTTTCATCGAGAACACCTTGTTCTGCGCAAAAACTAATTAGTTTATCGGCCTTTAAGCGAATAGCGACTTCAGCCGCGACATCTTCAGATGCTAAATTAAAACTTTCGCCTGTTACCGAAACGCCTACAGGACCAAGTAATACAATAGAGCCACGCTCTAATTGTTCTTCGATGGCTTCGTTATTTATGCGGCGAATTTTACCTGTATGACAATAATCAACTCCGTCATCAACCCCCAATGGTTGCGCAATGACAAAGTTACCGCTAACGACACTAATATGAGCGCCTTGTAATGGTGTATTATTTAAACTCATTGATAAACTTGCGGTAATGTTGAGTTGCAATAGCCCAGTAACTTGCTTGATGACATCCAATGTCGCGGCATCAGTGATACGGGTATTTTTATGATATTTAGGCGTAATGTTATGATTTTTTAACGACGCATCAATTTGATTACGTGCACCATTAACAATAACGAGTTTAATTCCTAGACTATAAAGCAAACCAATATCACTGATGATACTTGAATAATTATCACTTTTTAGAACCGCTCCAGTAAGTAAAATCACAAATGTTTTACCATGATGGGCATTTATATAAGGCACTGAATGTCTTAAACCTTCAACTAACTCTGTTGTACGCTCTTTCATCTTCACAACCTTTCATCATTGAATATTTATTCATTATTTATGTAATTTTATGTGTTTTTATTTTGATCGCAAGCAGTTTTTAAAAAATAATTCAGAAAGGGATTTTTACTAATATAAAAATAAAAAACTTAAATTATCAATTTGAAATAATTAATTTTTCAAATGTGGTTTATTTAGTAAATATAAAAAAAAGAGCATACCAATAACGGCATGCTCTTAATATCAGAGTATTTTGTTAAATGAATAATTATCTTTATCTGCTCTTTTAGGAATATTAAATATTTTTCGGTAACGGATTAATACAACTACCGCTAATAATGTCCCTAAACCAGCAATAATTGCATCGCTAAGCATAACATAATACAAACCTAAATTTGTTGATATCCAACCAATGAAAAATGGTATCACGGCTGTTGCAACACTCAATGATGTAAAGAAAATCCCCAATACTTTTCCTTTACCCGATGGGAAAAATTCGGCCATTGTGGTTAATGCTAACTGCAATACACCACCTGCTGCAGTGAAACCAAGCACGAAACCAGCGATAATACACATCATTGGTGTTGGTAGCTATATAGAATAATTAACATTAAGGTTGAAAGTAATGGGTATAGAATAACAATATAAACAGGCCTTACCAGACTTTTTACTAAAATTGAGGTTAAAAATACACTGGCTAATGTACCAATGCCGTATGATGAAAATGCCTGAACTGCCCCAGATGAATCCATACCAGCAACCGTTTGTGAAAAATCTTTTAAACAAGATGAGACTAAATAAAATGTTGCTGTCGATGTAAAACCAATAACAATAAAGCATAAACTTTCAATATAAAAATTAGCTGTTTGTTTTAATATCGGCGTTTGGTTTTCAAGCGTTTGTAGGTCTTTCTCTTTTTCCTCTGGAGTAATTTTATAATTTGGAAATAGCATTTTTAATACAATTAATGCATTCAATCCTAAAATAATACAACACAGTATAAATGATCAACCATAATAACCTTAGTTAGCTATGATAATGTCCATAATAATTGGTAGTACAGATTGACGACCTGAGGCAATGGCTGCTTTAATTAAAATTGACGCCGAACCCGGTGATTTTGCAAATGCTTCCATCAAAGCAGGATAAGTACCCACATCTCATGTTGAGTTGGCTATGCCACCTAAAATTGCAAACATAAAAGCAATTTGTACATTTGGACTAACTAAAATACCAAGTAAGAATCCTATATAAAATAGACCACCTAAAACGATAAATGGTTTACGTCCAAATTTACCTGAGAGAGTCCCCATGATAAATAATACTAATAATCGGCCAACACCTAGCCTCATCATGACATTATAAACATTTTGTTTAGCTTTACCGACTAATCCAATTTGTTCTGCGTTAATGAATCTTTTGCAATATTAAATAAATAGGTAAGCTCTGGGTTAAATTGTGCAGCTAAATAATCAATATTTAGCCCAAGAATGATGGCTCCCATTCCGTGCACAAAATAGTTCATATATAAACAAATTTAGGTGCCTAAATATTTATTTAGACACCTATTATTTCCTATAAACATTCATTTTTTGATTATTAGTAATTATTTTTAAAAAAATTTATTAACATTTTGTTTTATATTTTTGTCATATCAATTACTTGTTTAAATCGATAAAGGACAATAGAGCCAAGTATGACACTTGCTAGGGCGATAAAGAAGTCGATCAAAATAGCATAACTTACATCATACATAGCCAATTTTGGAACGATAAGCGGAATAACGATAAAGGATAACCCACTAAAAGTATACATACAGCCGACCGCTATACCTTTGCGTGTTGGGAACAATTGCTGCATAACAACTAGAGTTAATTGAAGCACGCCACCGGCTGCCGTAAAACCCATACCAATTGCAGCGATAACACACATCATAGGTGAAATATTAAAGTAAAATAGCATTAATACTATTGCCGACAGTAAAGGTAAAATAATGATACAAAATATAGGTTTTAATAAATGTTTAACGATAAATGCCGTTACAAAGACTGAGATAATTGATGCGGTGCTATAGTAGCTAATCAATTGTTTAGCTTCAAGATCGCTCATATTAACCCCATTAATCGCAATGGTTGGTAACCACTGTAAAATTATGACAAATGTTGCTGTGGTGGTGAATCCCATAAGGATTAATAAAATGCCTTCAAATTCAAACTTTGGTTTAGCTTTGAAATAATCTTCAGTACCGCCATTACCTTTTATTGCGGTATCTTTGTTAGGAAAATTTTGAGGAAATAGAATTAAACCATTAATAACTAAATAAGCCGTAAAGCCAAGAAACGCCCAACCATACCATATTTCGTTTGTATTAAAAAAGGTAACAATAAATGGAAGAATTAGCGTTCCAATAGAAATAAATGCTTTAATGAGGACACTTGCAGAACCCGCTGAACGAGGAAAACACTCGGTCAAAGCAGGCATTGAACCGGTATCTAAAAAAGAATTGCCTGCCCCCACGGCAATTGCAAGACAAAAAGCGATATGAATATTGGTACAGAAAGTCATGCCAATAAAGAAGATCGCATAGCAAGCCATGCCCAGATAGATAAAGAGTTTTCTTCCAAATTTATCCGATAGTATTCCACCTGCAAACATTAAAAAAATCTTGCCAATACCTATACCTGAAGCAACATAGCCAAGACCAAGCAAATCGGTATTAAGCTGCTTTGTAAGATCTTGAGAAAATTGCATAATCACAATCAATGCAATACTTTGAATAATATAATTGGCATAAATAGATCCGACAATTCCATAAGAATTAATTTTTCGATTATCCATTTGTGATACTCCATATGTAAAATTAAATTTTTGAGCATTTGGTTGTATTCAATATATAAATATTCATCTGTAAACGATTACGCCAAATTTATTATTAAACTTCTCGTTTTTTATATTTATCTATAGTTTCTAAATTAGGTATAAATAAAATTAGAATAATATTGAATAAAAGTCGAACTCATCAATAGATGTTTTTATAAGTTTCTAACTTATTATTTTTATTTATCATTAATAAAAAATACCACTCTTTAAGTGGTATTTAATAAAAGGATATTAGATTAATTTTGCAACATATGAAGTATATTATTAAGTATTAGAGCTTCATCCTGTTCAACATTAACTATATGATGTGCTGCATCATGATATAACGGTAACCGCTCTGCCAACACTTTTTCCATTTCATCAACAATAGATAGACCCGTCAATGATGGGCGCTGAGCAACATTAGGATCTTTCATTAAACGTGCAGCTAATGTTGCAGCTGTAGCTGATAAAAAAATGACAGTACCATTTTGTTTCATAAAATGGCGATTGTGCTCGGCCAGTACCATTCCTCCACCTGTAGCAATGACTCGATTTGGCTTAGTTGTATCAATTAAAATCTGGCTTTCTCTGGCTCTAAAGCCTTCCCAACCTTCTTTTTCAACAATTTCAGCTACTGTTTTTTGAGTAGTTTCAAGCAAATGGCAATCTGTATCAATGAAAGAAAACGATAGCTTATTTGCAAGCATTTTTCCCATTGTCGTTTTGCCAGCGGCTCTGGCGCCTACTAAAAAAATAGTATTATTCATATTGAGTCCTGTCCTTTCAAATTTACAGCTTACAGAATATACCGTCTATGCTAGTGATTCACTTTAAATTTTGCAATATTTTTTTTACATATTATTATATATTTTTAAAAACCATTGATTTTTATAAAATAAATAAATAAATTTTAATATTTACATGTAAAAAATAATTTACACTTTATTAAAAATATCTCTAACTTAAATGGTGGTTGTATTAATTTTTGTTAACACAATTTTTCTAAACCACGAAAATATAACTCTGTCGCAATAGATTGATGTAATCGCCACTGAATGATATCAAGTTCTGGATTGACTTTTTTGAACTCTTCATAGGTCATAAAATAGCGAATAGTATTACTACCAACACGATCATTAATACTATTAATAATAATATTTATTTTATCAGTTCGGAATTTTTTCAATTCTTGCATTGCGGTAACAACATATTGGGGAACAGGAACAGTACCTTTTTCCCAATTATGCCATGTACTAGCATCAGTTTTACCAATATATTCACTTGCCTCTGACACTTTTAACATTAGGAAACGACGATACGCTTGCAATTCTAAGTTAGTCATAAATACTCCTCCTTATCGTATTTTTACTTATACAGTAACTTTACATATGACACCGATATCATTTATTTATATAAAGAATTTAAAAAAGTTAAACGTATAGATATCAGCAATACATCTAATTTAAATTAGATGTATATACTTTTATTTATTATTTACCTGCTAGGGCATCAATTACGGCTTGTTTTGCCCGTTCAGAAAGATCTTTACCCGTCCAAATTTTAAATTGTGCATTCGCTTGCCCAATAAACATTTCTCGACCGGAAATTGACTCCCAACCTGCTTTTTCAGCTTCTTGTCTGAAGCGAGTATTATATGGCGTATAAACGATATCGTACGCAATACCTTTACCTTTAAACCATGCTTGTTCATAAGGTGTTTGATCTTCAAATTTACCTGTCATACCTAATGGAGTCGAATTAATAATTATTTGCGCTTCTACTTTATTTCGATCTTGCCATGCAACGGTTTTAAGATTGAACTCTTTAGCTAATGATTGAGGTAAATCATCAACAATGTCAGTTACAGTAATATCGGTATAACCAAGATCTTGTAAACCAACAACGGCAGCTCGTGCGGCACCGCCTGCCCCAAGTAATAAAACCTTTTTGTATTCAGCAGGCAAATTTTTCGCTCTAAGTGGCTCCATGAAACCAACAATATCAGTATTGTCACCGCAAAGCTTGTCGCCATCCCAATAAACTAAATTCGCTGCTCCCGCTTTTTTTACATGCTCAGTTACTTCATCTAAATAAGGAATAATGGTTTGTTTATGTGGAATAGTGACACATAATCCACGTATATTTAATAATCTTACCGATTTAAATAATGTTGGAATTTCTTCCGGAGGAGTAGGAAATGGTACTAATACAGCAGGAATACCATAATCTTGAAATGATGTAGTATGAATAAGTGGACTCATACTGTGTCCTAAAGGATAACCGATAATGCCGTATATGCTATATGGCTGAAACTGGCTCATATAATCTCCTTGAAAGTTGGATAATCAAAAGGAATAAATAAAATCTTAATCCTAATTATTAAAACACATTTATTATAAAATTGAATCATTTTTTCTAAAATTACAGATAAAGTTAACATTTTGTTTTATAAAAATTTGTTTAATATGTAAAAAATAACATCTACTTTATTAAAAGAATATTTTAAACGCAGTTTAACTTTTTTAATTATTCACTATCGCAAGGTAATATTTTTGGCACATCAAAATAGTAAGATAGTCTAAGTGATACCAAATAGCATATTCACTACGTTTAATTACGATATATTTAATTAGAATATATTCAATTAGGAAGTGATAAAAATTTTGTGCTGTGAGTAATAAAGATCTATTTTTCATTGTTGCAATAAAAATATCTCCCTTTGATAATTTTTATTTATGCGAACAAGAGCAACACTAAACTCTGCAAGAATGGGTAATCTTGCTATAATGCCTGTACGATAACTCATCGAAGTCAAACCCGTCATGACGCTTTCTGTTTCAATTTGTGTTTTATGTGAATTACATTTATATAAACTTATTTTAAGCTTAAATAAGATAATGCTTGAGAATTTGTGTATAACAGCGTATACTTCGCTACCTCATTATCGTGGGTGTAGTGTGAGAGGTTAGACTGCTTCTCAGATAGAACTGCAGCAAACTAA
>CAMLMY010000051.1 GCA_946481345.1 uncultured Gilliamella sp. | reverse complement strand
CAACCATCGTTGATTCCAAGAAAAATGCCATTAATCCTTCAACTGCAAGCGGTGCCCCAAAAATATCCCCCACGTAGTGCGAGTAATAAGACCAGTTGGTACCGAATTGAAATTCCATAGTTAAACCGGTAGCAACACCAACAGCAAAATTAATACCGAATAGTTTACCCCAGAATTTGGTCATATCCTTCCAGACTTGCTTGCCACTAACAACATATACCGTTTCCATAATTGCTAGCATAAATGCCAAACCCAGTGTTAATGGTACAAAAATGAAATGATACATTGCTGTGAGTGCAAATTGAAGGCGTGACAGTTCTACTATATCTAACATAAAGCGCTCCCTCTTATCCTTAAATGCTTAAATGCCCACAAAATTTGTAAAGTTATTTTAGCTATTGTACAACATTATTTAAAGAATAAAAATTGACAGGGATCAAAAATTATATATCAAACTGTTTTTTTACAGCACTTCCAATATCAGCAAGGTTAGTAACAATAGTTATACCTGCTGATAATAGCGCTTTGGTTTTTTCTTTCGCTGTACCTTTGTTACCAGAAATAATCGCACCAGCATGTCCCATACGTTTACCTGCTGGAGCAGATGTCCCTGCAATATAGGCTATAACAGGTTTAGTTACATGTTTTTTAATATATTCAGCGGCCTCTTCTTCTGCACTTCCCCCAATTTCACCTATCATAACAATAGCCTCAGTCTTTGGATCTTGTTCAAGTAATTTCAAAATTGAAACAAAATCACTTCCAGGAATTGGGTCACCGCCAATACCGACACAAACAGATTGGCCGATACCGATATCCGTTGTCTGTTTAACTGCTTCATAAGTTAACGTTCCAGAGCGAGAAACAATCCCAACTTTACCCGCTAAATGAATATGCCCTGGCATAATACCAATTTTACATTCATTCGGTACAATAATTCCAGGACAATTTGGTCCAATCATAACTACGTCGTTTTGTTTCAATTTTTCTTTGACGATTAACATATCTAAAGTTGGGATGCCTTCAGTTATACAAACAATTAATTTTATTCCAGCATCAATTGCTTCTAGGATGGAATCTTTTCCAAATGCAGCAGGCACATAAATGACGGTGGCTGTAGCACCCGTTGCCGCAACCGCCTCTTTAACGGTATTAAAGACTGGCAAACCTAAATGTGTTGTTCCACCTTTACCCGGTGTGACGCCTCCTACCATTTTAGTTCCATATGCTATCGCTTGTTGAGAATGGAATGTACCTTGACTACCAGTAAATCCTTGACAGATGACTTTGGTTTCTTTATCGACTAAAATTGACATAATAAATCTTCTCCACTCTCACTATTTTGCAACGCCAACGATTTTCTGTGCAGCATCTGTTAAACTTTTAGCGGTAATAATATTTAGATTACTATCAGCTAAAATACCTCGGGCAATTTCGGCATTATTACCTTGAAGTCGTACGACAACCGGAACCTTAAGACCTATTTCTTGAATTGCACTAATAATACCTTCAGCAATTAAATCACAACGAACAATACCACCAAAAATATTGACTAAAATCGCTTTGACATTTTTTTCTGATAAAATCAATTTAAATGCTTCTGCTACACGTTCTTGAGTTGTACTACCACCAACATCTAAAAAGTTAGCCGGTTCACCACCATATAATTTGATGATATCCATTGTAGCCATTGCTAATCCAGCACCGTTAACCATGCATCCGATATTTCCATCTAAAGAAACATAACTAATACCTTGTTTGGCAGCAATGGATTCAAGTTCATCTTCTTGTGTTGTATCTTTTAAATAATTTAATTTTGGATGACGAAAAAGAGCATTATCATCAAGAACGATTTTAGCATCTAAACAAACAAGTTCTTGTTCATCAGTAATAACTAAAGGGTTAACTTCAGCTAATGCAACATCGTTATCTAAAAATAGATTAGCAAAATTAACAAATAATTTAGAAAATTGGTTAACAAGCTTACCTGTTAATCCCAATTTAAAAGCAAGTTCACGACCTTGGAAAGCAGATGGTCCAGTTAACGGGTCGAGTGGCATTTTGTGAATTAAGTGTGGAGATTTTTCCGCAACACTTTCAATATCAACTCCTCCCTCAGTCGATGCCATAATAACAACACGTTTAGAACTTCGATCAATAACTGCACCTAAATAAAGTTCTTTAGAAATATTTGAAGCTTTTTCGATTAAAATCTGATTTACTGGCTGACCTTTGGATGTTGTTTGATAAGTGACTAAATGTTTACCTAACCACTTTTCAGCAAAACCTTTTATCTCATTGAAGTTTTTAGTACAAATTACGCCCCCAGCTTTACCTCTTCCTCCGGCATGAACCTGGCATTTAGCGACCCAAGAACTAATATCCGATTGGGATTGTAATTTTGATAAAATATCTTTTACCTCATCAACTGAATTACAAACATAGCCTTCAGGTACAGGTAAATTGTACTCTTTAAAAATATATTTTGATTGATACTCGTGCAGGTTCATAACTAAATTCCATGATTTAAATTAATATAAACACTAGTAATAATTCTAATCTAAGATGAATAAATTGTGTAGTAAATAATATCTTATGTTGATAGTAATTGAGAATGATTGCTGATATTAATTGACAATGATATACTCAAAAAATATTTTTGATGAAGTAATAACAGTAAAGGTATAAATATGGCAAACGTTGGTATTTTTTTTGGTAGCGATACAGGTAATACAGAAAATGTAGCAAAGCAAATCCAACAAATTTTAGGCAGTGACAAAGCAGATATTTTTGATATTGCAAAAACAACTAAAGAAACACTAGAACAATATAATTATCTTTTTTTAGGTATTCCAACTTGGTACTATGGCGAATCACAAGCTGATTGGGATGACTTTTTCCCTAACTTAGAACAAATTGATTTCAATGGTAAAATGGTTGCTATTTTTGGTTGTGGAGATCAAGAAGATTATGCTGAATATTTTTGTGATGCCATGGGTACATTACGTGATGTTATTGAGCCTAAAGGTGCGAAAATAGTTGGACACTGGTCAACAGAAGGATATAGCTTTGAAGCATCGAAAAGTTTAGTAGACGATACTCACTTTGTAGGGCTAGCCATTGATGAAGATCGTCAACCAGAATTAACAGAAGAACGAATCAATAATTGGATCAATCAAGTCAAAACCGAAATGAACATTTAATCAATTAAAATGATTTCTTTTATTTACCGTGCATAGTTTCTATAATATGTGTTTATTAATAACTTAATTGGGATGTAATATGACAAATCATGATAATGATAATAATGCAGCGCTTAAAAGTGCTGGTTTAAAGGTTACGTTACCACGATTAAAGATTTTAGAATTATTGAGAGATCCTTCATGTCAACATATCACAGTCGAGGATCTTTATAAAAAGTTGCTTGATATGGGCGAAGAAATCGGACTCGCCACCGTCTACCGTGTTTTAAACCAATTTGATGATGCTGGAATTGTAACACGTCATAATTTTGAGGGTGGCAGAGCGGTATTTGAGCTTGCAACGCAAAAACATCATGATCATTTAATTTGTTTAGATTGTGGTGAAGTATTTGAATTTCGAGATGAAATTATTAATGCAAGACAAAAAGAAATTGCTGAGCAATATGGAGTTAAATTAACTTTTCATAGCTTATATCTTTATGGACATTGCCAATCAGGTAATTGTAAAGCCCATCCTGAACTTCATACAAAAAAATAAGCCTATTTCTAATAGGCTTTTTCACTTACAATTATAACTAAGACAAGTTATCTTTTCTATCAGGTTAATATTTACATGAAACAGCTTTTAAATTTTATACCCCTTGTAATCTTTTTTATATTTTTGACAATGTATGATGTCTTTGTTGGTGTACAAGCCTTGATGATAGCAGCAACGGTCTGTTTTCTAATTGTGCTTATCATTTACCGAAAAATCGACAAAGTAGAATTGATATCTTATTTAATGGTGATGGTTTTTGGTGGATTTACTCTTTATACCCGAGAACCTAATGTTATAAAATGGAAAGTGACAATTATTAACTTTTTGTTTGCCTCAGGTTTACTCATTAGTCAGTATGGTTTCAAAAAAAATATGCTTCAAAAGCTTCTAGGCAAAGAAATTCAGCTAGATTCAGTCATTTGGAATAGATTAAATATATTATGGATAGCTTTCTTCATGACATGTGGCGTGATTAGTTTAGGTGCAACCTATTATACAACAGATGACTTTTTCTGGATTTTTAAAGTATTTATTTTACCTGGCGCATCGTTATTATTATCCTTAATATCGGGAATCTATATATATAAAAATATGGATAAAGATATAGAAAATAAATAGCATAGATGGAGTATTTTAATATGAAACAATCCGATACATCCCCTAAAGGCCAACTAGTACTAAGAACACTGGCAATGCCTGCTGATACAAATCCTCATGGCCACATTTTTGGCGGTTGGATAATGTCGCAAATGGATCTCGCTGGCGGTATTCTATCGAAAGAGATCGCTAGAAATCGAGTTGTAACGGTTAACGCAAGTAGCATTACCTTTCATAAGCCTGCAATGGTAGGAGATGTTGTTTGTTGCTATGCGCATTGTATCAAAACAGGCAAAACATCTATTACTATTGGTATTGAAGTTTGGGTTAAAAAAGTAATTGATACAACAGATTCACTAAAACGTTTTTGTATCACTGATGCAGTATTTACTTATGTTTCAGTAGATAAACACAATAATCCTAAACCATTACCTGAAGTCTTTCAGGATTATGATTGTACTAAAGATGGGATTAGTAAACTCAACCTAAGTAATAGCTAACTTATATGCAATATACTTCATTCCACGCCTTAGTCAGTTCATTGATCTTTTTGATTTATTGGTTGATGATCGTTGCTACGACGTTACGAATAGTGTTTAAACGAAGACCAACTACCTATGTAATTGCATGGATGCTAGTAATTTATATTTTACCGATAGTTGGAATCATTCTTTATTTCTCGTTAGGTGAAGCTCATTTAGGGCAACAGCGTGTTAAACGCGCACAAAAAATGCGTCCAATCATTGCTAACTTTATAAATAGAATTAGCATTTTTCCAGATATTTTCACAACCCAAGTCAGTCAAGTTAGTAAACCTATTTTTCAACTTTGTAAACATCAAACGGGGCTTGATGGTATAAACGGTAATCATATTGAACTGCTGAGTGATACTGACGCAATTTTCGATCAGCTAATTGAAGATATCAATCAAGCAACCTCTAACATCGAGATGGTGTTTTATATTTGGAATGAGGGAGGTCGAGCCGATGATGTTGAAAAAGCACTGATTGAAGCAACTAAGCGTGGTGTGACTTGTCACTTAATGGTAGATTCTGCAGGTAGTCGCCGTTTTCTTAGAACAAAGGCAAGTAAAAGAATGCGTGAAGCGGGAATCATTATTATTGAAGCCCTAAAAGTTAACTTACTTCGATTTATGTTTAGGCGATTAGATTTAAGACAACATCGTAAAGTTGCAATCATAGATAACTATATCTCATATACGGGTAGCATGAATATTGTCGACCCCCGCTTTTTTAAACAGAATAAGCATGTGGGCGAATGGGTCGATATTATGGTAAGAATGCGTGGTCCTGTTACCACGTTAATGGGTGCAATTTATGCTAGTGATTGGGAATTAGAAACAGGTACCGATCTTGCTTTACCCCAAATTACGGACTTTGCCGAACCCCCAGAAGAAAAAAAACATATTATGCAACTTATTGCTTCAGGTCCTGGTTATACAGAAAACATGATCCATCAGGTATTATTGACAGCAATTTATGCAGCTCAAAAACAAATTATTTTTACTACACCCTATTTAGTTCCAAGTGACGACATCTTACATGCGGTATGTACTGCAGCTCAGCGTGGAGTAGACGTTATTATTATTGTTCCGAAAAAGAACGATTCCTTAATGGTTAAATGGGCTAGTCGAGCATTTTTTTCAGAATTGCTTGAGGGAGGGGTCAAACTTTATCAATACAATGATAATTTATTACATACTAAAAGTGTTTTAATTGATAATCAGCTTAGTTTAGTCGGTACAGTCAATTTAGATATGCGAAGCTTATGGTTAAATTTTGAAATTACAACTGTCATTGATGATGCTGAATTTGCCCAATCACTTTTTTCTCTTCTACAAGGGTATTTAGCACAGTCCGAAAAAGTTAATATTGAAATATGGAAACAGCGACCTATTTGGCAACGTATTGTTGAACGATTATTTTACTTTTTTGCCCCACTACTATAGTAATCAGATAAGATTATCACTTACTCTTAATAACCATTTTGGGATAAATCGGGAACAAAACGGTTATCATTAATTCGAAATACTTCTGTTTCAAGCATACCATCGTTGGTTAATGTTATTTCACGCCAACCGGGTGCATCATTATCAGCTAATCCAAAATTATAACTATTAGGTTTAAATTGTACACAAGTTGAAGGCGTAGAAAATGCTTTACATGTATACCATTGATGATCTTGGCTTTGATGGATATGCCCCCACCCTAATCCTTTTATTTGAGGATATGCTTGTATAATTTTTTCCAACTCAATACTATTTTTCAAGATATGCTGATCCAGCCAGTGACATTCTGAATTAATAGGATGATGATGTAAAAAGACCAGTGCATTTCTATCAGAATATCTATCTAAATTTTTTTGTAAAAAAAGTAATTCTGAATCCGCTAATAAGCCGTAAGCTTGGCCTTCAACCTGACTATTTAAAAGAATAATTATCCATTTATCACTTAACAAAACAACTTTATTATCTAAAAGTCGATAATTAGCAAAAACGGATTGCATGTAGTCATAGTTATCATGATTTCCAGGCAACCAAACACAAGGAGTATTTAATGTGGTTATTTGCTCTGCAAAAAATTTATAAGCTTCTTTTGTACCATCTTGAACAAAATCGCCGGTAGCTACAATTAAATCATATGTTCTACTGCATTTTTTAATCTCATCGATTACAGCCAAAAAACTTGCGTTTGACTTCACTCCAAGCAAAGCACAGCTTCCATCAGCAAAAAGATGGGTATCAGTAATTTGTAATATTTTACCGTAATTTTTATTTTTTGTTGGCAGCTGTAAAAGTGACTCCAAAATTCACCTCAGTTATTCATCAAATAATATGGTTAATAATGTTAATAGCAAAACAAAACATTGCAGTAGGCTATATAATTTTATTATAAATCCTAGCGTTATATTAAAGTGTAAAATAGATCACATTTTAATGAAAGAAATAATTAAATATAATTAGTAATTACTTCCATTCATTTTTTAGATTTAAATAATTGAGTTGTAACCATTGCAAAGCAATAATTGATGCTGCATTATTAATTACTCCATCTTCAACCCATTTATAAGCTTGATCTCGACTGACAACATGAACTTTGATGTCTTCATTTTCTTCCGCAAGTCCATGAATCCCTGTTGCGGTTGAAGCATCAACTTCACCAACCAAAATATGTAATTTTTCAGTTAATCCTCCCGGAGAAGCTAAATAACTAATAACAGGTTTACATCGACCAATGGTAACACCTGCTTCTTCAATTGCCTCACGCCTAGCCACTTCTTCAAATGATTCATTTTCATGATCCATCATTCCCGCTATCAACTCTAACATCCATGGGGTTTCTTGAGTTTCAATTGCAGCGATACGGATTTGTTCAATTAAAACAACTTCATCACGTTTAACATCATATGCGAGCAAGACCACAGCATGACCGCGTTCTAACACCTCTCGGGTAACGACATCGCTCACTGAACCATCAAATTTACGATATTGAAAACGATATTCTAGTAAAGAAAAGAAACCTTTATAAAGCACCCGTTTAGTTAGATTAAATACATCATTTTTGTTAAAATTTATTGGATTATTTTTTATTTTCATATTGTGTCTCGTTTTGGGCTGAATTTTAATAAAAAGTGCGAATGGCAAATAAACTATGCTTACTATATGCTAATTATCTGTTAAAATCGCACAAATGAAAATACAATTATATTTTAATGTTTTTAAAGAGATGATTGATGAAAAAAACGCTAACCTTTTTAATCGGCTTAACATTAAGCCAAGCAGTTTTTGCTGAAAATTTGATTCAAGTTTATGAACAAGCTAAAGAGACAAACCCAGATCTACGTAGTTCTTTAGCAGAAAAAGAGAAAGCTTACTCAGCAATTTCAGGTTCACGAGCAAGTTTATTACCACAAGTTGGTCTTAATGCATCTTATGGTGTAACACATGGGCGTCGTGACATCAGTGGACAAAAAAATAAAAGTGGTAATTTATACCAAGTAACGGTATCACAAAGTATTTTTAATTTCTCAAGTTGGAAAGCTTTAGATATTACAAAAAAACAAGCAAGTATTGCTGATATTGCTTATCAATACCAAGGTCAAACATTAATTCTAAATACATCGGTTGCTTATTTTAATGTTTTAAAAGCACTTGATGCTTTAAGCTTTATTGATGCTCAGAAAAAAGCAATTGGTCGCCAATTAGAACAAACGCGTCAACAACATCAAGTTGGTTTAGTAGCCATTACTGATGTACAAAATGCTCAAGCTAATTATGATTTAACGGTTGCTCAACAGGTTAACGCATTAAATGAGTTAAATAATTCAATTGAAAATTTACGTCAAGTAAGTGGACGTTTTTATTCTAGTTTAGCAACGATTGATACCAAAACATTTAAAACCGAAGCACCAACTCAAATTAGTTTATTATTAAAACAATCTGAGGCATCTAATCTTAATTTATTAACAATGAAATTAAATCAAGATATTGCCCGTGAACAAATTAAACTTGCACAATCAGGATATATGCCTACTGCAAGTTTAGATGCATCGACAAACTTAAATAAAAATGAGAGATATGGAAATTACTCTTCAAATGGTGCTATAGGATCTCATCATAGTAAAAGCTATTCTGGTAATAATTATGTTGGTGTAAGTGTCAACATGCCAATTTTTTCAGGTGGTGCAACTATGTCACAAGTTGAACAAGCACAGCATAATTTTGTCAGTTATAGCGAGAAATTAGAAAGCACTAATCGTAGTGTGATTAATCAAGTTCGCTCATCTTACAACAATATTTCATCTTCAATCAGTTCAATCAAAGCTTATCAACAAGCTGTTGTGTCTGCCGAAAGTTCATTAGAAGCAACTTCATCTGGATATCAAGTTGGTACACGTACCATTGTTGATGTGCTAAATGCAACAACACAGCTTTATAGTTCTAAACGAAATCTATCGGATGCAAAATATAATTATCTAACAAGTTTACTACAGTTAAAATATGCCGTTGGGACTTTAACTGCAGATGACTTGGTATATTTAAATAATATGTTAGGTAAAGAACTAAGCACTTTAGCTACCATAAAATAATCAGTAATTCTGATTATTTTAGAATCTCTCATGAAAAAAGGCGGTTTTTTGAAGTGACCCCCAATAGTTGGACAACCAATAACTGGGGGTCTTTTTATGTCAA
>CAMLMY010000050.1 GCA_946481345.1 uncultured Gilliamella sp. | reverse complement strand
CCATGATAAACGAAGACAATTTTGACAACCACACTCCAATGATGCGACAGTATCTAAAGTTAAAAGCTGAAAATCCCGATATCTTATTGTTTTATCGTATGGGGGATTTTTATGAGATGTTTTATGATGATGCCAAGCGTGCCTCACAGCTTTTAGATATTTCGTTAACTAAACGTGGTGCTTCTAATGGTGAACCGATTCCTATGGCAGGCGTGCCATATCATGCGGTTGAAAGCTATTTAGCTAAATTAATTTCCCTTGGTGAATCGGTTGCGATTTGTGAACAAATCGGCGATCCTGCGACAACTAAAGGCCCCGTCGAGCGAAAAATTGTCCGTATTGTCACACCGGGTACCGTCAGTGATGAATTATTATTAGAAGATCGGAAAGATAATTTATTAGCATCAATTTGGCAATCAAAAAACCATTATGGTTATGCCACACTCGATATTAGTTCTGGACGATTTTTTATTTTTGAAACGGAAAGTTACGAGTCAATGCAGGCTGAATTGCAGCGTACCAATCCAGCCGAACTGCTTTATCCGGAAGATTTTCAATCAATGACTTTGATTGAACAACGCAACGGGTTAAGACGTCGCCCAATTTGGGATTTTGATCTTGAAACCGCCAAACAGCAGCTTAATTTACAATTTGGTACTAATGATTTAGTCGGATTTGGGGTGGACGATTGCAGTTATGCACTTAGCGCGGCTGGCTGTTTACTGCAATATGTGAAAGATACACAGCGCACTGCCCTACCGCATATTCGTTCAATCATCAAACAATCAGCTTTCGACTTTGTGGTACTTGATGCGGCAACGCGGCGCAACCTTGAAATCACCGAAAATTTATCTGGAGGTACACAAAATACGGTTGCTGAAATTTTAGATAAAACCCAAACTCCAATGGGTAGCCGTATGCTGAAACGCTGGCTCCATGCCCCTATTCGTAACATAAACTTATTACAACACCGTCAGCAGGCAATCAGTGAGTTACAAAACCATATTGATGATATTCAACCATTATTAAAACTGATTGGTGATCTTGAACGAATTTTAGCTAGGCTTGCCTTGCGTACCGCTCGCCCACGTGATTTTGCCCGTTTGCGTGATGCATATAACTTACTGCCTCAAATGCAACAATTATTAAACCAATTGAGTGCGCCAGCTTTAGTTGGCTTGCGAGCTAAAATCAACCAATTTGATCACATTGCAGATATTTTAACGCGAGCAATTGTTGAAGCGCCTCCGGTAATAATTCGTGATGGTGGTGTTATTGCCGCTGGTTACAATGCCGAACTTGACGAACTGCGCAATCTTGCAGATGGTGCCACAAATTATCTAGAACAATTAGAAATAAGAGAACGTGAAACCTTAGGTATAGACACACTCAAAGTAGGGTTTAATGCTGTACATGGTTATTATATTCAAATTAGTCGAGGACAAAGCCATTTAGCGCCTATTCACTACACACGACGCCAAACGCTTAAAAATGTTGAGCGCTACATCATTCCAGAGCTTAAAGAGTATGAAGATAAAGTCCTCACCTCAAAAGGTCGTGCTTTAGCACTTGAAAAACAGTTGTATGATGAATTATTTGATTTACTTATGCCACAGCTTGCCGATATGCAACTGAGTGCCGATGCTATCGCTGAACTTGATGTACTCACTAATCTTGCTGAACGGGCGTTAACATTAAACTATCAGCAACCAATGCTTGCAGATAAAGCGGGAATTAATATAAAAGATGGTCGACACGTGGTGATTGAACAAGTATTACAAACCCCATTTATCGCCAATTCCCTGCAATTATCGCCTGACAGACGGTTGTTAATTATTACTGGGCCAAATATGGGGGGGAAAAGTACTTATATGCGCCAAGCAGCCTTAATTGTTTTACTCACCTATATTGGTAGTTTTGTACCTGCATCGCAAGCAACCATTGGACCGGTTGATCGCATATTTACTCGAATCGGTGCATCGGATGATTTAGCATCAGGCCGTTCAACTTTCATGGTCGAAATGACTGAAACGGCTAATATTATGCATAATGCCACTGAACAAAGTCTAGTGCTAATGGACGAAATTGGACGCGGTACTTCAACTTATGACGGGCTATCTTTAGCTTGGGCATGCGCTGAAAACTTAGCAAACCAAATCAAAGCGATGACGCTCTTTGCTACCCATTATTTTGAATTAACGCAATTACCTGAGCATATGCAAGGTGTTTATAACATTCATTTTGATGCCATAGAACATGACAACACGGTGGCCTTTATCCACGAAGTATCTGAAGGCGCTGCCAGTAAAAGTTTTGGTATTGCGGTGGCAGGATTAGCAGGTGTACCCAAACAGGTATTAAAACGTGCCAAACAAAAGCTAAAAGAGCTTGAAATCATTTCAAAACAAGCAGCAAATAGTCACGTTGACCAATCACAACTGAGCTTTGAGACCATAAGCGAACCATCAGAAGTTGAAGAGACTCTCAAACAGATTGATCCTGATGCTTTATCACCAAAACAAGCGCTTGA
Source organism: uncultured Gilliamella sp. (assembly GCA_946481345.1). Classification (GTDB taxonomy): domain Bacteria; phylum Pseudomonadota; class Gammaproteobacteria; order Enterobacterales; family Orbaceae; genus Gilliamella. Next base: position 7,315 of record CAMLMY010000050.1, on the reverse strand, counting down.
AGTGTTATATCAATTAAAGAAAATGCTTTAAAACTATATTGAATTAATAAATGATACATACCCAATGCTAAACATTGGGTAACATTTTTATTAGACTCGTTATCACTATAGTATTTCCCAATAATGGGAATGTTAAGGCAGATAAAATCTGCCCGATTATCACTGCCAATATTTCTTCTTAGATGTTTTACCTATTCCTGGATTAAAGCTATTAGTTGGATCTAGCGCATGATAGAATTTTTTCAAATCCTCATTAGCATGATACAAATGCCCAACATTATGCTCTGCTGGATATTGTGCTCCACGCTGATCAAGTATAGCTAACATCTCCTCTTCCACTTTATTGCAATCAGTACCTTTTTTAGCAATATAATCTTGATGGAATACAGAACAGAAAAAATGGCCATAATACAATTTATAGATGAAATGCTGACTAATACTTTCAGGTAACGTTTCGAACCAATCTTTATCATTGCGTCGTAAAGCAATATCCAACGCCACTAAATCCTCAACCGTTTTGGTATGTACATTACGATACACTGTAGCTGCGCCAGCAACGGCAAAACGGTGCAACATTGCAGCCTCCGCTTCTTTATTATTACAACGGAAATAACTGCCATCACGTTTTTCAGCGGTTGAACTATTATCAAAGTAAGATTTCAAAAATGCTTCAGCTTCGGCAATACCTTCATCTGACATTTTTAAAATCAAGTGATGCGCATAACGATCACGATAATCACGCAGAGATTTTGGCAAATGATTTGGCCATAATTTACATACCGTTACTGCGAATTTATCGGAAAAGCTACCAGAAAAACAAGGAATTTTACTCATTATTCGATCGACAAAATTCTTTAATGCATACATCTTTGGTATGGTATCAGTGCCCAGCTTTTGAATCGCCAAAAACAGATGTTTACCATATACTGCCGCTATATCAAAGGCATCTCGATGAATATACTCTCCCGATACGGGCAAATTTTTAAATTGTCCTAAAATATGACGGCGAATATCATCCAATTCATTGGTATTATTCGTTCCTATATAAAATACCGCCGTATTTTCTTCTAAAGGAAACGTATCTAACCGAACAGCAAATACCATCAACCGCCCAGCGCTGCCTGATGCTTCATAGTGACGAGCCGGATCAGCGTTATACCTTGCTGGTGTATCAGCATCGATTTGACGCACATGATCGCAATAATCATGATCATGCCCCAAACCAGCATCTCGCTGAATATCTTTATCGGAATAATTATGATTTTGAAGATTTTGCAAAATGGTATCGGGATCATTACCTAATTCAATTCCTAAATGATTTACCAATTGCAACTTACCTTGTGCATCAAGCTGAGCAAATACCGCCATTTGTGTATAAGCAGGCCCGTGCTGAATCAGTGCGCCTCCTGAGTTATTGCATACTCCCCCCATCACCGACGCCCCAATACAAGAGGAACCAATGACCGAATGCGGACCACGCTTATATTTTTTCAACTCTTTTTCTAAACGAAACAACGTACTACCAGGTAAACAAACCACCTGCTCGCCATTTTCGATAACATTAATGCCATCCAAACGACGAGTACTAACAATTACAATTGGGCGATCATAATCATTACCGTCTGGTGTTGATCCCCCTGTTAATCCAGTATTTGCAGATTGAGTGATCACTATGACATCAGCTTCCACACACGCTTTTAATACATGCCACTGCTCAACAAGCGTACCGGGCAAAACCACCGCCAACGCATCGCCTTTACCAAAACGAGCACCTTGACGGTAAAATAAGGTACGTGCAGGATCGGTTAATGTATGTTTCTTGCCCACAATGGATTGTAGTTTTTCAATAAACGCCGTTGTTTCGTTGCTGTTCATAGTCTTTTTTCCTATATAAAAAATTAGAAGATCACCCAAAATTGCAATTGATTATTTTATAACCGCTAAAATAAATAAAATAGATACATATTGTGCTATTAAAGAAAAAGGAGAAAATAAAAGACAAAATGAACAGATGAATCCAAAAATGTTGATAAAAAATATTATCGTTATCGATAAACAAGACAATCGTAATGATAATCAGGTTAGCTTAAAACATTTTGCCTAATAAAAAAGTGTATTTAAGCTGATACGTTGTAATCACATAACAAAAAATATCAAAAATTTACCCTGATTTTTAAGATGACTAAATTTATAAAACAATTCTCTTAGCCAATAAACCGTCATTTATAAAACATACTTATCCCCTATTATCTTTTTTCATAAATAGCAGTTACCAAGTTATATTTAGATAGATTTGCTAACTTTCACTGCAATAAATCACGCAATCTTGTGATTTTGAGTTAACTGCCGATATTCAATTTTGCCAACAAAATATAATTAAAATTTGGTCTAAACATGATCAAAAAAGGATTAACAGATCTTGGATTTTGTATTGAGGATTATTTAAGATTTTATATCTACAAATTTCATTTTACTCAAACATACCCATAACCTGAAACTTTTTGACAAAATAACTGACAGCACAACGGTAAAAAATACTTTTTAAAAGTATTACTAAGATAATGAATAGAATTTAGATAATTTTGAATGATTAGATTTAAATAAATATAAAAATATAATTATATTAGTATGTTATAATTTATTCCGTAAAAAATATTCAGGAGTCTATACCATTTCGTTATTAAAAGCCTACTGCATATAAAGAATAATTGCAAATGGTGGTTACAACAAGCTATTAGACAGTGCTTACCTCTATCTTGTTGTTTAGGTACGACTATTTTTTTATTGCTGCGGCTATATCCAGCCATTGGCTAAATAACAACTAATGGAATGATAATAGATTTCAATATATTCAAATAGTAATTTATTAGCTAATACCGTTATTTTGTAGTTACTATCATGAAAAAATGGATCTCAGCAAATGAAAAACTTTCTACTACGATGTTTTCCCAACAATTTCTTTTTCGACTTATACTTTACCTTAATCCGCATTGCAACAATAAACGTTTAAAATCAGTGCTAAACTTTTTAATCGTGATGTGTTTTCTCTAATTATTTAGTTATATCATAAAGTGACATCTTTCTACTTGTTTGATGCGGGGCATTCTTTGGACAAACCTGCTTAAAGTTATTAGTAGCAAATAAAAATGGTTATATGAATCAACCTAATCAATGGTTTATTCCTCCTTTGAAAGTCATTCAACAAATAGTTAAATTATTAGTAAGTGAACAAATTATGAATTATAATCATACAAAGTGATAAAATATAATGAGTTAAAATAAACTTTCTTATACTATCAAGTTTGGAGTTTTGCTATGATTAAGAGGATTTTTTTCCCAATTGGACAAGGAGCTTTTTACGCAGAAAAGCACGATCAATTTAATATTGTTTATGACTGTGGTAATTGTCGTAAAACGAAAATCTCAGAAGACATTGTTAAACAAAGTTTTACTAAAAATGATGACATAGACATATTGTTTATATCACATCTTGACTGGGATCATATTTCTTTGTTAAAGACTTTAAAAGAATCAGTTAATTCTATTCGTAATGTTTTTTTACCCCTTCTCCATAAAGAAAAAAAAATCCTTTTAAGAAAAATTTACCACTCGTTAGGTTATTCTTCTCTTGATATTATTGACGATCCTGAAAAGTTTTTTGGAGACAACACTAAGATAATTTATATTTATCCTTCAGAAAATAATCGGTCTAATGAATCAGGTGAAGAAATTACTATTTCACATGATAACAATAATCTACCATCAGTAATAAATAGTGGCACAGCCATTAAAATAAGAGGTTATCGGGATTATTGGTGTTTTGTACCATATAATATTAAAAATAAAGAAAGGATTGAAAATCTGGAAAAAGAGCTAAAAAAGGCTGGTTTGGATATGCAAAAACTTATAACGGATCCTGACTATGCTATGCGTATAATCATTGGTCCTAGAAAAGATGATTTAAAAAAATGCTATAAATCATTAGAAGGCAAAATAAATGAAAACTCATTAGTCATTTATTCAGGCCCTATTCCTAGGAGAACTCCTCCTTCTTTTTTTATTCAAGCTCATTATACCATTAATGATAATTATTATCATTATCATCCTTATTATTTTGATTTAAGAGCATTGGGGTGCATTTATACTGGAGATGTTGATTTTAATAAATTCGATATAAAAGATGTATATAAACAATTTTGGGACACAGTCGGAACTGTTCAAATTCCTCATCATGGTGCTATAAAAAATTTTGAAGAAAGTTTTTTGAAAAATAATAGTCGTTCTTTAATTTGCCCGATTTCCTACGGTATACGTAACTCTTATGGACATCCTTCGCTCAATGTGGTTAATAATATTTCTCTTAATGGATCTTTTGTAATCCATATTACTCAAGATAGCGGCTCAGGATATATACAATTTATTGATTTTCATGAAAAAGAAACAGATATCGCCTCTGAGATATAACTAAACAATCAGAGAAAACACATCACGGTCATAAAATTTAACTGTGATTTTAAACGTTTATTATTACAATATGGATCAAAACAAAATAAGAATCGACGGGGAATTTGTTTGAATAACGTGGTAGTGGAAAGTTTTTTATATATAAAAAATATTATTCATTAGGTTACTTATAAAATAAGAGTATTGACCGATCAAGCACAAGTTGGATATATGGCAATCTAATATCGTCGCATTTGTCGTTATTCAGCCAATGGCTGGATATGCCACATGAAAAACTGTGCTACCTAAACAGCATGATAGAGGTGAATACTGTCCAATATTTTGGCGAGGTTCAATTCTGTATAATATTTTTTTATTCATTTACAAATTACTTCTTTCTTTTCAATAAGATCAGCAATGGACATACTATTACCGTTATCATTACGACCAATACCTACTTACATATAACTATATGCTACTTCATATTGTTGACCATTATAACGATAATAAACAATGTGATGCTCTCCCAAGCTATACCTACCACTTGTCATAAAATCTGGCATATTATTACAAGTAGAGTTTAATGGGTAAAAAGGTGCTTCATAAGAATTAAATAGTAGTTTAGGTTCAATATTGGGTTTTAATAAATAAATCCATGTTTGAGTATTAGCCTGATTACGAAAAAAACTTACATTCCGCAATAAACTGGTCACCAATGTTCGATTTGCATATATCAAAAAGCACATTAGATAGGATTTAGATTTATCCTCTACGTAAGAATAACTTCCATAATCTGAAAAATCTTGACGACTACAGTTATCATCAGTACTTAAATATGTTCAAAAAAAACTAACAGAATTTGGATTTTGCATATTTTTTATTGAATAATTTTTCACTGAATTTTATTAAGGTTTATATCTAAAAAATCATTTTTACTGAAATTTACCCATAACCTGAAACTTTTTGACAAAATAACTGACAGCACAACAGCAAAAAATACTTTTTAAAAGTATTACTAAGATAATGAATAGAATTTAGATAATTTTGAATGATTAGATTTAAATGAATATAAAAATATAATTATATTAGCAGGTTACAATTTATCCTGTAAAAAATATTCAGGAGTCTATACCATTTCGTTATTAAAAACACAGTTTATAAGAGATAAGCTCAAAGGGTATTAGTAAAAAGGTGAAGTCTTGTATTAGCTTAATCCGTTTTAAATATTAAATTCATGTAAAAAATTGAAACGGTATAGACTCCTGAATATTTTTTACAAATGCTGAGAGAGTATTTTTCATTATTTTGTTGATAAAACATTCACTAAGGGATTATTACCCTAATAATCCAATTTAGCATACAAATCTATCTAACTTTTTATTTCAACGTTTAACCACTTGTTGCCAAAAGTTTTATTAATAGCTTGATTGGTAAACGTTGAATATTTCGGCTATAATTCTTTGCTTTAGCGCCTGTAATAGCATATGAAAACCCATTTTAATTTATCATTACTATCATCTATTTTATTAATATTAATGCCGTTTGATATCTATGCAGCGGATTTTAGTGGTCATGATCTGTCAATTTATTGGGGAGTCCCCTTTGTCGGGATTTTGCTTTCAATCGCGTTAATGCCGCTGTTTTTACCACGGCTTTGGCATCATCATTATGGTAAAGTCACATTAGGCTGGACGCTGATGTTTTTATTGTCTGCATTAGTAACGTTTGGCTGGCAAACAACGTTAAATCTAACAACACATGCCATTATTGCTGAATTTATCCCTTTTATTTTATTACTGCTGGCGCTATTTACAGTTTCTGGTGGGATTTTAATTAAAAGCGATGCAATAAGTACCCCAAAATTAAATGTTGGTTTGCTGGCGATAGGAACTCTGCTTGCATCAGTAATGGGTACAACAGGTGCAGCCATGCTAATGATTCGGCCTTTAATTAGAGCTAATCGTGATCGTCAACATGCCGTGCACATTGTTATTTTTTTCATCTTTTTAGTCGCCAATATTGGAGGCGGTCTTACACCGCTGGGTGATCCTCCTTTATTTATTGGTTTTTTAAAAGGCGTCGATTTTGGTTGGACAGTTCAACATATGCTGTTGCCAGTTTTGCTATCATCAATCTTATTGTTGGCTATTTTTTATGTGATTGATCACAAATATTTTAGTCGGCAATATGGTGAATTACCCGTAATGGGCAAGACCTTGTCACACAACAAATCAATTAAAATTTATGGGATTAAGAATATATTTTTATTGGTAGCAATTATTGCTGGTGTACTTATGTCGGGCATTTGGCAATCATCGGTTAGTTTTGAATTTTTAGAAGTTCATATTGCATTACCTAATTTAGTTCGCGACATCATTTTTGTGATAATCACCATTACATCAGTGCTCATTACCCCGAAGCAAGTAAGAGCAGGAAATGAATTTAATTGGGATCCAATTATTGAGGTTGCCAAGCTATTTTTAGGAATTTTTATCACTATCGTTCCTGTTCTGGCTATTTTAAGAGAGGGTCATGACGGTGCTTTGGCGCCCGTTGTTGCTTTGGTAAGTGATTCGCAAAATGACCCAATTAATAGTATGTATTTTTGGCTTTCAGGTTTGTTGTCAGGATTTTTAGATAATGCGCCCACTTATTTAGTCTTTTTTAATTTAGCCTCTGGCGATGCCGAACTTTTAATGACCACACTTGAAAAAACTTTACTTGCAATTTCAATGGGATCTGTTTTTATGGGAGCACTTAGCTATATCGGTAATGCTCCTAACTTTATGGTTAAAAGTATTGCAACCCAAAGCAAAATCATTATGCCTAGCTTTTTTGGTTATATGAAATGGTCAATTGGTATTTTGATTCC
>CAMLMY010000049.1 GCA_946481345.1 uncultured Gilliamella sp. | reverse complement strand
GAATAACTCCTCGTAAGTAATTTATAATCTGATGCTCTTAGTAAATAACCCAAAAATTCACATCAATAACACCTATTATGAGTTGTATAGGTTATTAATATCAATTTTATTATTAAACTTCGTTCTAGGTTTTTTATATGTCATTAAAATTATAATTCATTGATTTATGACTATTAATATTTGTAACGATAAAATGCAAAGTGGCATTAATTACTCGGTTTGAGTATTAATTAAAAAAAGAGTGATTTTAATAATTATTCCCATGCTTATTTTATTGATTTGAAAGAGTATGACAAAGAAGTGATTCTAAAATTGAAGATTATTTTAATGATAACTCCTGTGTTATTTTAAACGTTCATTTTGTTTTTCATGCAAGTAATAAATCAATAATAATTCCATAAAATTATGTATAAACTTAACTAAATGTCAGTGAGAACAATTGATAAACTAAATATTCGTGTTTATTTTTTTCATATTCAATATTCGTATTCATATAAAACGGTGAGGAGAAAAAATGAAAGTCAAAAGTATAGACCATTTTGTTATCACTACTCAAAATATTGATAAAAGTATTGCATTCTATCAAGATCTCCTTGGTATGAAGCATGTTGAGAAAGATGGACGACATGCTTTTATTTTTGGTCATCAAAAAATTAATATTCACGCTAAAAAAGGCGAATTTCAACCCGCAGCATTACATCCAGAATATGGTAGCCAAGATTTTTGTTTAATTGTTGAAGAAGATGTTGAATCCATTAAAAAGGAAATCGAAAAAAAAGGTTATCCTATTGTAGAGGGTGTGGTAAAACGGCATGGCGCACAGGCAGATATCAATAGTTTATATCTTAGAGACCCAGATGGAAATTTGGTTGAGCTGGCCAATTATCGGAATAATTAAAAAATAAAGATCGGCAAAATAAGTACTAACTGAGTTAGTATAAATTAGTTAAAGTTTAATTATTTTGCCAATTTATAATTGGCTAAACATAAAAAATTGCTTCCGTTGTCGCTCAATAAATTACTTATCATTTATCAGCATCTATTACTCAAAGTAAAATATACTGGCACTAGTTCGTTTATTTTTACGATTAATATTAATTTTTTAATCTTCCGAAAATATTTTAAATTAAAAAAATTCACCTTAAAAATTCATATATATTTTTTAAGGAGAATTCAGTCAAAATTTTACTTTTGGTTGTGAAATTTTATTTTTGGTGTTGGACAATAAAACAGCAGTGAATTTGCTTATTACGTTTAAAGTCCAAAGATAACGTTTTATTGGTGATATCTTGATAAGTCAATCCAAGGTTTTGCATACCCGCGTTATCCATTTTAAAACCCCGTTTATTGTTCGAAAACACAATAATGCCATTTGGTTTTAATAACCGTTTTAAATTCGCCATTATTTTTAAATGATCACGTTGAACATCAAAAGTATCACTCATTCTTTTAGAATTTGAAAATGTAGGTGGATCAATAAAGATTAGATCGAACTGATCATCACTATGTTCTAAATACAATAAACAATCAGCTTGAATTAAACGATGCTGTCTACCTGTTAATCCGTTTTGTTTTAGATTACGATCGGCCCATTGTAAATAAGTGCGTGACATATCAACCGTCGTAGTTGACTTAGCACCGCCTAGACCCGCATAAACCGTTGCACTACCGGTATAAGCAAATAGATTTAGAAAATCCTTACCTGCACTCATTTCACCAATCATCTTGCGCGCTAAACGATGATCTAAAAACAGCCCTGTATCTAAATAATCGGTCACATTTACCCAAAACTGAGTTTTGCGTTTATTAATGGCATACTCATGCACCAAAAAGTAATCCTGTTTTTGGCTCAATTTTTGATATTGCTGTTTGCCTTTCTGCTTTTCACGCGTTTTTAAAACTAATTGATCGGCAGTGAGTTCTAGCACTGACATAGTGGCGTTAATAATATCAAATAGCCGTTGACGAGTTTTTTGTGGATCGATATTTTTAGGCGCTGCATATTCCTGTACGACTACTTTATCTTTATAACGATCGATAGCAACATTGTATTCAGGTAAATCGGCGTCATAAAGGCGATAACACTCTAGCTGTTCTTGTGCAGCCCACTTTTCAAGTTTCTGCTTATTTTTTCGTAAGCGATTAGCAAAATCAGCCGCTGGCAATATTGGTATGCTGACTTGTTCGCTAGATCGTTGCGCAATAGTATAATTTTTTTGTACACAATCTAACGGACCATTCTTAGCTTTAAATTGTCTTTCTGCACGCATTTGTAAACAGTCTAACAATTGAGGTGCGCCACTAAATAACGAAAGTCGCCAGCCACCAAAATATTGCTTAATTTGACGACCAAGCGCTGTGTGCAAGGCAACAAGAGCTGGCTCACTTTCTAATCTTTCGCCATAAGGTGGATTACTAATTATTGTACCTGTTATATCATTAGGCAGTGGATTGGTTAACTGTGTTACATCCTGTAATGCAAATGTAATCAAATCGCCTACACCCGCTTGAATGGCATTTTGTTTTGCTCGATCTAACACAACGGTATTATTGTCGTAACCGATAAATGGTATATTCGGTTTGCTAATATTGTGTTTAGCGGCAAATAATAGTTCATTCCAAAGTATTGGATTAAAGCCTTTCCAAGCAAAGAATCCCCAATGTTTACGTAATAAACCCGGTGGATTTTTTGCGGCAATCATCGCTGCTTCGATTAGCAGTGTTCCCGAACCACACATAGGATCGATTAATGGCGTGTCCACCTGCCAGCCTGAGCGCATAATAATTGCAGCAGCTAAGTTTTCTTTCAATGGCGCTTGCCCAGTTTGTTGACGATAACCACGTTGATGCAAACTACTGCCACTTAAATCTAACGAAAGTGTTACACGGTTCTTATTTAAATAAGCATGAATACGAACATCAGGATCTTGCTTAGCCACATTAGGGCGCTCGTTAGTATGACGAGAGAAATGATCAACAATCGCATCTTTAATTTTGAGTGCGCCATATTGGCTATTACGGATAAAATCGTTTACACCAACAAAATTAATCACAAAGGAGTTATCAACTGCAAAAATATCTGGCCATTTAATATTAAAAACGCACGAATAGAGATCTAAATCACTATAAATATCAAACTCAGCAATTGGCAATAATATACGTGATGCCAGACGCGACCATAATAATGATTGATATAATGTCTTTTCATCCGCATCAAAAAAGACGCCCCCTTGAGCAATTTTACAATCGACCGAACCTAACTCTTCTAACTCTTTTTTCAATAACTCTTCAAGCCCGCGTGACGTGCTGGCAAATAGTGTTTTCATGCATAATCCACTTAACAATAAAATTGAATGCATTATAGCGAGTTATTTTTATTGTGGGAAATAAAGGATAATCCTTTTTAGGTCTTAAGGATTTTTGAGTATAAAAACAATAAATTTTGTAAAAAATATTCAGGAGTCTATACCGTTTGCCGATTGTGTTTTGCTGTAATTTATTTTTAATTCTTATTGTTAACCGCTAATCACTCCTCATGAGTAATTTACAGTTTGATGATCTTGGTAAATAACTCAAATCCATATCAATACGATCTATTTTAAATTGTATTTATTATATAAATTGTATTTATTATCAACATTAATTTCAGAGCATTTATAAATCAGTGTACAAGTCTAATTAACTGATTAATTAATATATTTTAATATGACCATCTAAAAAATAAAAAGCCGAATTAATTACTCAGTTTAATCATTATCTACAATAAATAAAAATTAATAAAAGTTAATAAAAGTTAATAAAAAAATAATTGACTCGTTTAAAAAAAATACTTAATTTATATAACTCAGATTATCGTTAATAAATATCTGTGTTTTTGAAAAAGATCAATTTTGCTGTTACAAATTAAGGATTGAAGTATGAGCACAATGGAGCAGCTCGGCGATAGCTTAACTTCGCTTTCTGGACACTTATCACACAATAACTATTCGTTGTCAGTTGATGGATCCGACGCATTATCAAACATTTCTGTTGTATCAATTAAAGGTCAAGAGCGGTTAAATGAACCGTGGCAATATCAGATAGATTTCACCAGCGAAGATAAGCAAATTTCAATTGCATCCATGCTCAGTCAAACCGCCTCACTGACTTTTCATCCTAACCAATCACCGCTACAAGTGGCACAAATCAGCTCATTTGATCATGTAGCCAAAACAAGAAAGCTTTACGGGATAATCACAGAATTTAGTTTAGTCTCAATCAGCGAAGATGAAGCACGTTATCGGGTGAAACTTGAACCTAGAATGGCATTACTTGCAAATCACCACCAAAGTGCCATTTTTCAGAATAAGAGTGTCATCGATGTGGTCGATGAAGTGTTGCGAAATCACAATTTTATCGGTATTGATTTTCGTTTTGAGTTAAAAGAAACCTATCCTGTACGAGAATTTATTACGCAATGGCAAGAGAGTGATTTAAATTTTATACAGCGTTTGTTGGCAGATGTGGGTCTTTACTTTTACTTTGAAACGCATCCGGAGCACCATTGTGATGTGATAGTGATAAGTGATTATGAAAAAGGGTATGCTGATGGTGGTAAAGTGACCATAAAGCAACCGAGTGGTCTCAATGACCGTCTTCGCTACAGTGTTTGGGATTTACAATTCAGCAGTAAAACTAAACCAAGTCAGGTCAGTGTTAACGATTATAACTATCGGATGTCCGACAGTAATCTTTACAGCAGTGACAACAGTCAGCCCAAAGATATGACAATGCGAGGCGAAGACTATCGGTATGAAGAGCACCACAAAACCCAAGGTGATATACAGACAGTCGAAAGCGGCAATTGGTATGCGCGTATTCGGCATCAACATTATGTAAGCGAACAATTTATTCTAACGGGACAATGTAATGCTTATGAGCTTATACCGGGACAGTTAGTGATTATAGAGGGTTGCCCGATAGCTGAGATTAAAGACGGTGTGGTGATTGTTGCAACCGAATGTTATGGTGACCGAACCGAATCTTACCAAACTCGCTTTACTGCTATCCCTTATGATGCTCTTAAACCGTATCGACCGGCACCCTTACCTTGGCCACAAGTGAGTGGTACCTTACCAGCCCGAGTGACCAGTAAAGATGATGATACGTACGGTTATATTGATACGCAGGGTCGTTACCGAATTAAATTCAATTTTGATTTAAAAAATTGGCAAAAAGGTGAGGAAAGTTTATGGGTCAGACTGGCAAAACCATATGCCGGCGATACGTATGGTTTTCACTTTCCTTTGATAGATTCAACAGAAGTTGCAATTGCGTTCACCAATGGTAATCCAGACCGCCCGTATATAGCTCATGCCATGCACGACAGCAGTCATCCAGACCATGTTACGACAATCAATAAACACCGTAATGTGATACGCACGCCAGCGAATAATAAATTGCGAATGGACGATAAACGTGGTCAGGAGCATATTAAACTGGCAACGGAATATGGCAAAACCCAACTCAATTTGGGGCATTTGGTGGACAGTGAAAAAACGAAACGAGGAGAAGGTTTTGAGCTGCGTACCGATGAGTGGGGTGCAATATCGGCAGAAAAAGGAATTTATATTACCACCGAAACTGAATCAAAAGCAAAAGGTAAACAATTGGATATGGAAGGCGCAAAGATCCAGCTTAGTAATGCACTTTCTATTGTTCAATCATTGCAAAAAGTTGTAGAAAATTCAAATGGTCATTCAGCCGATATCGAAAGTCAAACAGAACTTAAAAATACTCTTACACAACTCAACGAAAGTGGAATAGTGGGTTATGCTCAAGAAGGCATTGGTTTAACAAGTCCGAAAAATATTCAATTATCGACTGGCAAAAATATTTCAATCATTGCCGAGAATAACACAGAGATTAGTGTAATTAAAAAGATTACATTGGCGGCTGGTGAAGCATTAAGCTTTTTCGCTCACAAGATGGGAATAAAACTTTTTGCATCTAAAGGAAAAGTTGAAATACAAGCTCAAAACGATGAACTTTCGCTTATGGCTAAAGATGAAATACAAATTAATAGTATCGATAATTCAGTAACTTTGACCGCTCCTCGTGATATTACGTTAATCAGTGGTGGCTCTTATATTAAAATAAATGGCCAAGGAATAGAACTCGGTACGCCAGGAAATGTAGTCATAAAATCTGCTGCGTTACAAAAAATGGGACCAGCAAGTATGAATGTAAGTACTCAGGAAGTTCATTTTATGGATATGCCTCCAATATCTTTGTGCGTAGAGTGTTTAAAACGTGCTGCTCGTAATGCCAATACCATGTTGGAGATAAATTGATGACAACACCTAAAACATCACTACCACAGTTTTCAATAACTGAAAATATACTTGAACCAATAAATGAAGAATTTTCACATCAATATGAGGATGACCCCGTTTATTGCTATGCCATCGTTGATTGTGCGCATTTTGATGCGTGCTTTTACAAAATGTTTATTAAAAATCCTAATATAACGTGTTATCCATTACTTGCTGATACACCTTATTCTAAATCATCCGAGGCAGGACCACTATTAGTAAAAATAGAACCGGATAGAGAAGAGAATCAAGATATTATTAATGAGATTTTATTTGCTCAAGAAGAGAAATCGTCAGTGCTTTGGTTTTGGAGTAAAATCCCTTTTTTCTTTTTGAAAAAATATTTGAAAGAACTGCTCTTTGCTGAAAATCAAGATGGGAAAAAATATTTTTTAAGATTCTATGATCCACGATGTTTTATCGATATGTTGGAAATATTTAAAGCTGATAATAACATCGACAGATATCTCAAAAAAATAGAGTGTTGGGCATATTATTTAGATGGTCAATATTATTATATTAATAAGGATAGTTGATATGGTTTTGAAAATTGACGATAAAATAGACAGTATTTTAAAAAAACAGGCAATAGATCTCTATTTGGATAAATTAGTTAAACATTGTCATGGTCGTTATCCGTACTTAAAAGAAAAAATAGATTATCATCAACTAAAAAAAATATTAAATTCATGTTTAACTATCACAAAAGAGATCGGATTTAATCAAGAGGATACCACTCGATTTTACATCGATTTGATCATATTGTTTGGTATTGAGTTTATCCATGATCCCCAATATCGTTGGGCAAAAAAAATTTTAGATGACCATCAAGATTTTACTGAAGTTACTCAAGCAGAAGAACTTTACTTTAAAGCTATACCTTTTTTAGAAGATGCTTATGGTAAAGACTTATGTAAAAAGGATGAAATATTTAAAAAACTAGATGATTATTTAAAATCACAATCCACAAATTATGTCTTTTCAAAAGAGAAGAGTTTATTAGATAAATCCGACATAAAACAACAAGTAATTACTGCTTTGAATGAAATTGTTCAGGCAAAATTTCAGATTACTGAATCTGAAGATTTTGATCATCTATTTTTATTTGGTTTTGATCGAGCCCAAAATCATCTTCTTATGAATCATCCTACAGAAATTGCAACAGTAATCATCTTGATGTTTATATTTGGAAGTCATTTTGATCAAGATCCATTTTTATCAGGCGAACTAATGGACAATACTCAATTAGCACCAAAAAAAATATACGATGAAAGCATTAACTTTAATTCAATTTACCATCGTTTTTGCCATCAGTTCCCTTGGTTACCTAGTTTGATTGAAATGAATATAAATAAACAGGAATCAATATAATTTTAAAGGAAATAATATATCACTATTTTAGTGTCTAAAACGATTTTAACTCATTTTTAAATGACATTTGATTTTAATAATAATTAAAAAGGAATTGAGATATGCCAGTATGTAATCCCCCTGGAGCTAGCTCACTAATAGGTCAAACTTCAACTTCTTGTTTACAAAAATTCACTATTCATTTTAGGAGACCAGAGATACTTAAGCAAAATAAGAATGCTCCTTATAAAGGGGAGTATGGTTTTGATTGGTTACGTGATGAGTATATTTATCCGATGGAAGTGGTTTTAGCTGACATGTGGTCATCAACACCCAGAAACCTAAATATGGTTACGCCATTATGCAAAGATCCTATAAATCTTAGAAAAGAATATTTACCAAATGTAGAATCTCCAGAAAAAGAATTTAAACCACATGGTCAAGATTATTATCCAGCGTGGCTCTCTATTTTTGCTTGTAATGTGCAAGTTGATAATGCAGATGCAGGGTCAAATATGCACGAACATGGCGTTTATTTAGATCTGCAACTAGAGGAAATTGATGAAATCATTAATGATAATACAGAAATTTTTTTCAAACCAAGTGTTCCATGTCTAAAAATCACACCCGAAAAAATTTCTATTTCAGAATTTTTAAAAACTAAGAGAGAAAAACAAATAATTGATAATAGGGATAAGCAACTCGAAATCTATTATTATTATTATAAGTTAGAAAATGCCGTTAAAATTATATGTCAAGGAGATACGTTAAAGCAACACGAGGAAATAAAAGTAATTGCCAAACTCGGTTCGAATGAATATGAAGTTGGTCAACTAATGGTGTATCAAAATAACGAAATAGGTAAAGCTAATATAATCGTGGTTAATGTTATTACAGAATATGACAAAAATAATAATAAAGTTATTCCTCAATCACACCCATCATTGAAGAACTTATATAACTGTCAATCCTTTAATCAGGCGATGATTCAGGCTAATATTAATACTCGCGAAAATTTTGATTTATTTGCTTTAAAAAAACAACATCATGATGTTAAAAAGTTTTTTGAAGATATTGATGATCCGAACTATTTAGATGGTTCAAGGCCTAAGATGAAAAAAAGACGTATAGACCCTGCTGAAGATATAAGAAAACGCCTTTGTGCTTTATATGAAAAATATGGAAAATATGCTCCGAAAGGCAAGCGTATCAAAGATGGGGGACACTATAATACTTATTTGTTATTTACAAACTTATCACCTGGAGGTGGTGCATTAGGAATTGCTCAATTAAATAAGAAAAAATTTAAGGAAACTTATGAATGGGGAAATATGTTTGTTATTTTTGCTGATGCTCTAACTGATGATCATACTATTGTTCATGAAGCAGCACACAGTTTTACGTTACCACATATATTTGAACATACAAATATCAATAATAAACCTATATTTTATCAGGGTTATACAGAAAACTATATGGATTATACTTGGCTTTATAAAGATGTATACATTAAAGAAGATACTTCATACAATAAATATGATGGTCAAATGTATTCTTTCTTCAAATGGCAATGGGATTTGATGCGAAATGATAAAAAAAGTATTAAATTTCCGAAGAAACAGGAGGAATAGGTAATGAGTATTAAAAATATTTTTTATTTTATTTTTAACTTACTTTTATTAAGTTTTACGGTAAAAGCGGACGTATTTAGTCGTCAGGATATTTCGACGATTACTATTCATAATATTTTCGGTTTTGATTATGAAAAATCTTTAATTATTAAAATAACAGCTGATTCAATTATTATCCCTAACGGCTTTTGTAATGATAAAGATTGTTCTACAGATAATCAGGATATAGAGTACCTAGGGCATCATGATATTTTTAAATTTGTTCCCAAACAATATTTAACAGGATCAAGCTATATTAATCCAATGTCATATGATGGTAAGGGAACGACTAAAGTGGAAATTTGTATTACAGATGGTCGTTGTCATTCATGGAATTATGAAAATTTTGATGATAAAGAGATGAAACTTTTTGATAATAAATTAGACGAAATACTATCTGGTAAAAGTGAGTATCAGTTTCATCCGAAAATGACTTCTCCAATGCCGAAAGTTATTTTTGATAAAAAAAATCTGAAATCAATTAATCTATATCAATTAATTGCTT
>CAMLMY010000048.1 GCA_946481345.1 uncultured Gilliamella sp. | reverse complement strand
CAGTTTTCACCTCATGAAAAGTATCAGACATTAAAAGATTTTATAAAATTACCAAAATTTTATCCGGCTGGACGTTTAGATACCGATAGCGAAGGATTGTTATTATTAACAAATGATGGTAAATTACAAGCTAAAATCAGCTCACCAAAATTTAAATTGCCAAAAACCTACTGGGTACAAGTTGAAGGTTCAATTAACCAACAAGCGATAAATGAACTAAGAAAAGGTATTCAGTTAAAGGAATTTTATACAGCGCCAGCTATAGTAGATTTTCTAGATGAGCCATTGCTCCTATGGAAAAGAGTTCCTCCTATTCGCGAACGTAAAACAATACCCACATCATGGATAAGTATTACTATCACTGAAGGAAAGAATCGCCAAGTTAGGCGAATGTGTGCAGCAGTGGGTTTTCCTTGTTTACGACTAATTAGAGTTCAAATTGGCAAATATAATTTATTTACTCACCAATTACCATTAGGTGAATGGTGTCATATTAAAACTTCGAATCTTTATTGATAATTATTTTTAATTATTCTTTATAGATAACGTATCATTCATTTTATAATTTAATAAAATGAGCAAAATAAATTAATAATGTTATTCCTTTTATTTGAATACATTGGGCTTTATTTTAAAATAATATAAAATGATCACTTATGATTGTCATGGGATAAACAATTTATGGTTGAACAAAAAAAAGAAGGATTTTTTTCTCGTTTGAAAAAAGGACTTTTTAAAACAAAACAGAATATAGGATCTGGATTCCTTAATTTATTTAGAGGAAAAAAGATCGATGATGCACTATTTGAAGAATTAGAAGAACAATTGCTTATCGCTGATGTAGGTTTTGACACAACACAAAAGATTATTAGTACATTAACTCAACATGCTTCAAGAAAAGAGCTAAAAGATGCAGATGCATTACACGAGCTTTTAAAACAAGAAATGAAATCTATTTTAGACGGAGTCGATAAACCACTTAATATAGATAGTCATAAACCATTTGTTATTTTAATGGTTGGTGTCAATGGTGTTGGTAAAACAACAACTATTGGTAAATTAGCTCGTCAGTTTCAACAACAAGGCAAATCAGTTATGCTGGCTGCTGGCGATACTTTTCGTGCTGCAGCTGTTGAACAATTACAAGTATGGGGTGAACGTAATAATATTCCTGTTATTGCTCAACATACTAATGCCGATTCAGCATCAGTTATTTTTGATGCTATACAAGCAGCAAAAGCCAAAAAAATAGATGTATTAATTGCGGATACAGCAGGTCGTTTACAAAATAAATCTCATTTAATGGATGAATTGAAAAAAATAGTGCGTGTAATTAAAAAGCAAGATGAAACGGCACCACATGAAATTATGTTAACGATTGATGCAGGTACAGGACAAAATGCTATTAGTCAAACAAAATTATTTAATGAGGCAGTCGGTGTTACAGGAATGGCATTAACTAAATTAGATGGAACAGCAAAAGGTGGTATTATTTTTAGTATTGCCGATCAGTTCAATATACCTATTCGTTATATTGGGGTCGGTGAAAAAATTGAAGATTTAAGACCTTTTGTTGCCGATGATTTTATTAATGCTCTGTTTGATCAAACAGAAGAGTAAAAAATAATGATCCAATTTCAACGTGTAAGTAAAGTTTATTCTGGCGGGAAACCTGCATTACAAAATATAACCTTTACTTTATTACCCGGTGAAATGGCATTTTTAACCGGTCATTCTGGTGCTGGTAAAAGCACCTTAATGCGACTAATTTGTGGATTAGAAAAAGCGAATGATGGCAAAGTTTTATTAAATGGTATTGATGTTTCAAGTTTAAAACGACAAGAAATGCCATTTTTACGTCGTACCATTGGTATGATTTTTCAAGATCATCAACTACTAATGGATCATACTGTTTATGATAACGTTGCTATTCCATTAATTATTTTAGGAAAATCACCTGAAGAAATTCGTCGACGAGTTTCTGCCTCATTGGATAAAGTTGGATTGTTAAATAAAATGAAATTTTATCCAATACAATTATCTGGTGGTGAGCAACAACGTGTCGGGATTGCTCGAGCAATTGTAAATCATCCTAATGTCCTACTTGCTGATGAACCCACAGGAAATTTGGATGATAAACTTTCGAAAGACATTTTAAAACTATTTGAGGAGTTTAATCAAACTGGGGTAACTGTCTTGATGGCGACTCACAATATGACGCTTATTCGCCACAAACAACATCGTATATTGCATTTAAATCAAGGGCATTTAGAGGTTAAAAATTAATAATGAGCGCTAATATTAAACCGAATAAATCCAATGGAAAAGATAGCAATATTTTTTTTTGTCATTGGAGAAGGCAAATTGGTTATGCTTGGCGTAATACCTTTAATAATTTCACTCAACATATTTTTGCTTCATTACTGACAGTTTTTGTTATTGCGATTTCAATAACATTACCAACGATTAGCTATCTACTTTGGAAAAATGCTAATCACGCTTCGAATCAGTGGTATCCAACGCCAAATTTAACTGTTTACATAAATAAGGAATTAACTTCAACACAAACCACAGAATTGATTTCTAAGTTTAAATCTTATCCTGAGGTTGAAAAAATTGAATATCTTTCCCGAGATCAAACAAAAGAAGAGTTTAAAACGTGGTCTGGATTTGGCAACGCGCTTGATCTTCTGGATGAAAATCCGTTACCAGCAGTAGCAATTATTATTCCAAAAGAAGAAGCAAAACAAACAGCTACATTGCATGCTTTTCAGTCCAAATTACTAGAAATTAAAGGGGTTGATGATGTTCAACTTGACGATAGTTGGTTTACTCGATTAACTGCATTGACCGATATGGTAAAATCCATCGTATGGATAATTTCGATATTTATGATTGGTGCTGTTTCGCTTGTCATAGGAAATAGTATTCGATTAAACATTTTTGCTCGTAGACAAATTATTGTTGTGATGCAACTAATTGGGGCAACTGAAGGTTTTATATTACGTCCATTTTTGTATAATGGTATATTGATTGGATTTATTAGTGCAATTTTTGCCTTGATTTTATCAGAAGTATTTATTTTTCAAATAGATTCAATTATATTACGTGTTTCTGCTATTTTTGGTACAAAATTTATACTTAAAGGACTTTCATGGGACGAAAGTATACTAATTGTATTGTTCTCTATGATTCTTGGTTGGCTTTCTGCACTGGTATCGACTAAGAAATATTTAAAAACGATGCATATTGCTTAATTATTTAAGTATAGTTTTTTATTATTAAATTAATAATAAATGTGAACTAAATCACATTTTAGTGGTCTAATATTACAGTTATATTGTTGCCATTATGAATAAGCGACAAAACTAGTTTAAATTAAGGAGGGAGTTAAATGAGTACTGATTTAAAAATGCAAGTAGGTGCTTTAATCCCACAAGGAAATATTGAATCATATCTTCGTATGATTAATACTTATCCAATGTTAACTGCAGAGGAAGAAAAATCATTAGGCGAAAAACTTTATTATCATGATGATGTTGATGCTGCAAAACAATTAATTTTGTCACATTTACGTTTTGTTGCGCACATTGCTCGTGGTTATGCTGGTTATGGTTTACCTCAAGCAGATTTAATTCAAGAAGGTAATATTGGTTTAATGAAAGCGGTACGTCGCTTTAACCCTGAAATGGGGGTTCGCCTAGTTTCATTTGCTGTGCATTGGATAAAAGCTGAAATACATGAATATGTCTTAAAAAATTGGCGTATTGTTAAAGTTGCAACTACAAAAGCACAAAGAAAGTTATTCTTCAATCTAAGAAAAAATAAACAACGTTTAGGTTGGTTTAATAGTGCTGAAGTGGATATGGTTGCTGATGAACTTGGTGTAAGTCGTAAAGATGTTCTAGAGATGGAATCGCGCATGTCAGCACAAGACATGTCATTTGATATTGATAATGATGATGACGACAATTCAATTGTTGCACCAGCACTGTATTTAGAAGATAGTAATTCTGATTTTTCAAAATCAATTGAAAATGACAATTGGGAGAATGATGCAACCGATAAGCTACATGATGCCTTATCTCAATTAGACGAACGTAGCCAAGATATTATTAAAGCGCGTTGGTTAGATGCTGATGATAGTAAATCAACACTGCAAGTATTGGCTGACAAATACAGCGTTTCTGCCGAACGTATTCGCCAACTTGAAAAAAATGCGATGAAAAAACTAAGAATTGCTATAGAAGCATAATTGATTTTTATTAATAATAAATAAGCCCTACTTTGGTTAAAAGTAGGGCTTTTTTTGTAATCTAAATTTAATTTATCTGTTTAATAAAGAGGATAATAATAGTTTTTATTATTTTATAATAATAAAAAATTATCGTTTTATTTTAATTTATTGTTGTTTTATGTCTTTGGAAGTGATAAGCTGTGTTTAATTTTTATACATAAGGAAATAAAAATGAATACCAATATCTCTCAATCTCAATCACGTCTAAATAAATACTGTAAATTAATGGCATTGTTAACTTTTATTCCTATAATAACGATATTAATTGGAATGGTATCTCCTTTATTATTTTATTTTTTTAATATACACAATATTGGTTTAGAATCGGGTGGATATTCCTTTTTTATTGCTCATAGTGCAGATAGCTCAGATATTGACCCAACTAAACTTTCTATATGGCAAGCCGTTTTAGTTACCTTAATTGATACCATTATTATTGCAATTTTAGTTTATGCTTTCTTTCAGCTTAGATTACTTTTTTTAAGTTATAGTAAATCGGACTATTTTTCAGTAAGTTCAGCTAATTATTGTTATAAATTTGGTACAGCATTAGTTATTTGGGAAGTGATACAATTAATTACAGAGCCATTATCATCATTAATCTTATCTTTTAATAATGATCCTTCGGAACGTTACATTTCTCTATCATTCACCAGTGAAGATTTAATGTTATTATTTCCGTCAATAAGTATTATGATAGTTGGTCAAATATTGAAAAAAGCATGTCAAATAGCCGAAGAAAATAAGCAGTTTATTTAGCAAGGAGCCAAAAGTGCCAATTATAATAAATTTAGATGTAATGCTGGCTAAACGTAAAGTTAAATCTAAAGATTTAGCGGCTGCCATTGGTATTACTGAACAAAATTTATCTTTACTTAAACAAGGTAAAGTAAAAGGATTTAGGCTAGCAACACTAGAGGCAATCTGTAACTATTTAGATTGCCAACCTGGTGATATATTGGAATATATAAAAGAAGACGTTACGAATTAATCGCTAACCATGCTGCTTCTTGAGCATGTAATAGGGCTGTATCAAAGAAAGGGATGGCGTGATCTTGTTGATTTATTAATAAACCGATCTCAGTACAGCCTAAAATCACCCCTTCAGCACCTTGCTTAACGAGTTTATCAATAATATTGAGGTAAGCTTGCTTAGATTCAGGTTTAATTTTCCCAAGGCAAAGTTCATCATAAATAATATTATTGATGATTATTCTATCTTGTTCATCAGGAATTAAAACATTTAAACCTTTTTCGATTAATTTTGATTTATAAAAGTTTTGCTCCATGGTGTACTTGGTACCAAGTAACGCAACAGACTTTATTTTATCTTTGATTAAATATTTGGCGGTCACATCGGCGATATGAATGATCGGAATAGTAATAGTTTTTTGAATTTGATCAGCAACCTTATGCATCGTATTAGTACAGATAATAATAAAATTAGCGCCAGCTAGTTCTAATCTTTTAGCCGCATCAGTTAAAATAATCGCGCTTTTATCCCATTCATTATTTGCTTGGCAACTTTCTATTTCTTGAAAATCAACACTGTATAAAAGTGTTTTTGCTGAATGTAAACCACCAAGTGATTTGCTAATAAATTGATTGATGACTTGATAATAAGTTATTGTGCTTTCCCAACTCATCCCACCAATTAATCCAATTGTTTTCATATTACTCATACCTTATTTTTTATGATTACTTGCCACTAAAATCATTATCGTACATTATAATGATTTTATTGAATTTAAATTATTTAATATATTTTATAGTTTATTATTAAAATTATTTTTCGTGAATTATTACATAGATTAGGAATATAAAGCTAATGAAGAAAATCATTAATTATCTCTATATTATGCCAATAGTTTTTTCAATCTTTTCTTTTCAGGCTTTTGCAGAAACAAAAACTATTCATGTATTAGTCGCCTTATGTGATAACAAATATCAAAAAATAGTACCCGTTCCACAGGCAATTGGTAATGGTCAAGATCCCAAAAATAATCTTTATTGGGGGGCTGCTTATGGTTTTAAAACCTATTTCGCTAAACAAAAAGAGTGGCAAGTAATCAACATTAATAAGCCCACATCTGGAAAAATATTAGAAGAGATAATTTATAAACATCGAAATAAGGATGTGTATCTCATTGCTCAAGCATATAATGGGAAATATATTGATAATACTGTTAATGATTTTTTAGATTATTCGGCTGGTAAAAAAACACAGCAAATTAGACTTAATGATAAAACAGTAATGGCAGGAGGAAATGCCGACCTAGTTATATATATTGGTCATGATTATTTAATGGAATCATCATGGCGTGATTATTTACCTGATAGTTGGCGTTGGAATACATTGTCAAAAACAGAGAAAGAAAAACAAAAATTACGTTACGCTGCGGTATTTGCTTGTAAAAGCCAGAAATATTTTACTCCACCATTATCTCGTTTAGGTATTACACCATTAATTTTAACCTTGCATCGAATGGCGCCAGAAGCTTATAGTGTTCATGCAATGATTAACAGCTGGTTAAATGGTGAATCGAAAGATGAAATAAGGTTTAAAGTAGCAAGTGCTTACAGCCAATATCAAAAGTTAAGCAAACCAGCCTTACACATATTTACCACAGAATATAGCCAATAATATTTTTTCAGTAATTTATTTAATTTATTAATAAAAAAGGTGAATAGATATGTTGAAAACACCAAAAATAGTTATCTTAACCGGTGCAGGTATTTCTGCTGAATCAGGGTTATCGACATTTCGTGCCCAAAATGGTTTATGGGAAGGTTATGATGTTAATGATGTCGCGACTTATGAAGGATATATGCGTAATCCGGTCGCTGTTCATGATTTTTATAATATGTTGCGTAGAAAACTACAAAATCCTGAAGTAAAACCTAATACGGCTCATTTTGCTTTAGCGCAATTAGAACAAAAGTTAGGTTCGGATAATGTATTAATTGTTACCCAAAATGTGGATAACTTGCATGAACAAGCTGGTTCTAAAAATATTATCCATATGCATGGTGAATTATTAAAAGTGCGCAATGAAAAAACAGGACAGATAATCGATTGCTATTACGATGTGAATTATCATGAAAATAAATTAATTCGTCCACATATTGTTTGGTTTGGTGAGATTCCTCTACAAATGGAAGAAATTTATAACGCACTTTCGCAAACGGACTATTTTATTTCGATTGGTACATCAGGTAATGTTTATCCAGCTGCAGGATTTGTTCAAATAGCTAATCAAGCGGGAGCCAAAACTGTTGAACTTAACTTAGAACCAAGTTTAGGTGAAAATTTATTTGAAACAAAAATTTATGGTTCAGCGAGTAAAATTGTACCAGAGTTTGTTAAAAAATTTATATAAACTATTAAATTAGTTTAGTTGTTTTAAATAATTTTTACCGCCAAGGTTATTCATTTGATTACGAATCCATTGCGCTTTTTTTTGTATATGATTATTAGGGTTAGCTGGATTCCATTTTCTAGGGTTAGGTAATGTAGCAGCGAGTAGACTTGCTTGATAAGGCGTTAACTTGTTAGCACTTACTTGAAAATAGTATTGCGAAGCTGCTTCTATACCAAAGATTCCCTCTCCCCACTCAACACTGTTTAGATAAATTTCAAGCGTTCGTCGTTTAGACCAGAGTAACTCAATTTCAAGAGTAAACAAGGATTCAAAACCTTTACGAATCCAACTACGCGAAGGCCATAAAAAAATATTTTTTGCTACTTGTTGACTAATAGTACTGGCACCACGAATTTTTTTATTATTTCGATTATGCTGTAGAGCATGATCAATTGCTTTAAAATCAAATCCCCAATGATTAGCAAACTTTTGATCTTCAGCAGCGATTACAGCTAGTTTTATATGATCTGATATTTGATTCCAATCTTTCCATGTCCGTTGTTGAGTAATATTCCAATGAGTGAGCTTTCTTTCTACCATTAACATTGAACCAAAAGGAGCAACCCATCTTAATAAAAGAACAATTAAAAAAGATAACAGTATAAATCCAATTATCATTTTTTTTGTAATGTTAAAAACTCTTTTTAATAAAGATTTCATGCTGATTCAGATAAAATAAAAAAATTTGTGAAATAAGATACGATATATTCTTATTTAAATAAATAAATTTTTCTAAACGCGACTATTTAATGAAAATAGCAGAATAAATAAAAAGATAGTGCTGAGATAATTGCGGTATAGCATTTTATAGTGTGGAATATTAAAATTTTTCGGATTTAATTTCTTTGGGTTTGGATCCTAAAAAAGATGGTTAACTTTTTAAAATTGTTAAAGTTTGTTTGAATCATCTAAAAAACTCATAAATTATTGCGCTGTAAAAAAAATCTACTAAAATAGTATAAATAATAACTAAAGGTGGTGAGCTATTTTGGATAATTTATATTTAATTTTTCTCTGTATATGCTTGATTTATGTGTCTTCATTCCGTAGAGGCGGATTTGGAGTCAAACGTCCTAAAGTTCCAGGATTTATTGTTTTCCTTTCAATCGTTTTATCTCTCCTCTTTCTTGATGAAATGCTTAATATACTCCCTCGAACAGAATGTACCCAAATTATAAATTAGAATCGTAATTTTGTTCATACAATAGTATGAACTTTCGATTAACTTTCTAACTGATAGCATCGCTTTAGAGGCTAACAATTTCAGAAAATTAAAATTATTTTAATTAAAATTTTTTAATGTATCGATCTAATAAAGTAAAGTATTTATCCTACCGTAAACTAATGTGAACTTTTGATTGAGTTTCTAAGTGATAACAATAATCTCAAGGCTAACGTTATCTAATAATCTATAACTACTTTAGCTTAAATAACAACTTAAATTAAAAAATTTGTTAGTAAAATTAATGGATAGTTGTTTTATAGCATCAAAAAATAATTAACAAATAAAGTTAATAAGTCAAAATCAATTGATTTACTAAAAGTAATTGTTTAAAATTTATTATAAAGAAAATGTAAACAATAAATAAAAGAATTGTAAATAATAAAATGAAATTACCTCAATTTATCCAGCACCGAAGTAACGCTTTTATATTACTTTTAGTTTATATCTCACTTAGTTTAATTTTAGCTTATATTCATACTACTAAGGATAACTCTTTTACAAATCTCTATTTTTTTATTGTGTTATCAACTACTTTTTGTCTATTTTTATTTATTCATATATTAATAAAAAGTCGATACCATATTATTGTTGTTATAGGTACGTTATTTTTATTTTTATTTTTATCTGAAATTAATTATTTGATTTATTTTGGTGAGGTTATCTCTGAAGGCGTACTGGATTCTATTACAGAAACGAGTACCGATGAAGCATTTTCAATGCTTAAGCCTGTTCTGTTTATAATGGTGCCCGCATTAATAATGGCTGTTGGTATTTTACTTATTTACAAGAAATTTATTAAGGTTAAATTTAGACCTATATTACCTCTAACATATTATCTAGTTGTCGCAAGCGCTTTTTTATCTATGAGTACTAATGTACAAAATGATATTTATAAAGATTATAGATTAAAATTAACAATATTTCGGGAGTTTTTTCCTGCAGTAGCTGGTAATGTAGCTTATTTAGGAGCGACCTATCTTTCTACCGACATTTATGCTGATACAAGCGAAATAGAGGTTTTTAATGATGCTGTTATTTTACCTCCTCAGAATTTAAATGATGATCTTGTTGTGTTAATTATGGGAGAATCTTCTTTAGTTTCTCGATATAGTGCCTATGGATATCATAAGCCAACGACCCCACTCATGGCAGAAGTTTTTAATCAAAAAAATGGCGGATGCATTATTAATAATAGTCATTCCTCTGCATCCTTTACTATGGATTCCATACCAATGACTTTATCTTTCAATATTCCTGAAAGTAATGATAACTTATTTATAAACAAGTCAATTATTGAAATGGCTAAATATAATAATTATAAAACCTATTGGTTAGCTTCGTATCGTCAAGGTGTTAAAGGAACAAGTAATGCTAAATTTGGTTTTATTGCCCGTAAAAGTGATGTGCTTGATATTACAGATAAAAAAACAGAAGATCATGATATTAATTTAAGTAAATTATTAGAACGACATCTTGAAAAAGATAGTGTAACTAAAAAGTTTATCATTATTCATTTACGCGGAAGTCATCAACCTTATAGTGATGGATATGATGATATTGATAAACAAGCTTTGCCTGATGCTGAAATTTATGATTTAACTATTCATCATACTGATCGTACGGTAAAGGCAATATATGATGTT
>CAMLMY010000047.1 GCA_946481345.1 uncultured Gilliamella sp. | reverse complement strand
GCTATTGATATATCTATTTTATTATCGATGCGGTTTATTTTATTACTTAAAGAAAATAGATTAAAAACAATAAACTACCTCTTTACAAAGAAGTGGTTTATTTCAGAATAGCGATTAAAGATTTCTAATTAAGAAATAATACCAGATAATTTAGTTTGTAGTGTAGTAAATACACTATTTAACATTTTATAAACAGGGCCGTTGCCTTTATCAAAGATAACCAAAAGCACAGCTGAAACACCTGCTGCAACAATTGCATATTCAATTGCAGTCACACCACGTTCATTTTTAATAAATTTGTCTGCAAAACTTCTTACTTGTGCGCGAACGGCTGATAAGTACATCGTAATAATTCTTTCCTTAGCTATTTACATTTATTTTAATGTTAATTTTCTTCCTTTTTGGAAAGGTTTAACATTATATTTGTATTGAAATAAATTTACCTGCATAAAATTAATTTTATTTTAAATTTTTTAAATTGCATGAGAAGAAAAAGCGTCAACTTAGATATAAATCATAAAATTGCCAATAATTTATCAAAAAAGAATCAAAATATAATATTCGAATGAGTATAGAGAGAATGTTAACGCTTTGGACCAATCTTTTATAATATCTGTTTTAATATTTGCAACGTCTTATGCCATAAGTTGAAGTGATGTTATACTTCTCTAAAACAACAAACCACCCCCTTTATAAAGGAGTGGTTTTTATTAATAATAATATGAGAGATATTACTTATGAATAAATTATACTCTCCATTTTATATTTCAAGTTATTGAATACATCCTCTAACATAATAGAAACAGGACCACCGTTCGCCCTAAAGATAGTCAGAATCACCGCAGAAACACCCGCTGCAACAATCGCATATTCAATTGCAGTTACACCACTTTCATTTTTAATAAATTTGCTTGTTAAATTCCTTATTTGCGCACGGATTGCTGCTAAATACATCATAATTACTTCCTCCTTAATATTTATAAAATTCTAATCTTCATTAATTTCTCTTTACAGATTTTAACAAATTATATGCCGTTTAATATAAATTTACCAGATACAAATATAATTTTTTTTAAAAATTTATATTAAAAATATTTTATTAATATTATAAAAGTCTAACAAAAAAATAAATTGTTAACTATTTGAATAATATAAATAAACTAAAAATAATTATTATAAACTCCAGATTACCTTTGTAGATAATAAAAAGATTAACGGACAAAAGAGAACAAAAAATAGAAACTTATTGAATATTTCATGATCTAAAAAGTTGAAAATTTATAAGGTTAATTAGCTTTATTAAAAATTTGAGCTTATCCCCTAAACTGTTATCTATATCTATTTTAATAAGCTAGAAAATGAAAAAGCAAAGTTAAATGATAGTATAAAATTTATGCTTTAGTTTTCAAGTAATTCAGTCAAAGCGTTTTTAACTGGATCATGATCACACAAAATACTTGAAATTATCATTGTAATTCCTAATGTATAATTGCATATTCGATCGCATACATACCACGTTCGTTTTTTACAAATTTAGTTTCAATCGATTTTAGCTGACTAAAAATTACAGATATGTCCAAAATAATAACACTTCATTTACTGGCTTACATTTTATTTTCTTTATGGTTATTTTTTTATTTTACGATAATTACCGTAAAGTTAATAATGATAATTAATTTATGATGATAGAAATATTTGGAGGAATAAAAAGAGATATATAATGATAAAATTAAAGATAATCTTTATAAGTTAAATGTTAAATTTCAACATAACAGATACTACTTATATATCCTTTATCGATGATAAGTTACATCAAATTCTAATTAAAAGTAGATAAACTAGATCCTTAATTATCTAAAAAATTTAATCAATGTTGAATATTTGTAGATGAAGAATTGGAGCGGGAAACGAGGTTCGAACTCGCGACCTCAACCTTGGCAAGGTTGCGCTCTACCAACTGAGCTATTCCCGCTTATTGGAATACTTCGAAAGAAGTGGGAGCATTATACAAAATTTTTTGTATCTGGCAACCACTTTTATCGTTATTTTTTAATTTTCCAGCTAAGTGATTCAAATACACCAAAAATAAAAAGACGAAGTGCTTTAAATTTATCCTCTTCTTTCTCTTTATTCGTCATTGTTGACTGTAACATATAGGCTTGTAAGCCATGAGTTAGAGTAAAAGCGGCCAAACCAAAATACGCAACAATATTGGCAGGTTTTGGGTATGGGTGAATCAGATTGAATAATAAAAATAACCACATTATGGTATATAAAAATTTACCAATAAATATAAACATTAATTTTCTTCTCGTATAAAAAGAT
Source organism: uncultured Gilliamella sp. (assembly GCA_946481345.1). Classification (GTDB taxonomy): domain Bacteria; phylum Pseudomonadota; class Gammaproteobacteria; order Enterobacterales; family Orbaceae; genus Gilliamella. Next base: position 8,302 of record CAMLMY010000047.1, on the reverse strand, counting down.
AGCTGTGAACCTGGCCGACGGTTTTTTCTCGATGTAATTGCCAATTAGTAGGAATATAACTCATTAGCTCATGGTCTTTTTCTGTTTCGATATAAATATATGCAGATGATTTCAGCCAATTATTATTTTCAAGCTGATTAACCGTTTGGGCAACGAGTGATTGATGAAATGGTGGATCGATAAACACAATATCAAACTGTTTTTGAGCAGGTTGATTAAGCCATATTAGCGTATTAGTGTGATGAATCTCAATTGCATCGCAAGCAATAAGTTGTTTATTTTTATTAAGCAGCTGCGCAACTTGTTTATCTTTTTCTAGTAATATTACACTTTTTGCACCTCGTGATGCAGCTTCAAAGCCTAATGAACCACTTCCCGAAAAACAATCTAAACATTCACTATCATAAATAACTGGCATTAACCAATTATAAAGAGTTTCTTTAATTCTATCAGTAGTAGGGCGTAAACCTTGTTTGTCAAGTACTGCCAATTTACGTCCACGCCATTTGCCACCAATAATTCTTATAGAACCATTCATACTCAATACCTTACTAGAATAGTTCTTGTGTGTTACCTTGGGAATCGGTCACACTTGTATCAACTTCTTGAGTTGCATAAGATTTTGGTTCAGTACCTTTAATAAAGTATTCCGACATTGTTTTAGAACCTGATTGAGGTAATAACCCTGTCTTTTGGTCAATGGTAACAGAGATGACATTGTCCGGCTTAATATCTTCATTTACAGGTACATCCTGTAAGGCAATTTTCATATAATCAATCCAAAGTGGATTGGCTGTAACTGCCCCTGCTTCCGCTCGAATAGTTCGACCTAAATTGCGTCGATGATCATCAAAGCCCATCCATACAGTTGTTACAATATTGCCGCCATAACCAGAAAACCAAACATCTTTTGATGAATTTGTGGTACCGGTTTTCCCTCCTACATCTTTTCTACCTAATGCTTTCACGCGCCAAGCCGTACCTTGCCAATCAGAACCGCCAAAGACAATTGTTCTAAGTCCATCTTTCATAATAAAAGCTAAACCACTATCGATCGTATGAGGTGCATATTTTGGAGTAACATCCGTTGCTTTATTATCCAGATTGATATTTGGTAATACCATATTATCATCTGATTTAAGGTTAGCTTGTTCAGGTTCTTCATTGCCTGATTCGTCTATTTCATTCTCTACATTATTTAGGGATACTGGCATTGACTCTGTTTTGATAACCTCATCAGTACAATTTTTACAAGCAATCAAAGGTTGATGTTGATAAATAACACCACTACCATTATTGTCTTCGATTTTTTCAATTAAATAAGGCGAAATTAAATATCCACCATTAACAATCACCGAATAAGCTCTTGCTACTTGCAATGGTGTGAACGAAGCAGAACCTAAAGCTAAAGATTCATTAAGTGAGATATTTTCTTTAGGGAATCCAAATCGCTCTAAATAAGTCGCAACATATTCAATTCCTACTGCACGCAGCGCTCTAACCATCATTACATTTTTAGACATCCCTAAGCCAATTCTTAAACGTAATGGGCCAGCATAGTTTGGTGGGGAATTTTTAGGTCGCCAAGTCGCACTACCTGTTGAGCGAACAATAGGCGCATCATTGAGTAGTGTAGCCATAGTTAAACCTTTTTCTAATGTTGCTGTATAAATAAAAGGTTTAATATTTGAACCTAATTGACGAAGAGCTTGGGTAGCACGATTAAATTTACTTAAATAAAAATCATAACCGCCAACAATTGCTTTGATAGCACCATTGTCAGAATCAAGTGAAACGAGTGCAGCATTGACAGCTGGAATTTGTGCTAATGCCCATTTATCATTTGTTTTCTTAACCCAAATAAGTTGTCCTGGTTTTAATGTATCAGATACTTTTTTCGGAAAAGAACCTTGTCTAGTATCACTAATAAATGGTCGAGCCCACTTCATATCTTGGAATGCAATAACGATTTTAGATTTATCGGTTAAAACAACATTTGCTTCTAGATCCGAAGATTGAATAACAACACCAGGGCACATACCACTATAACAAGTATATTTTTTTAACGTATTTTGAATTTGCTCATCTTTCCATGCTTTCTCGTTATCTTTCCATAATATTTTTTCAGGACCACGATAACCATGTCTTATATCATAATCAATAATATTTTTTTGCACAGCTTGCTCAGCTGCTAACTGATCTGTTTTAGAAATAGTTGTATAGACTTTATAGCCATCAGTATAAGCATTTTCACCAAATTTATCATACATAAACTGCCTTGCCATTTCGGCAATATATGGGGCTGAAAATTCGATCTGTGGTGAATGATAACTTACATTAATTGGCTTACTGATTGCTTCATTGTATTGTGATTGAGTAATATAAGATTGATCTAGCATACGACCCAAAACCCAGTTACGTCTGGTCAGTGCACGATCAGGGTGTGAAATAGGATTATAAGCTGAAGGTGCATTTGGCAAACCAGCTAATAGTGCCGCTTCATCAATGGTTAGCTGATCTGGGGTCTTACCAAAAAAAGTATAAGAAGCAGCTGCAACACCATATGCTCTAGAACCAAAGTTAATCATATTTAGATAAAGTGTCATGATTTCTTCTTTAGTTAGCTCTTTTTCCATACGAATCGCTAAAATAACTTCTTTCGCTTTTCGTGAAATACTCTTTTCTGGTGTTAAGAAAAAGTTTTTTGCAACCTGCTGGGTTATAGTGCTTCCACCTTGCGAAAATCCTTTTTGCTTTAAACCTATGTACATTGCTCGGACAATCCCGACCGGATCGATACCAAAATGCTCATGAAATCTCGCATCTTCTGTAGCAATCACAGCATTAACCACAACAGGTGGGATTTCATTATATTTTAATGGTGTTCGTCGACGTTCACCAAAAATAGCGATGAGTTCTCCATCTTTGCTCAAAATTTGCAGCGGTGTTTGCAACCTTACATCTTTTAAGGTTGTAACATCAGGCAAGTCTTTTGAATAATAAGCATAACCAGCAATTACTATGACTAAAGCACATAGAAAACAGCCGATAAAAAACTTAAGAAAAAATTTTAACACTTTAATTATTATCACAAATTATTCCTAGCTGAATTTTCAAAGGAAAAAGTAAGGGCAACAAAGTAATTTCTGTTACCCCGCAAATAATTTAACACATAGTTTTTATGAACATTGATATGATGAATTTAATATTCTAGTCATAGAGCAAATATATTAATCACTCATAAAAAATTACTTTAATTATGCGTATTATCTCCCATATTTAGCTTAATTTTAAGCAATTTTTAACAATATCATTTATTAATTGTGTTTTATTTGAACTAAGTTTTTATTATGTGGAGAACTAAATTAACCATATCCCGTCAACAAATAATAATATTATCAATATTTTATTTGATTATAGTTGTTGAATGTTTATTAAAATTTGCCGATACATTATTAAATAACTACACTTTTATTATTTTATTGTTCTTAATTATTGACTGGTGGCGAAGCATTTGTTGTTGCAAAAAAGTCAAAGGAGAATTTGCACTATTTCATTATATCAATCAGATCTATTGGTATAAACAACGGTGGTATTTAAGACGCAATCCATTAATACTTCGTTACATTATTATTTTAAATTTGCAATCAAGAAGAACCAATAAACAACATACCCTATTTTTAATGTCGGATAATTTTTCTCCAAATGACTGGCGTACTTTACGTTACTATCTCTACCAAATTAGGTTAACTTACTAAAATGTATCGTTAACCTGAAATTTTTGGCAGAAAGATCAATGGGATTTTTTTATCCAATATTGATAAGGTTTGGATTCTATTTGTAAGGCAAGCAGTTCATGATCCATATATCTGCAAAAACTCGGTACATCACGAGTAGTGGCAACATCATCAGCGATCAAATAAAGTACTTGTCCTATACCCAGTTCTCTTATAGCTTTTCGAACCAGCATGATAGGCTCTGGGCAACGTAATCCCAGAGTATCGAGTTTTTTATCAAAAGTTAGAGTCATAAAATATAATTAGATTAATTTATAGTAATAAATTACTTAAATAGTGAGGTACGGCATCATCAACGTTTGAACCAATTACCTCTAATTGAGGTAGTTTTTGACGTAAATCTAAACTAGCATTTTGCATAATGCAACCTTTTCCTGCCATTTTTAACATCTCAAAATCATTCATGCCATCACCAAAAGCAATACTATCTTTTAGATCGAGACCAAGTTTTTCAACTACCCTTTTTAGCGCACTGCCTTTTGATACATTTTCAGCCATAATTTCAAGACAGTTTGAAGATGAAAATGTGATGCTTATTTTACTACCATATTTTTTATCAAGCCTATTTTTTATTTCAGCTAAATGTGGATGTAATGAATCACTACTTGTTGTGAAGTAAATTTTGGCAATATCGTCGGCTTCAAAATCAGATGGATTAAAATATTCATAAGTAAAATCTGTATCTCTAAAAAAACTTAAAGAATAAGTATCTTCTTTATTAATAAGCCAATTATCACCGCGGTAGACATGAGTGTATACTAACGGATCATCAATACATTCTTTTGCTACCTCACATGCTAATACAGGATCAATACTTTGCCCGAAGATTAGATTCCCTGAGCTATCATGCACTCTAGCGCCATTGGAAGTAATCATAAAAGCATCAATTTCCATGTTTTCTCGCATTTGAGCCACATCAATATGGTGTCGCCCTGTTGCAAACACAAAATGAATATCTTTTTTACGCAAAGCTTGAAGGACTTGTTTAGTGTAAGGTGATAAGCAATGCTCAGGAGTTAATAAAGTGCCATCTAAATCAGAAGCTACAACACGAAACATAATATTCTCTACTTTTATAATAATTTGTAATGATGATGACTAAAAAACTAAACATTGAAACAGTAAATTAAGTTTCAAAGTAAATCATAGAAAAATAAACTCTGTATGATACAACTCTGATGACATTTACTCAACTAATTGTAGCGTGATAAAAATAACAAGTTCTTTTTTTTGCTGTTTTTTACCTTTATATTTAAATAAGTTACCAATAATCGGAAGCTCACTGGCACTTGGTACGTTTCGTTTAAGATTATCGTTAGTTTGTTGAAAGATGCCACCTAAAACAATAGTTTCGCCGTTGTTTACTTTCACTTGTGTTTTAATTTCTTGGGTATCGATAGCTAATGCTTCCCCTCCCTCACTTCGTTTTATTGAGCGCCCTGCAGTATTTTGAGTAATGTACAAATCTAAAAGTATCTGATTATCAGATAGTATTTTGGGCGTCACTTCTAATCCTAGAACGGCTTGCTTAAACTCAATTGATGTTGCACCATTATTTCCATTTGAAACTTCATAAGGTATTTCTGTACCTTGCTTTATTGATGCCACATTCTGGTTGGATGTTAATAAATTAGGGCTAGCAATAATTTCAACTTGATTTTCAGACTCTAAGGCTGATAGTTGTAAATTAAGCAAACTACCAGAAATTTTAGCTAAATTGAAACCTATGGTAGAGGTAGAGTTAGTAATACCTAATCCAACTTCAAACTTATCTAACAATTGAGATGATCGCCCTGAATAGCCCCATTTAATACCCAATTCATTCATACTTTCACTACTCATTGTTACAATATGTGCAGATATATGTACTTGTGGCATTGGTTTATCAATCGACTTAATCAAGTTGTTAATCGCTTTAAACTGTTTTGGTAAATCCATAATAATAAGTGAATTGGTTCGTTTATCCATAATCACTTTGCCCCGTTCGGATAATAATCCTTGCTGCTGAATGGTTTCATTTAAATTTGCAAGATCCGCATGATTAATCGCAATGGACAAAGATTCAAGCGGCTGCTTTTGCTCTTGTTGTTTGAGTTCCAATTGCTTTTTTTGTTCTAAAATTTCTGGTTCGATAGCTTTGGAAATAAATAAAATATTATCATCCATTGTGGCTTGTAAATTGGCCGAATCTAAAATAATGGTTAATGCCTTTTGCCAATCTATATTTTGCAGTTTAATGGTTTGTTTTATCGATATATTCTCACTCATAATAAGATTCATTTGTTTACAATCCGCTAAAGCTTGCAGAATAATAGCAATATCTGTTTGATAAAAATTCATTGAAATCAGATCATTATTATGCAGCTCAACATTTGAAGATAAATTAAAACTTAACTGATTTTCGTTAGCTCTAACAGTACTTATCATGATGATCATTGAGATCAAACAGATCATTGTTATCCTTAACAATATACTTTGACATTGATGAATCGATGACATCTTTTTTGTTTGCATATCTTTATGACTCATTTATTAACATTGTCCATTCAATCGTTTCATGACAATAATCTGTCAAATTAGCTTGCCACACGATTTTATGATTTTGCCAAGATTGCAAAAACCAGGGAAATAGTACTTTAGACTGAACCTCTTGATTTATGGAAAGCCACTGATTTTCAGAATAGAGCCAAATTTGCGGATAATAATGACTTTTATGTTTAATCAGGCCTTTGAATCGCCAAGCTTGTATCTGTTTTAATAATATCTCTTTCTGTTCATTACATGACGTTTGCGTTGGTTCAACAAATGGATCTCGATAAAAGTTTAGCTCTGCGATAACATTAAAACAGCTGATAATCAATAAACAACCCATTATAAATAAGTTTGCTTTCACTCTATTTTCCTTTTAAATAATAAGGTAAATATAATTTGTAGATAAGATTCCTGTTTAGTCATCTTTAAATCTCGAAAATTCAAATAGTAATAATCTTTATTAAGGTCTGTAATTAAATTCATAAAATCAATAAATTCACCATTAAGTTCAATATCCCAATTTATTGTTTCATCCGTTTGATAATGTTTGAAAGCGTTTAGGATTAAATGGTTTCGTTCAATATATTGAGCAAATTCGTTTTGATTGATGATTATTAATGAACGGTTTTGCCCAAATTGATAATGTTTAAGCCTTGATTGTAATGATTCAATTTGTAGCTGTTTAGTTTGATATAATTTTTGTTGCTTGTCTGATTGTTTGTTTATATCGTAAATAAAAAACAGATAACCGATAATAAAAATAACGATCGTTAACAAAATACAGATTAAATATTGTTGCCAAAATGGCCGATTTAAAAACTCACTGTTCATTTAAGTCAATATCCATTTCAAAAAACAGACTATGTTTATTATTAATAATTGTTTTGATTTGGCTTTTACTGACATTTTTATGTTGTAAAAGATTTAGATTAAAATTAGTGAGTTCAATATAGTTAAAACTATGCCCTTTAATTGTTATTTTATCGGGTTTATAAGTAAACGAAGTTAACCAAATATTAGTAGGTAATTGTTCTGAAATTAATATTAATGACTGCTCGATTTGTCTTTGACTCGCGGAAGGATTTGGCAGATAAGTTGATAATTGCTCATTTAACTTTTGCTCAATAAGTTGTTGCTGTGAAACGTCATTCATACAGCGGGTTAATTTTGTTTGGGCTTGCCTCCACATATAACAAAATAAACAACTCATCACCCCCATCAAACATACTATTACAATTGATAAATACTGTTTTTGCTTATTATATTGACTTTGTCGCCATGGTAAAAAATTGAATTTTTTATTATCGCTTGAACAACCAATAAAATTGATTAAACATTCATTTTTTTTAAATAACTCAATCCAGCTATTAACATAATCACGCTCGCATACGGCAATCATAATTTGCTTTTGGTTCTGTTTATCAGTTAAAAAATTAAAATCAAAAAAGACGTTTTTAGCGGATAACTCAAATAATTTATAGATCGAGGCTTCGATATATAAAGCAATTTCATTGGGTTGCAATTTCACCTCCGGCATCATCACTTTTGTTAATTGAATATAGTTATCTGAAAGGTTTATTTCATATTTGGTATATTTGGGTAACTTAGCTTGTAGTTGACTAACAAAAATATCAATATCATTGAAATTTTGATAATCATATTCAATTAAATCTCCAAATGGAGAAAACGTTAATAGCCCATTGGATTGACTTATCTTATATCGTATAACCTTGGGTTCGACATAAATTATGACCCGACATTTATCTATTATCTTCATCAATTAACTGCTCATAAAAATAATTTTATCCACAAATCATAGTCACAACAACTGAGGCAAACACAAATAAAAGGTGTTTTTGCGATTCATCACCCAAAAAACGTTTAAAATTAAATCGAACAAAGCTAATTTTGCAGAAAATTAAAAAAAAAGGTTGACTGAAATAAGACGTGCCTTATAATGCACATCCACACGG
>CAMLMY010000046.1 GCA_946481345.1 uncultured Gilliamella sp. | reverse complement strand
TTGATTCAAAAAGGAAGGGAGTACTTCGTTCGACTATATTTCTAGCACTCCCTATTTTGATTCCATCTGTACTATGATTGGTTTATGTGAAACTCCAAACGGTACTTATAACATGTTAAAGGAGCAATCGAATAATGGTTCATATCAATAAGAAAAAAAAAGAAGTTTCAAGTGAAACAAAAAATGAGACGTTTACCTCAATTTCCACCACACAAGAACAAAATAACAATATAGTTTCTTCTAGCTACGATAACAACGATGAAGTTAGATCAACCACTGCAACTGAAATATTTGATTCAATACAAAATGATAATACATCCTGTGATAATCAAACAATAACGACCCAATCTTTTGCCACCAATAATCGACAAAGTACCAAAAAATCACTTAATCTTGGTATGTGGAACTGGGAAGCGCATACTTGGAATTCTTCACCAAAACAATTTATAGCCAAAATAAAGTCAAAAGGGATAAATCAAATCTATCTTCAATTAGAAATTGAAAATAAAACAATAAAATATATAGACCAGTTAAACCAACTGCTCGATATAGCCTATAAAAATAGGATAAAAATCATTGCGATAGAAGGTTCACCCGATATGGTCATTGATTCAGGTTTAAAAAATGCCATTGAACGCAATAAAATAATCAAACAGTTTTGTTCTATGCGTAAAAATAAACCTAGTCTTGCTGGTATTCAATATGATATCGAACCTTATATATTAGATGAATACAATCAAGACGCCAATCATATTTGGAAACTTTGGATTAATGCCATAAAGATGCTCAGTCAATCATGGGGAGATAAAATTGAGGTCGTTATCCCTTTTTGGTTACTCTATATAGACAATGGTGAACAAACTGTAAAAAGCATTAAATCCTATACTTCAAAATATATTATTATGGCTTACCGTACCAATTACACTCAAATCTACAATATTAGTGCGGAATGGTTAACTTGGGGTGATAAAAACGAACAAAAAATTATTATTGCGCTTGAAAATGGTCTAATTGAGGATGAAGTTGATAAATTTAATATTTCAAGTGGCGATAATGAAGTTGATACTTACTCTTCACACTTATCAACAAGAACAGCAAATAATGAAATTAGTTTTATGGGGGATGAAAAAAGGTTATTTGAAACGGTACGTTTACTGGAAAATGACTTAACGCAATGGCGTTCTTTTGACGGCATTGCTCTACATGGTCTTGCTTTATAACGATAAACGCCTTTTAAATAAAGCAAAAGAGCTGGCAAACCAGCTCTTCAACTATCGGTACATGTACTCATAAAAAATGATTAATGTTCACGTGTCTTTCTAAATTCAACGTCAGGATATCGCTCTTGGGTTAAATTCAGATTTACCATACTTGGCGCAATATAAGATAAGTTATCGCCGCCATCTAATGCTAAATTTTGCTCGCATTTGCGTTTGAACTCTTCAAGTTTTTTCACATCATTGCACTCAACCCAACGCGCTGTAGTGACATTAACTGGCTCATAAATTGCCTCAACGTTATATTCCGATTTCAATCGAGCCACCACCACATCAAATTGAAGTACCCCAACCGCTCCGACAATTAAATCATTGTTAGTGATTGGACGAAATACTTGCACAGCCCCCTCTTCTGACAACTGAACTAACCCTTTTAATAGCTGTTTTTGTTTAAGAGGATCTTTTAAACGAATACGACGGAACAGTTCTGGTGCAAAATTAGGAATACCTGTAAATTTAAAATCTTCACCTTGGGTAAAAGTATCACCAATTTGAATTGTGCCATGATTGTGTAAACCAATAATATCACCAGCGTAAGCTTCTTCAACGTGCTCCCGATCGCCAGCCATAAAGGTTAATGCATCAGAAATATTTACATCTTTAGCCAAACGAACATGACGCAACTTCATCCCTTTTTCGTATTTACCCGATACAATGCGCATAAATGCCACACGGTCACGATGTTTTGGATCCATATTGGCTTGGATTTTAAATACAAAGCCACTGAATTTCTCTTCTGATGATTCAACTTGACGTTTATCAGTTTGACGAGGTTGCGGGGTCGGAGCCCAAGCAGTTAATCCATCCAGCATATGATCGACGCCAAAATTGCCTAATGCAGTACCAAAAAACACTGGGGTTAAATCACCTGATAAGAACGCTTCCAAATCAAATTCATTTGATGCACCTTGCACTAATTCTAATTCTTCACGCAGTTGTTGTGCTAAATCATCTCCCACAGCAGCATCTAAATCAGGATTTGTTAGACCTTTTATTATTCGCACTTCTTGAATGGTATGACCTTGGCCTGATTGATATAAGTACGTTTCGTCTTTAGCTAAATGATAAACACCTTTAAACAGCTTACCGCAACCAATTGGCCATGTGATTGGCGCACACATGATATTAAGCTCATTTTCAACTTCATCAAGCAACTCCATTGGATCACGAATATCACGGTCAAGTTTATTCATAAAGGTTAAAATTGGCGTCGTACGCAAACGGGTAACTTCCATCAATTTGCGAGTACGATCTTCGACCCCTTTTGCCGCATCAATAACCATCAAGCAACTATCTACTGCGGTTAAAGTACGGTAAGTATCTTCTGAGAAGTCTTCATGCCCAGGAGTATCGAGTAAGTTAACTAAACAATTATTATAAGGAAACTGCATAACCGAAGTGGTGATCGAAATACCACGCTGTTTTTCCATCTCCATCCAGTCAGATTTGGCATGTTGGGCATTCGCACCGCGACCTTTAACGGTACCCGCTGTTTGAATCGCTTGTCCAAATAATAGTACTTTTTCCGTAATGGTTGTTTTACCAGCATCGGGGTGCGAGATGATAGCAAAAGTGCGACGTGCATTCACTTCATCTAAATAAGCTTGTTCTGTCATAAAATTAACTGTTTTAATCTATACAAAATAATCGCGTATTTTAACAGGTCTCTAACTGTTTTGCCATTGATGTTATAAACGATGCTATTTGCCTTATTTGTGTATCTATGCATAATGTTTACATTAAATATTGTTAGCTGTTATTTGTCTTTTTGACAAGAAGTTTCAGATTACACTAACGTTTCAGTATAAAAATGGAACTTGTTATGAATATCCGTGATCTAAAGTTGTATTTACATTTATGTGAAACTTGTCATTTTGGAATGACAGCCGATGCCATGCACGTAAGTCCATCAACGTTATCCAGACAGATCCAAAGAATGGAAGAGCATTTTGGTCATACTCTATTTATTCGAGATAATCGCCAAGTACAAATTACATCGGAAGGTGAAAAAGTAAAGCGCTTTGCTCAACAAGTTGTGAACCTGCATCAACAAGTTAGACAAGATTTAGATCAATCAGATCAACAATTAGTCGGTGAACTTACCCTTTTTTGTTCGGTTACAGCTGCTTATAGCCATCTACCTGAAATACTGGATAGATTCCGTATTCATTATCCTCAGATTGAAATTAAGCTCTCCACAGGCGATGCGGCCGATGCCGTTGAGAAAGTACAATCAAACCTTGCCGATTTAGCCATTGCCGGTAAACCCAAACAATTACCAGCAGGCGTTGAATTCTTAAAATTTGGTGAAATTGAGATGGTACTGTTAATACCAAAACTTAACAGTTCATTTAGTGATAAACTTCATCAAAAACAGCCTGATTGGCATAATATCCCTTTTATTTTACCTGAGCATGGACCAAGCCGACACCGAATTGATCTTTGGTTTAAACAACAAAAAATAACCAGTCCAAAAATTTATGCCACTGTAGCTGGGCACGAAGCAATCGTATCAATGGTCGCATTAGGATGTGGCGTAGCATTGTTACCTAAAGTAGTAATGGAAAACAGTCCTGAAAGAATCAGAGAGCGAATAACCGAATGGTCAACCAATTTAATGGAACCCTTTGATGTGGGCATCTGCGTGCAAAAAAGACGATTGTCCGAACGGATCATCTCGGCATTTTGGACACTTTGTGTTCTTAATCTACCCAATAATCAAAAAAATAAAATATAATATTTATTCACCAAATAAAAAAATAGAGATAATTTTATTTAAACAACCAAATGTACACCTAGATAACTCTACCTAAAATAATTTGGTTGTTAAGAAAGGAAATACTTGCAATGAGAATTAAAAATATAAAAATAAAAGCATTGGTATCGTTAATATGTGTTACCACCGCTATCATTCCTTTTGCAGCACAAGCTAAAAGTGATTCAAGATTAAGTATATCTCGTGAAGAGATGAATCTTATCCAGTATCCCACCGGGATAACAATTGAAAGTTCAACCTACTATGACGGAGATACCGATGACTTAGTAACAGCTGGGTTGGGATTTACGCCTTTATCAACACTCGTGATTAAACCAACCATTGCTGACCCTGCCAAACCAACCCCACAAGAACTTAGACAACTAAAATTGAATCGTTTTATTGATACCAAAACAGGAGAAGGGACATTTTTTGGTTTTCAAAGAAAAAATCTTACTCCTATGTTTGATGGCAAAATAGCAGGTACTGAAATATTAGCAACCTTTAAAAATAACGATGAGAGTGTCGGGTTATTAGTACAAATCCCATTAGATTTTGATAAAAATAAACCATGTATTGTTGCAGTACCATCAACTGATTCTGATGGGTTATTTAATGCATATGATGTACAAATTCGAGGATTATGGGGACTTCGTCATAACTGTGCAGTCGTTTATAATGATAAGGGGTTAGGGAATGGTATTTATGATATAACCAATCAACGTGGTTATGCGATCAATGGCAAGGTACAAGCAGACAATTTACTGTTTAATCCAAAAATAGAAAACAGAGAACAGTATGTTAAAACCCACCCTAATCGCTATGCAATAAAACAACTGCACTCAAAACAGAATTCTGAAGAACGTTGGGGGGAATTTGTTTTAAAATCCATTGAGTTTGCTTTTTACCAAATCAATACTCAATTTTCACCGACTAAAAAGGTCATATTTGATAAAGATAATACGCTAGTATTAGTTTATGGTGCAACTGATGGCGCAGGAGCCGCTTTAAAAGCAGGAGAGTTAGATAAAAATAATACGATAAAAGGTATTGTTGCAGTTAATCCACAAATCGCACCTTACTCTGAAACGATACCTGTAACGGTTAAATTCGGAAAAAAACCGCCAACAAAAATTGAGTATCGTTCAATAGCAGAATATAGCGCTTATGCATCATTATATATACCTTGCGCCGTTCCTGCGATTATTGACAATAATAAAGATATCCATTTACCTTTTGCTGATAAATTTATCTATGCGCAAAATCGTTGTGATGCATTAAAAAAGGCACAATTATTAGTTTATGGAACCCCAAAAGAAGCGCTTGAAAAATTGCGTCAATATGGTTGGACATCCGAAATGGAGAGGCAGCTTCCATATTTTTATTTTAAAGAAACAATAGGTTTACCTTATCAATATATTAGTGCCTATGGTCATTATGACATTATGGAAAAAATGTGTAATTATTCAGTTGCAAGCACCCAAAAAAATCCACTCCTTTATATAGGTAAAGTTGAGCCTTTATCAGAAATAGATTTCCAGCAATTATGGGGATTGGCAAATGGACAACTTCCGATATGGCTAGGGGATGAATCAACCGTGTTGGCCCTTGTCAATGATGAAGATATATATTCACCAAGAAGAGATTTCTATTCAAGTTCCGATAATAAAGATGGAATTGACTACAACAGCAAAGGAGCAATTTGTTTATATAACAAATTAAAAGAGCCTCAAGTTGAGCTAGGTATGAAACAAGTTATCGCTTCAGCCAATTTAAATGGAATTAAAACATTTATCATCCATGGTCGTAATAATGTAAAACAACTACCAGATTATACTTCCCGCGCTTATGTGGCGTTAAACAGTCAAGTGGAAGGTAACAATTCACAATTACGTTATATTGAGGTAAAAAATAGTAGTTATTTAGAAGGAAAACCTCCATTTGATAATTCGCTCGTCTCAATTGATTATTATGGTGAGGATGCGATAGAGTGGTTGTGGGCTAATTTAACCAACAATGCAACGCTACCTGACAGCCAAGTTATTCATGCTAAGCCTCGTGCAGGAAAAATTGCATTTACACCTGATGCCACTGCCCAAAATTTAGTACCAATATTACAATCGCCTAACAGTAGCAATATCATCAAGAAAGAAAATGGCGAACTGATTATTCCTAATTAATCATTAAGAAATCATCTTTAACTATCGGGTTAAGTTTCTAAACTGACTTAATACCGGTAGTTAAAATCTTTATAAAGTAAATTTGGATAAGAGTACTGATGTGCGTATTTTAGGATATAAAATAGCAAATAATGCTTTTAACTCAGAATAATTTTGCCGAATATCGATGATGTTCTCTTTCAATAAAAAGAGTTTGGGTCTCCTTTTTGCCATACCATTTAATACCTTTTCAACAAAATCAATTGAGGCATAGTTTTCTAGCCACTCATTTTGCCACATAGCTTGCATAAAATTTTGATAATCAATAGGATATTGAGTAATAAAAGGTTGAATTTGCTGTTTGGTATATTGATTAAATTCGCTAACAGTTCCCATAACCCCAAAGGTCAACCACTGTTTTGATAAAAAGTGATCCCACACGATATCCAATGCAATTGACGCTACGCGCCGATGTGTTTGGCGAAACAATAATTTCGCTTGCTTCACTTCAGGCAGATTATCGGTCATGCTATCGA
This sequence comes from uncultured Gilliamella sp., assembly GCA_946481345.1. Taxonomy (GTDB): domain Bacteria; phylum Pseudomonadota; class Gammaproteobacteria; order Enterobacterales; family Orbaceae; genus Gilliamella. Next base: position 4,500 of record CAMLMY010000046.1, on the reverse strand, counting down.
TTTTGCGATGTAGCATAATTCCATCAGCAATATCGTTAGTATAAGTTAAATAAGGATCACCTTTAACAAAATCCGCTACCGTATTGCCAATTAATGAACTACTAGCCAGCGAAGCTAAATGTAGATGCGCTAAAATATTCATAAAATCAAGTATAATTGATTAGTCACGATGTTTAAATTCACCTTCAGCAAAACCCTCACGCCAATAGCTCGTAATATGAATCGCTTCTGGTGCAAGCTCAGTATATTTATCTTTCAATGCTCGTCGTAATTGTTGAGCTAATGAACTTTCCATTCCGCCCCAAAACATAAGTTTATCCTGTTCGGCAAATTCAGTATTTATTACTACATCGACCAATTGATTAGGTTTTGTATTATCTTGAACTAACCAATTAACTTGCACATTTTCATTATCTGGTAGTGGCACAATATCTTTAGGATGATTAACCAGAATAAACGCATAAACTTTTTGTTTTTCAGGTAAATGTTCAAGCGTATAACAGATTGCTGGTGCAGCTGAAATATCCCCCATCAACACCAAACAATTATCGGTGAACGACAGTTTACCGGCAGAACCGACCAAACCGATCTGATCACCAACTTTAGCGTGTCTTGACCAAACAGTAGCCAAACCACTTTCATGAATCGCAAAATCAATAAACAACTGATTAGTCACACTATCAAATTCACGTACACTATAACTGCGCGCCAATTGACGAACTTTATCACTTACCACAATCTTATTATCTTCGTCTAGTTTAGGAAATAAAATTTCACCTGTAATAGGCTCAGGAAAAAGCAATTTAACATGAGGACAAACCCACGCAGAATCAACATCAAACGGTTTATTACTACTAAACTGCACACGTATAAAGCTCGGTGAAATCTTCTCAACTTTTAATACTGTTAATAGCGCATTAACAATAAGTTTTTTTGATTTTTTGGGTTTATCTGTCATTAGTTAACTCCTTAAATTTTTTATGGATATTATTGCCTTTGGATGTTGGATTATCATACAGCAAAACATCAAAAAAAACGCTATTTTTTAGTCCAAAAATAAAACTCACTTGTTCCATTTAAATTTAATGGAACAGATTTCACCGATGCAAATAATAATATTACTTAACCTAAAAAATAGCCTAGAAGATAAAATTAATATTTTAATGAACCAAATGCGCTACACCAATCTTGATCAAACTTAGCTACTGCCGCATCGACTGCGGGGTCAGAGATAAATAATTCTGCCACATCGACTGGCAAGGTAATGGCTTTACAACCCGCTAACATACAATCTAATGCTTGTCTTGGCGTTCTAAAACTTGCTGCTAACACCACTGATTCAGGGCAATGCAAATCAAGCAATTTTTGTAATTCTAAAACCGTTTCTTTGCTGTTGCCACCTTGTGCATCAATACGATTCACATAGGGAGCTATATATTTTGCTCCAGCAAGTGCTGCCAAAAATCCTTGCCCAGCACCATAGACTGCTGTTCCTAACGTTGTAATTCCCTGTTGAGTTAACTCTTTAATAGCCATTAAACCTTGTGCATTAACGGGAATTTTAGTCACAATTGACGGTACGACCTCTCTAAGTTGTTCGGCTTCTTTAATCATTCCTTTTGCATCACTTGCTAGCACTTGTGCAAATAGCAACTTATCGGGACCTAACACATTTTGCAGTTCATCTAACAACTCAAAAATGTTTTTACCTGACTTTGCCACAATACTTGGGTTGGTTGTTACCCCATTAATTGGTAACACGGGCACTAAACGCTTAATTGCCGCAATATCGGCTGTATCTAAATATAGTTCCATATTAAGCTCCTAACTTGGATAATTAATCTTTACATAAAGAAAGTAGTACATAAATAATATTCTGATAGTAAAGAATATTTATACAAAAACCTAGAAGACGAATCTACCATTTACTGGATTTTTGTATGCTGTAAATAAAAATGAGAGTCTGATCACATAATCAGAAAATAAGAGAGTTAATTACTATAGATATCGAAACAATGCTAAGTTTATATTTTTAAATGTCATTAATTGTAATGTTGTGTATATTTTCGATTAAATAGTGAAAACATTAACACTATAAAATAGAAATAAAACATGATAAATTGTGGTTTTATTTCATCTATAAAACTAATGGTAAAACAGCGATTGAATCAGGATAATTTTTCCATTATTAATCTAATAAATTGTTACTTTCCCCTACTATACACTTACTTTTTATCGCGCATCATGTGCTCAATCCAAATTATGCAGTTTAATCACTGGTTATATAAAAAATTTTGGCAAGTATAAATTAATTTAGTTGGAGCGTTTTTATGGATTTATCTATTGAACAAATACTGAGACAATTTACAAGCAAAATTAACAGTATCAATAAAATATATTTTGCCAATAATGCTCTACTCGCCCCTGTTCTTGCTTACCAAGTTAATTTTCCTCGTATAGAGATCATTATCAATGGTCAACAAGAAATATTATGGGCAAATGATAGAGGTGAACAAATCAGTAATACTCTGTATACCAATGATATTCTCTATGTGACCTCTAATAGTTGGAATAAACCTTTGTGGCATAAACCTGTTACCATTTTGAGTATTTTATTTGGCAAACAACAAATTGGTCTGAGTTTATTACATTGGGATGGCACGCAGATAATTCCTAAAGGTCAACTCAATATTGCAAGACGTGGACCACGTGTTGGTGCCTTTATTATTCAAGCAATTGCAGAACTTACTTGGCATAATCAACCGTCAGAACAAAATCAAACCGCTTATTTTCTTATTCATAGCTTGCTGAGTAGTACGCTTGATTTGCTCAACGCCGATATTGAAACCGCCTCAAAAACCACCAGTTTATTTGATGCGATTCGCCAGTATATTGATACGCATTTTCGGGAAGATGTGACCCGCGACTTTTTAGCGAAAATGTTCTATATCTCTCCTAATTACTTATCACATCTTTTCCAACGTGAAGGAAAGATTGGACTGAATGAATATTTGAATCAAATCCGTTTAGAATATGCCAAATCATTACTTAAAAACTATGATTTAAATGTAAAAGAGATCGCCCATGCTTCAGGCTTTAAAGACAGTAACTATTTTTGTCGAATTTTTAGAAAAAAAACTGAACGCTCACCAACCGAATACCGTCGACAATATCACAGTAAGTTATCTCAAAAATAATACGATTTTAGTAAAAATTAAACGCGATTATGTTGATAACCATAATATTTAATAAAGTCGCAATGATTATTAATGGTTTTAAATTTATCTTTCATTAAAAAAATTGGCAACAATGCTATACCTTGTCCTTTCTCGACAAGATTTAATATTTGGCTTAAAGAATCAACCGTAATAAGATTTTCGGATGGATAATTTAAAGCAAGTGTTTTGGCTCTTAATGGGCAATGTTCATCATTATTGATAAATATTGGCAAAAGATCGGACACCACAACTGATTGACTTTGTAAAAAAGCAATCGGTAAATTTTCGGTTTTTGTTAAAAGATAATCAGGATGTTTAAATTTTTCAAAAGTAATTACTTCATCATAATAATGATGATGAATTGCATTAGATATATCACTGGTTCGTTTAATAATAATTTCTGTGGATTCAAGGCAATATTTTTTCGTTTCAATAACCAGAAACTGAAATAAAAGTTCCGAAATTAATAATGTAGAATGTTTACCTTTAAAAGATTGTTTGAGTTGTGAAAACTGCGCTAACGTCTGCAAAGTAAATTGATAAAATTGTTCCCCCTTTTCGGTAGGTCTAACGCCATCAAAACCACGAATAAATAACGTTGCTCGCAATTCATGTTCAATCTTTTTTAAATGAGCTGTTATATTTGATTGTGTATAGCTCAACGCTTTAGCCGCTTTATTAAGACTTTTAAGATCATAAATCGTTTTAAAAATATGTAATCCTTTAAAATCCATTTTTGCTCAGTAACCTATCATTTTTTTTGATAACTCAATCATAAATTAGAATTATTCAAACCTCAATTAAGTTATTAAACTAACGATAAAATTAAAAGGAGGAAAAACAATGCAAGCTATGCAATATAAAATTCTTTTACCTGCCGATTATGATATGCAGATCATAAAAAATCGCGTCAACCAAAATGGTTATAAAATGGATGGCTTTGAAGATTTACTTTTTAAAGCTTATTTAATCTCAGAACAAGGCAATGACAATCTAACCAATAGTTATTGCCCGCTGTATGTTTGGCATCACACTAACGGCATGACTAAATTTATTTTTGATGGCTATTTTGACAATATAATTGACTCATTTGGCTGGCAAAATATTAATATTGGCATTACGACAAAAATTGAATTAGAAGATAACTTTTTTCTCAGTAAATATGTATTAGAAGAACATCACGCTATACCTGTGCAAGCTCAACTAAAAAATTTTAGTTTCAAAACAACTAAACACCAAGATCAGATAGGCAATGTCGTCATCTATAATCCCGACAAATGGC
>CAMLMY010000045.1 GCA_946481345.1 uncultured Gilliamella sp. | reverse complement strand
AATTGATTCACCAAATTGGCTAATCCTTTATCCATCTTATCCTCTTTTTGATACTTCATGATTACTGAAAATATTTTGTTATTGTTATAACTAATTTTTTGCATTGTTTTTTGATTGTTAGGATAATTTACAATTATCACACAAACCTTTTGATAAGTTCAGATCAAAAACAATCTAAAAAAAGGGGTATAAAATACCTTTTTTTACGCAATTTGCAATATTTTTTTGAAGTTTTTATAAATTTAATTTTAATAGATAACTTACTGATATCACTAATAAATCATCAGAATATAAATAACGATTTTTACCTAAACACTATCAAAAAAGGGAGGGTAACAAAATTTGAATTTTGGAGATTTATTTTGACTGTTTAACAAATAAATTTACATTAAGTATTTATAGCTAACATAAGATTTCTTTAAGAAATTTATATTTTTGTTGTACGAAAACTAATTTATTTATGAAATATTTGTTTTAATTTTCGATTAATTTACATTTTATGCTAAATATTTAACTAAATAATCTTATAATTGCCTGTAAATTACATAAACATTGGGTATTAACGGTTTACCTATCAATTTCAATATTTTGAAATTTTGTTAACGATTTCTTATCAGATCAAATTTGACAAAATATCCTTAAAAATTCTATTATTTAACCACTTTCTCCTTATATGCGTCATCCCTTGCATATGATCCTCTGGTGTTTATCATCAGAGGAATTTTTCTTTCTAATCACCTTATTTAATAAAGTTTCTTATTATTAGCTAACAACTTGTTACTATGCAATAATTTTTATTCTTTTATTTGATTTTTTTAACAAATATTCTAAATATTATTAATTAAATTATATGCAATCTTGATGATAGGATAACAAAACCTATTGATAAAACTAAATAATCTGCTCTAAAAATATCATGTAATTAGATTAAAAATTAACATTATGATAGTTAATCAACAATTATCTGCATTCTTTAACGGTAAAAAATCAACAAAAGTTAATGCAAATTGGTAATCGGCTTTGCAAAATTAATTTTAGCTTGTATTGATAATTGTTAATGAATTTCCATCTAATATAATTGAATATTACACAAATTTGCGTTTATCAATAATAATTGACCTACTTTGTAATTTTTTATATTTGGCAGAAGTATTTTTACTTAACAATTATTTTTAATACGCGATATATCCTGTTTTAACTACTGTGCTATGAGATTACCCATACAGCAAGAACGCATTATTCAATTTCTTTACAGAGATAAAAAAAAGATAAACGATTTTGCTTGTAAATTCATATCCTCCTAACAGTAGAAAATATTAAGACAAAAAACTTAAAGTAGTTATTTTGTAATATCTTTAGCACTATTTTTAAATAAGGTTAAACAATTTACTTATTCCCTTTGATAAACGATGGTGGCTAGCCATTAAATAACACCTATATACATTATCTACTCTTTTTAACAACTTTTCTTAAACTATAGAATTATTGATTCTATTTATCTCTATAATATTAATTATTATTTTATGATTTTTTCAAATTAAATAATCTTACAAAGTATTAAATTGGTATGTCATATAAATCGCGTTTTTTCTAAGAGAGATGAAAACACTTTTTATTAGTTATACTGTTTGATGATTGACAGAAAATCAAAAAAATGATTATAAAAGAGACAAGCAATGATAAATTATTTGGACTTCAATAGAGTAATGTATAAATAGAGGCTTTTAAAGTCTAGACGTTTTTAGATTTGATGGCTTTTGGAGATTTTACAGTTCACATTTACAGTATTTTCTACATGAGGTTAATAAAATACCGCTGTTATCAATATATTAATATCGTTTTCAATCGTGTAGCTTCTTTTCGTGGTTTTGACCCCAGCAGGAATCGAACCTGCAATTAGCCCTTAGGAGGGGCTCGTTATATCCATTTAACTATGAGGTCATAGTAGCGAGCATTTTAATAAATTTAAACAAACATTGCCATTTAATTCATGAAAAATTTTCTATTTTGAACAAACATGATACAATCATGCCCATTCAACACTTTATCATTTTTATTCGGTAACATTATGAAAAAAAGAATAATAGGTATGATGTTTTCGGTTTTAGCACTGACAAGTTGTGCAACCTATCAGCCTGAGACAAATAGCTACAGTGATCCATTATCTGGGTTCAATAAAACTATGTTTAATGTTAACTATTATGCGCTTGATCCTTATATTTTGCGACCTGCCGCAGTTGTTTGGAAAGATTATGTACCAACACCAATACGTAAAGGGGTTGTTAATGTTTCATCTAACCTTTCTGAACCAGCCTCAATGGTCAATAGTGTGCTACAAGGTGAAGGTCATGAAGCAGGCAAACATTTAGCTCGATTCTTTTTAAATACCATTTTCGGTGTTGCTGGTTTATTTGATGTAGCAGGTATGGCTGACCCACAATTACAAAAAGGTTCTAAACAAAGTTTTGGTGATGTGTTAGGCCATTATGATATGCCTTATGGTCCTTATGTTGTGTTACCTTTCTATGGTTCAGCTACCCTTCGCCAAGAAGGTGGTGATATTGTTGATACCTTGTATCCGCCACTTGTCTGGTTAGATTGGGAATGGGCATTAGTTCGTGGCGTATTTGATGGTATTGAAGCACGTGCTGTGGCAATTGAGTATGAAGATTTACTCAAAAATAGTGATGACCCTTATAACTTTATGCGTAATGCTTATTTCCAACGTAATGATTTTAATGCATCTGGCGGTAAAGTTGACGAGCAAAAACAACAGCAACGCCAAGAAAGCATTAATAGCATAATTAATGATATAGATTCTCAATAAGTTTAATTCGTTACATTCGTTAAGAAACCGCCTTAATTGGCGGTTTTTTGTGTCTTATAAAAGCTTTTTAAATGCCGTTGTGGTCTTTTACGGCAAGTTTCATTTCAGGTAGGTAGCGCCAAAACCGACTTGGCATATGTTGCCGTTGCAATTTTGGATTAATACGTTCTTTGATGGTTATTGCATTGCAATACCTTAGCCACATGGTTTGAAACAATACCTCGTCCTCGGTTAGATAATTTTGATTAACTTGACTGTTAATAATTAAATCATCTTTATCAATCAATGATACCTGTTCTATGCTATTCAAATCATAGACATAACCATATTGGCGCTTTTCGTCATATATTGCCCATTTTTGATCAGCAAAGCGTTCTTTAAAAAAAGTTAGTACCAAAGGTAGCACGTTATAAATAGGACCTATCACAGAGAAGTAGATCTTTTCGCATTCTTCGTTTTCGTCATCATCTGATGCTTGTTTATAAGGTTTGTTTAGTGGATTTTTTATGGCATTAAAACGGATAAACTCTAATATACGATGACGTTCATTACTTACTTTTTTTGCAATTTCGCGCACGGTTAATACATCGGGATCGGCAAAATCAGTTTCGATAGATTTTGTGGCTTTAAACACTTTACAAATATATCGAAAGATGATTAAGTCGCTATTGGGTAATTCAGATAACCATACATACATTAATTGTCGTAAAGCAGTTTTACTCAATTTTTTGATTAATGCAACACGCACCCGTTCATACTTAAATTCACAAAATTCAACATGATGCCTATCTGTTACTAGTAGTGGTTCTACCTGTCCTGTAGCCAATAAACATTCTGGCATTTTTTTGAGTTTAAAAGCATCAAATACCGCGCATAGCACACCTTCAAAGCTTTTTTCGTAATAAAACGCTAACATGCGTTACCACCCCATTACGAGTTGTTGTGGTTGATAAATTGCTTTATCTTCTAACAATGGTGTATCTTGCAAAGATAGCTTGATATATTCGGCTGATGAGTCAAGTATTTTAAATTTTTTCATATCATGACAAATAATAAAAAATTGCGCGCGCTTTAATACCACACCGATCCGTTTAAGTGCTTCAAATGTTAACCGACGATGACGCCTTGCCATAACAATTAATTTGGCAGATTTTACGCCGATACCGGGTACCCGTAATATTTTTTGATAACTATCACGATTAACATCAACTGGAAAAAACTGCGGATTACGGATCGCCCAAGAAAGTTTAGGATCAACCGTTAAATCAAGATCTGGATATCTATCATTAACAATTTCATCAACATTAAAGTCATAAAATCGTAATAACCAATCGGCTTGATACAGCCTATTTTCACGTACGCGCGGTACATCTTGCACTACTGGCAAACGTTTATCATAACCGTTAACCGGAACAAATCCTGAATAATAGACTCGTTTCATGCTCGGTCGCTTATAGAGTTTGGCTGTTAGTTGTAGTATCTGTTTGTCCGATTCATCGGTTGCACCAATAATCATTTGAGTACTCTGCCCTGCTGGTACAAATTTTGGCGTAGATTTAAATTTTTTACGATCTTCAATGTTCTCAAGTAGATTTTGATGAATTTGGCGCATAGGTTGGTAGATACTTTTATGATCTTTATCTGGCGCAAGTAATTTAAGATTTTCTTCGGTTGGAATTTCTAAATTAACACTCATTCTATCAACCAATAATCCAGCTTGATTAATCAGTTCATCACTGGCACCAGGGATCGCTTTCATATGAATATAGCCATTAAAATGATGCTCAGTACGTAGAATTTTCACTACGCGGATCATGCGTTCCATAGTGTGATCAGGGCTGCGCACAATACCCGAACTTATAAATAATCCTTCGATATAGTTACGGCGATAAAATTCAATGGTCAGATCAGCCAGTTCGCGCGGAGTAAAACCAGCTCGAGGAATATCGTTACTTTGTCGATTAATACAATAAGCACAATCAAACATACAGTAATTGGTTAACATAATTTTAAGTAACGATACGCATCGCCCATCGGCAGTAAATGTGTGGCAAAGACCACTTTTGCTTGCACTACCGATGCCTTTATTTTTATTGCCACGGGTTGATCCGCTTGATGAACACGAGACATCATACTTTGCCGATTCAGCTAATATCTCAAGCTTAGTAATCATTTTTTCATTCATTTTGAATCACCATAAACTGTATTTATATACAGTATATATTAACTGTATTAGGCTCTGCAAGTATGTTGCGATTTAATCATATTAACTTGGTAAACTTGAGTCATTAACTATCAATAATTTGATAATTTTTAATCAATTTAAGGCTAAATTTACCTAATTAATAGATTAATAATCAATAAGTTAATTAAAAAAGAAAGATAAAAAAATTACTCAGGTATTGTTGAGCTTACAAGTGTACGCTATAATCACACTAATTTTTGTTAGAAGCATATAATTTAGGAGCTAAATATTGTATGAAACGCGTTGTTATAACAGGGTTAGGAATTCTTTCAAGTATTGGAAATAATACCAAAGAAGTTTTGGAATCTTTAAAAATCGGCCGTAGTGGTATTACCTTTTCACAAGAAATGAAAGATAGCGGAATGCGTAGCCATGTTTGCGGAAATGTTAAATTAGATACGACAGGCCTTATTGATCGTAAAATAGTTCGCTTTATGAATGATGCTTCTATTTATGGTTATCTTGCTTTACAACAAGCTATTGAAGACGCTAAATTAACTCCAGAACAAGTCTCTAATCTACGTACTGGTTTAATTGCAGGTTACGGTGGTTCAACTAAAACTCAATATAAGGTCGTTACTGGTATGAAAGAGAAAGGATTACGTGGTGTTGGTCCTTATGCAGTGACGAAATCAATGTCATCGGCAATTTCTGCTTGTTTAGCGACGCCATTTAAAATTAAAGGTGTGAGCTATTCTATGACCTCAGCTTGTGCAACGTCTGTGCACTGTATTGGTCACGCAGCTGAACTTATTCAGCTAGGTAAACAGGATATTGTTTTTGCCGGCGGTGGTGAAGAGCTTAATTGGGAAATGTCTTGCGAATTTGACGCAATGGGTGCACTATCAACTAAATATAACGACTGTCCAGAAAAAGCATCACGTGCTTATGATGCCAATCGTGATGGGTTTGTTATTGCTGGTGGAGCGGGTATGGTTGTCGTTGAAGAGTTAGAACATGCATTAGCCCGTGGTGCTCATATCTATGGTGAATTAGTTGGTTACGGTGCAACATCAGATGGTTATGATATGGTTGCTCCATCAGGCGAAGGTGCTATGCGTTGTATGCAACTTGCTATGCAAAATTTAGATGCGCCGATTGATTATATCAATACTCATGGTACATCAACCCCTGTTGGTGATGTAAAAGAGTTATGGGCGATCAAACAAGTGTTTGGTGACAATATTCCAGCAATCTCATCAACTAAGTCAATGACTGGTCACTCATTAAGTGCAACAGGCGCACAAGAACTTATCTATTCATTATTAATGCTTGAGCATGGCTTTATTACACCAAGTATTAATATTGATGAATTAGACGAAGCAGCAGTTGGCATGAATATTATTACTGAACCAACCGAACGTGAATTGACAACAGTTATGTCAAATAGCTTTGGCTTTGGTGGTACTAATGCTTCAATTGTAATGAAAAAATATAAAGCTTAATCGCTCAAATTTTATCAATAAAAAAACCCCCAGTAATTGGTTGTCCAACTATTGGGGGGCACTTCAATTTTTTAAGAACGTTTTTTTGTGCCAATCATTGACTACATAAACACCTAAAGTACTTTACTTAAAAATAACTGGGTACGTTCGTTTTGTGGGTTTTTGAAGATCTGCTCAGGTGATCCTTGCTCTTGAATAATTCCCTGATCAATAAAAATGACTCGGCTGGACATCTCTCTAGCAAAACCCATTTCGTGAGTGACAACCACCATCGTCATACCCTCTTGTGCTAATGATTTCATAACGGTTAATACTTCACCGACCAATTCAGGATCAAGCGCTGAAGTTGGTTCATCAAATAACATCACTTTAGGATCCATCATCAAAGCTCTGGCAATGGCAACACGCTGTTGTTGACCACCTGAAAGTTGACTTGGGTAAGCATCAATCTTATCAATTAGTCCGACTTTTATAAGTAAACTTTCTGCCTTGGTAATAGCATCGGTTTTGGCCATTTTTTTGACATCACGCGGTGCTAAAATCAAATTTTCTAACACAGTCATATGTGGAAACAGATTAAAACGCTGAAACACCATTCCCACAGATTCGCGCAAGCGATTGATATTGATTTTAGGGGCATGAACTTTAAAGCCATTAACTTCAATTTCACCTGAGGTGATATCTTCTAACCCATTTATGCAACGCAAAAAAGTACTTTTACCCGATCCTGACGGACCAATAATTGAAATAACCTCTTTTTCTTGGATATCGCACGTTATACCTCTTAATACATGGATATCACCAAATTGCTTTTGTAGATTATTAATGTGAATCACTTTTACCTAACCTTTTTTCCATATATTTGACCAGTAATGACAACAAAAATGTCATAGACCAGTAAATTAAAGAGATAACTAAATAAGGTTCGGTATAGACAGCATTGGCTGCACCAGCCGTTCTTGCCGCATACGCTAAATCGATCAACCCGATAGCTGAACCTAATGAAGAATCTTTTAAAATTGCAATTGCATTATTACCTAAAGGTGGAAGCATGCGTCGAAAAGCTTGTGGTAAAATTACCTTACGCATGGTACTACTATAACTCATGCCCAGTGATCGTGCTGCTTCCATTTGTCCTTTATCAATAGATTCAATACCCGCTCTAAAGATTTCAGAAATGTAAGCACCAGCATTTAAAGTTATCGCTAAAACACAAGAGATAAATGCGCCATATTGCACTCGTAAAAAACGCGCGGTTTCAGGTGAGATCAAATAATCAGAGACTAAAATACCCTCTCGAGGATGTAACAGAAATGGCATGATAACAAAGTACATAACCATAATTTGTACAAATAACGGTGTACCCCGAAATGCACTTACATAAATTTTAACTGGCCATTTTACTACTAATAATAAAACATATTTATAAATGCCGTGCTTCACTTCAGCAACTCGACCAAGACCTAATATTAATCCCCAAAGTGTACCAAACACCACACAAACTATCGTACAGGTGATGGTCATTATTGCTCCATCAATAAACAGAGGCAAATAATCACTAATCACTTCCCAATTAAACTGCATAAATAAAATGATCCTGTAATTGTCGATTAATTAATGGGTAGAGTTGGTACATTTTCATCAAACCATTTAGCATAAATGGTTGCATAAGTACCATTGGCAATAATTTTTTTAAGACCCTCGTTAATACTATTAAGTAATTTATCATTACCTTTAGCAACAGCTATACCAAAATATTGAGGCTCGAAATTTTGATCAGCAATTAGATTGAAATCTTTTCTGGGATGCATTTTAATATAGAACTTAACCACCCCAACATCACTAACCGCAGCATCAATCCCTTCTTCATAAAGATCTTGTAATAAAAGAGGCGTATTATCAAAACGCTTTATCGCTTTGCTATTCATTCCTAAAACTTTTGAAACAACCACATCTGCTGTACTACCATTTACAACGCCTACTGTTTTGGTTTTTAAATCTTCCAATGAAGTAATACTGGAGTGTGCTTGCGTTACAACAACTTGTTCAGCAGGAAAGTAAGGTAACGAGAAATCTACCGATTTTTTGCGTTTATCGGTAATAGTAATACCTGAAATAATAATGTCTCGTTCACCATTGTTCAAACTGGCAAAAATACTGTCCCAAGGTGTATTAATCAATTTGATATTAAAATTTTCCACATTAGCAATTGCTTGGATGATATCAATATCAAACCCTTCTAACTGGCGTTGAGTATTTTCATATTCAAATGGACGATATGTACCACCCGCACCGACGACATAAGTTATATCTTTATCAGCATAACTAAAATGACTAGTGAGTAATAAAAAAGCGGATAAAATTAACGAAAAACAAGACTTAATCATGGTTATTCCTATCTTTAAATAAATGTGAAAACCATAATAGCTTTTGAGAGAAATAAAGCAAATTAATATTAGGATTTTATTATACTATTTACTTTTTAAAGTGCATTAAATGATTAAAAAGTAGAAGGGAATCTTAGCGTGAGATCTTTTTTAAACTCAACAATAAAAAATCAGGACTTTACTTAGCACTTTGTAAAGTTACTATCTCGGAGTTTTATTGCTTCATTGTTTGGATAAAAAAGGTTAATATCGAGGATGCAATAAGTGATAACACTATAAACATAAATGAATTATTATAGCTTCATTATAACTTCCTCCAGATTGGTCAGCTATAAAGCCAATTAATTTCCTTAAGTATAATATTATCCCTAATAAGCTGACACCAAGGGTGCTAAGCTTTTCAGTGTTCTAAAACACTATGCTTTGCCATGTAATTTTGCGATCAATAATGTTTTATGTTACGCATTGTGTTACACCATGGTTACATCCACCGCTTTGTTTGCAATGGATGTAAGGTTAACTCAAATAGATGAGCGTTTATTATCAATAGTACAATTTTACTTTTGATAAATATCCCAAGCAGCTTGTAATCCAGCGCCTTGAACGGTTTTAAAACCAACACGATTTAATACCGCTTCAAAGGCGGTTAATGTTTGTAAAACACACGGTTTTCTAGCGTTATAACCCATGGTGCCAATACGCCAAACATTACCTTTAAGAGGACCAAAAGATGCACCTATTTCAATACCAAAATCATTAAGCATTAAGTTACGCACTTCTTGATCGTTAATATGTTCTGGACGTATCACCCCAACCACATTATTCATTTTATGGTTAATATCGCCAAACAATTCAAGTCCCATTGCTTGTAAACCAGCCACCATAGCCGCACCATTTATGCGATGACGTTCTATAACATTATCCAAACCTTCTTGTAATACAATGCGAGCACACTCTCTAGCAGCATAAAGCATAGAAGTAGCTTCAGTATGATGGTTAATTCGTTCTGATCCCCAATAACGAATGATCATATCAATATCGAAATAGTTGGAATAAATCATTTCATCACTGCCACTACTATCGCCTTCAGCGCAAATACCAAGTTCAACACATTTGCGTGCTTGGATGATTTCAACCATTTTTGGACTTAACGTTAAAGGAGCCACACCCGGAGGTCCACTCAAACATTTTTGCAAACTAACAGATACCCCATCAAGTTGCCATTTATCAACTTCTAAAACGTTACCGACAATTGAAGCGGTTGCATCTACGTAAGACAACACACCATGTCTACGACAAATTTCACCAATTTTATCTAATGGTTGAAGTAATGTAGTTGATGTATCACCTTGCACACAAAGTAGCAAACGTGGCTTAATTTTTTTAATGGCATCTTCAATTACATTAGGATCGAATATTTCACCCCATGGTACTTCGATAGTATGCACATCAGCTCGGCAGCGGTGAGCGATTTCACAAAGTAATAAACCAAATCGACCAAATATTGGCACTAACACTTTATCACCAGGGCGAATAGTTGACACAAGAACGGCTTCAATCCCTGCTCTAGCTGTACCATCAATAACAAAAGTTTGTTCATTTTTGGTTTTAAAAATGTCACGATAAAGCGCCATCGTTTGGTTCATATAATCAGTCATAACAGGATCGAATTGACCAATTAAAGGCGCAGCCATTGCTCGCGTTACACGTGGATCAGCATTAATTGGACCCGGTCCCATCAATAATCGTGCTGGCGGATTAATTTGATCATATTTGTCTAAATCTAACATGTGATTTTCCTTTAGTTATTTCTTGTTTATTTGTTAACAATCACGTTTAGTTGTGATGAATTATTTATCTTTTTATATCAATATTTTTTAAGAAACTATTGGCTAATGGATGGTGAAATTTAAATAAATTAACAATTTCACTCATCACTTTTCCCATATGTGACTTTTTCCAAGCTAAAGATAGGGGCGATGGTTTACGTTCATTAATCACTTGGCATTCAATTAAATCACCCGAATCCAAATAGTTTTGACAAACCGAACGCGGTAAAAAACCTATCCCCAGCCCTTTTAAATGACACGATAATTTGGTTATGATGTTAGGCACAATAATTTCGGATTGGCTTGGCAGTAACCATGCTACGCGTTTATTCATATGAACTGATGTATCTTCTATATTGATTGCGGGATATTTGCGTAACGTTTCGTTCGATAACGGCCCTTCTAAATGAGTGATAGGATGATTTTTTGCGGCGACAAAAACCCAATTAATTTCACCTAATGGAAAAATATTAATCATATTATCTAATGACTCCGTTCCCGTTGCGCCAATAGCAAGATGA